>JBBRMW010000210.1:0-10658 GCA_038230635.1 Aggregatilineales bacterium | reverse complement strand
TACTATCCGCCTTATCACAGTAAATACAATCCCATTGAGCGCGTGTGGGGAGTGCTTGAGCAGCATTGGAATGGCGCACTGCTCGATTGCCGTCAGACCGTTCTACGTTTCGCTGCCACCATGACCTATAACCGCTTGTCGCCTGTCGTGAAGTTCATTGACCGTACCTATCCGACCGGTGTCAAACTCACCCAGCACGCCATGACGGCCTTGGAGTCTCGTTTTCAACGCCTGCCGGGCCTGGGTAAATGGTTTGTACGGATTGCTCCTTTATGTTGAGGTGTCGTTATTTCTCTGGAATGGCCTTAGTTGCCGCGAAAGCTTTTTCTAGCTGCGGCACACACGACGGGGTACCACAGCATGTGGCCGATGTGTATAGGTAAGGCTGGCTACATGTTGACAGGCTATCTGGACCAATAGATCACAATACTTTGGTACTGCGCGAAAATTGTTTACATCTCTGGTGTAGCCAATGTGTTTGGATAGTTATTCAAAAATGTTAACCAAGTCAATGAGTTCAATAGAATTCCGAATGGCGCGCCCGCCATAGTCATTATTGAAGTAGCCATAAACGTCAAATTGCGTGAGCCATGCTCTTATTTTGGTGGCCCACACTTTTAACGCTTCCAAGCTATAGCTAGAGGCGTAAAGTTGAGCCGGTCCGTGAAAGCGAAGATACACAAAGCTTCCTGTTATGACTTCCGCGGCAGGAAATCGGCTGGAATCATTTACCACAAAGCCTGCGCCATGCGTATTCAAAAGGGCATAAACATCTTCGTTGAACCATGATTTATGACGAAACTCAATTGCTTGTTTTGTATCATCTGGAAGCTTTTGCAAAAATGCAGCCAGGGTTTCTTTTGTTTCGTTGTCATATTTGAAACTATACGGGAATTGCCAAAGCAGCGAGGAAAGCTTTGGTTTTAAGTCTTGTGTGCTATCAATGAAGCGAGCAAGTTCACTATCAATATCTTGCAATCGCTTAACGTGCGTGATTTCTTTTGGCCCTTTAAGGGTGAATCGGAACGCATCGGGTGTTTCGTCTCGCCATCGCGCGAATACCGTCCGTGCAAAATAACGGTAATAAGTGGCGTTGATCTCGACTGTGTCATAGTGCTGAGCATAAAAGGCCAGCCATTTTCTTTGAGGGAGACCTTTCGGATAGAATAATTCTTTCCAATCACTATAGCTGAATCCCGATGTCCCAATAAACAAGTTGCCCATAAATTCTCCATGCAATATGCTGCAAGCGCTAGGGAATCGCAGTTCCTTTTGACTTTCGTTTGTGTTTCGATTAATCGCTTATCTTCACACCCATCGTGCTGAAGCTGAGTCTTGCCATTGGAATGATATTAGCCAGTCAAAATACCGTATATGGAAGGGAAGCCCCGTTCTCATCGTATTCTGCGCCCATGTATTCAAACGCGATCAGTGTTCGCTCATCCCGCAGCTTTGTGAAATCAACACGTGTCATGAGTCTAGCACTATTCCCATTCGTAACTGCTCAGGGGTGAAAGGGAGGAGTTGACAAGAGACGTGGGCAGGAGATAATGAGCGACATGGAACAGGCGAAGCACATGCTACTTGAAGAGCTACATGCGGTGTACCCGGACGGTGAAGGGGCGGTGGTGGCATGGGTGGTGGCGAAAACTGAGGGGTTGGAAAGACACATTCAGCGTTTGGAAGAACAACTGGCAAAGAACAGCCAGAACAGCGGGAAACCACCATCGAGCGATGGGCTGAAAAAGCCGTCACCGAAAAGCCAGCGGCGGGTGAGCGGGAATCGGCGGGGCGGACAAGATGCCGTGCTTGCCTTCACACACGATTTTCGGTCTAAAACCCTTCCATTGGAAAATGCGCGTTGTCCAAAAACCGCCGTATCCGCCGCGTCGCACTCTTCACTTGCGCGTGTCCCCACATCTGCCGCACCACCTTTTGCTTCTGACAGCCTTCCGTTTTCATCACCCCATAGCTCATCAGTGCTACGTTTGCCACCTGCCAACTGTTCAAGCTCGGCAGGTGGAAGGGGTCGGAGGTTGAGTGCTCTCCCACTCGTTTTGGGACTTTGCATCTACCCTGAACGATAGCGGCGCGCCAAACATAACTGGGATATAATGGGCAAATCAAACCGAGGTGTGCTAGTGACCCTCAACGAAAGTAAATTGAAATGACTTCACTCTTCTATTTTGGTGATCGCGTGGAAATTCCCGACGGACGCAGCGGCGAAATTACACAGGTTCGGCTGCGCAACGGCGATCGTATAAACGGCGCATTGCTAGAAGATTATCGGTATTTCGTCACGATCGATGGCGAGACCGGGGAAGCGAGCGAATTTCGGCATACTGAACTCGTCCTGATCAAGCCTACTCGCCCGACACAATCGGCATTGGCACACTAGGTTATTGAAACCTTTCGTACTCGCATAATCGCTACAGGAGAAAATTGATGAACACCACCACAGCCAATCGCGGCGGCAGACGCATTCTCACCGTCGTAATCGTTCTCATCGTCGCTTGTCTCGTTTGCGGCGGCCTCGCGTTTGTTATCGCGGGTCCGGCGATCTCAAGCGCAATCAATACACTGGCCGCGCCGATTTCGGCCAACAATGATTTCATGACCGCCGTCGTTGCCAAAGACTTCAACAAAGCCTACGCGATGATTCACCCGTCGCAGCAAGCCAGTTTTGGTGGCAGCAGTGACGGGATGCAGAAGCTGTTCGAGGGTAACGGGTGGCTTCCGAGCGCCTATCAGTTTGCGAATATTCAGGTTGGCGATACGCAAGCCACAGCCAATGGCACGGCGTCATTTAGCGACGGCTCAAAATATGTGTACGTCAGTTTGCAAAAAGATGGCAGCATCTGGAAGATACTCGGCGTGAATATCAACAGCACCGCTCCAACCGCAACGCCCACCAGCTAATTGCACAGCGTCATGCTGTTCAGGAAACGCTAGGAGACCAGCGATTTCGCGTGAATAAGCGAAATCGCTGGTCTCTTTTTTTCCGACGCGCTCCCGAAGCGAGAGCGCCGGGATTACTCCTGATAAGCCCCATTTTCGGAAGTAATTCGTCGTGCCGTGACTATAACCAGCGGGCGACTCGATGTGGTCATAGACGTGAAGCTAAGGGGAGACGGTGCGAGGGGTCATCATTGTGAAACGGACGAGGCGGGCCTCGTCCCTACAAAAACGGCGTCTGGGGTAGGGACGAGGCTTGCCTCGTCCGTCCACTAGATTTCACAAAACCCGACAATAACCGCCGCCGTTCCTTAGCTTAACGCCTATGACCCGAATATGGTCGCCTATTCGGGGAAATCGAAGGAGGTTCTCATGTTTCGCGTGAATCACTCACCCAATTTCAACCATGCGGCAGCCGTTGCTGAACTGCGCACGACCTTTGGCCTGAACCTGATCGAATCCGATCCGAAAGGCAACAGTCGCCCGTTGAGCCAGGATGAACTCGAAACGCTGCGCCAAACCTTCACCGAACTTGGCGTCAATTGGTACGGTCTATTCGCCGCGAAACCGATCAACTTTTGGATCGATCGCAATCCGGGCGGCGGCGGCTTTGGCGATGGCTGGCTCCGCATCGGTGAACCGGGCGGCGATTTATCCGTCCTGTATCGGATTTTGATCCACGAGGTCACGCACGCCTCGAACGAATATCGCGGCTGGCCGTTTGAGACGATCTGGTGCAGCAAGCCCGGCCTCGATTGGTGCAAAGTCGGTGAGAACTGGACGCATCCGCGCCAGCAAGGATCGGTGATGCAAACTGGCAATTGGGAAACGCTCCCGGTAGACTCACGTGATGTCAGCACCGCACCCGGCGAAGATTTGGCCGAGACTGTGCGCTACTATGTGCATTCGGTCAAAGATGAACGCGCTTGGTTGTGGCCGCTCGATCAGAACCGACCCGCGACTTATTTGTGGGATACGTCGCCCACGCGCTTCGTTTTCGTGCGCGATGTCTTCCTGAAATTATCGCCTGCCAGTACACTCTATAAACGGCTGCCGCCCGCACTCGAAGCCCGCGCCGCCGCCAATCTGGGACTCTAATGCGCTCACAACAAGGAACAGAAAAGCCGCGATGACCGACTCCACCATGAACACCTCCGACGTTTCGACCACGATCGCCTCCGTACTCGGCTTCCGAGTCGGCAGCGTCGATGCGGGACTCCGCAAACAGCCCGCGCCCGATCTAACCCTGATCGCGGCGGATAAGTCGTGCGTGGCGGCGGGCATCTTCACCACCAACCGCGTCCAGGCCGCGCCCGTGATCCTCGATCGCGCCCGCCTGGAAGATCACCCGGAGCGGATTCGCGCGGTGCTGATCAATGCCGCGTGCGCCAATGCCTGCACGGGCGATGAGGGGATGCGCAACGCCGAGCAAACGGCGGCCTGGGCCGCAGAATCGATCGGCTGCGCCCCCGACGAGGTGCTCGTCATGTCTACGGGTGTGATCGGCGTGCAGCTTCCGATCGCCAAGTTCCAGGCGCATATCCCCAAGGCGGCAAAATCACTCCGCGCCGATGGCTGGATGGACGCCGCGCGCGCGATCATGACGACGGATACCAAACCCAAAACGGCCAGCATCACCATCAACGGCTATACGATCGTCGGAATGGCGAAGGGCGCGGGCATGATCGCGCCGAACATGGCGACGATGCTGGCTGTGATTGCCACTGATGCCGATATTGAGCAAAGCGTCCTTCAAAAGGCGTTACGGCAAGCCGCCAATTCTACCTTCAACCGGATCGTGATCGATGGCGATATGAGCACCAATGATACCTTGCTGGCGCTGGCGAGCGGTACGAGCGGCGTCAAAATCGGAGCGGATCCCTCGCGTTTCGGCTTCACGGGCGCGTTGTATCGCGTGTGCAAGCAGTTGGCGCAGGGCATCGTGCGCGATGGTGAAGGCGTCACCAAGTTCATTACGCTGCATGTCGTGGGCGCTGATACCCGCGAGCACGCCCATCAGATCGCCAACACGATCGCCATTTCGCCACTGGTCAAGACGGCTTTTTATGGTGGCGACGCGAATTGGGGACGTATCCTGATGGCCGCCGGACGCGCGGGTGTCGAGATCGATCCGGCAAAAATCGCGCTCTGGTATGAGGCGGGCGAAAAAGACCCGAAAGGTGGCCTGCAACTCGTCCAAGACGGAACGCCGCTCCGCTACGACGAAACACAAGCCAACTTGATCGCCGCCAGTGCGGAGGTCACAGTCACGCTCGATCTAGGCATGGGTGATGCGCCCGCCACCGTCTGGACCTGCGATCTGAGTCACGATTACGTCAGCATCAACGGCCACTACCGCACATGAGCGAAAATTCGAGCCGAACCCTGTGGGCGGGGCGCTACGAGCACGGTGCGGCGGAGTCGCTCCGCAAGCTGAACGATAGTCTGCCCTTCGACAAGCGCATGTATGCCGAAGATATTGAGAGCAGTGTCGCCTGGGCACAGGCATTGGCGCGCGCAAAGGTGATCACCGACGCCGAATCGGATCAGATGGTGTCGGGACTCGCTACGGTCAAAGGTGAGTTTGAGGCGGAAACGTTCGACTATGCGGCGGGCGACGAGGATATTCACACCGCCGTCGAGCGCCGCCTGACCGAGTTGATCGGCGCGGTGGCGGGCAAGCTGCATACCGGGCGCAGCCGCAACGATCAGGTGGCGACCGATCTGCGATTGTGGCTGCGAAGTGCGGCACGCGCGCTCACATCGGAAGTTGAGCAATTGGCGGCGGCGTTGTTGGCGCAAGCTGAAGGGCATATCGAGACGCTCATGCCCGGCTATACGCATTTGCGCGCCGCACAGCCGATCACGGCGGCGCATTGGCTGCTCAGCTATACGCACATGCTGCTCGACGATGCGGCGCGGATCGCTCACAATGAGGGGAACCTGAACCGTTCACCGTTGGGCGCGGCGGCGTTGGCGGGCACGGCCTACCCGATCTATCTAGAAGCCCTTGCGGCCACACTGGATTTTGGGGGTGTTTTACAAAACAGCCTGGATGCCGTGTCTAATCAGGATTTCGTGGTCGAATTTCTGTCGGCGGCGGCACTGCTGATGGTTCATCTGAGCCGCTTCGCCGAAGATACGATTCTCTATAGCAGTCCGCAATTCGGCTTCATCGATCTGGATGAGCGCTATACGACCGGCTCCAGCATCATGCCGCAAAAGCAAAACCCCGATGTGCTCGAATTGGCACGCGGCAAAACGGGACGGATCATCGGCCACCTGACGGGTTTCCTGACGACGCTCAAGGGCTTGCCTTCGACCTACAACAAGGATTTGCAGGAAAACAAGGAACCGTTGTTCGATACGGTCGATACGCTCGCCACGCTCTTGCCCGCGCTGATCGGCCTCGTCGAGACCATGACCTTCAACCCAGAAAAAATGCTGGCCGCGCTTGATGAAACGATGCTCGCCACCGATCTGGCCGATTATCTGGTCGGCAAGGGCGTCCCCTTCCGCGAATCGCACGGGCTGGCCGCGCGTGCGGTACGTCGTTCGATCGATTCAGGTATTCCCCTGTCAAAACTGCCGATTGACGATTATCATGCGATCAGCGATAAATTCGGGGATGATTTGTACACCGTGCTCGATTATCGCGCCTCGATCGCCAAGCGCAAGGCGACGAGTGGTACTGCGCCCGATGCGGTTCGCGCACAAATCAGACATCTCAAAAGTCAGATGGATCGCTAGGAAATGGGTATCTTGATCGATGGCTAAAGCACTCATCGCCTTGGAAGATGGATCGCTCTACGAAGGCATCGGATTTGGCGCGGAAGGTGCCACCGTCGGCGAGGTGGTTTTTACCACGTCGATGACCGGCTACCAGGAGACGCTCACTGATCCGTCCTATCACCGCCAGATTATCGTTTCGACGGCCACACAGATCGGCAACGTCGGCACGAACGGCGACGATCCTGAGTCGGCGCGGATTTGGGCGGCGGGTTTCGTCGTGCGCGCGCTCAGCCCAATCGTGAGTAATTATCGCGCCCGCGAGTCACTCAGCGATTATCTCAAAAATCAAAGCGTCGTCGGCATCACCGAAGTCGAGACGCGCGCCCTGGTGCGCAAACTGCGGACGGGCGGCGTCATGCGCGGGGTGATCGCACATGGCGAGGCAGCGGACGACTCCGAGGCGCTGATTGCGATGGCGCGCGCGTGGCCGGGCATGGATAATCTCGATCTGGCGAAGGAAGTGACCTGCGCCGTGCCCTATGCCTGGGACGAGCGCCTCGATCCGGCGTGGTATCCGACGCTCAACCGGAATCCGGCGCGTGCTGATGATTTCGGGAGCGACGCGCGGCCTCACATTGTCGCCTACGATTTCGGCATCAAGCGGAATATCTTGCGCCATTTGGTCGATCGCGGCTGTCGCGTGACGGTTGTTCCGGCGACGACCACCGCCGCCGAAACATTGGCCTTCGCGCCCGACGGTATTTTCCTGTCGAACGGCCCCGGCGATCCAGCGGCAGTCACCTACGCGATCGAAGCGATCCGCGAATTGGCGGGCAAAGTCCCGATGTTCGGCATTTGTCTCGGCCACCAACTGTTGGGACTGGCGCTCGGCGGCGAGACGCACAAACTCCTGTTCGGACATCGCGGCGCGAACCAACCCGTGATCGATCCGGGCACGGGCGCGGTGTCGATCACCGTCCACAATCATGGTTTCGCCGTCTCCGCTGGGACATTGCCCGATGACGTGATCGTGAGCCGCGTCAACTTGAACGACGACTGCATCGAAGGTTTGCGCTGCGATCGGTTGAACCTGTTCAGCGTGCAGTACCACCCGGAAGCCGCGCCCGGCCCACACGACGCGCTCGGCTTGTTCGATGAATTTATGAGTCTGGTGGCGGCGCGTACTGCGCAAAGCAGCGCATCGTGAGCCAAAGCGTGCCGCCGTGCGTGCTGACTATCGCTGGCTCAGATTCGAGTGGGGCCGCGGGTGCGCAAGCCGATCTCAAAACGTTCGAGGCGCGCGGCGTGTATGGCCTTTCCGCCCTGACGCTCGTCACCGCGCAAAATTCGCTTGGTATCGCGTCGCTGCTGATGCTCCCGTCCGATCTGATCGCCGCGCAGATCGACATCGTGCTCTCCGACATCGGCGCAGACGCGATCAAAACCGGGATGCTGTTCAAGGCCGACGTCATCCGGCTCGTCGCCGAAAAAGCCACCCAATATGCGATTCCGAACCTGATCGTCGATCCGGTGATGGTGGCGGGCGATGGTCGCCGCCTGATCGATGCCGACGCCGAACGCGCCTATAAGGAATCGCTGTTTCCGCGTGCATTGATCGTCACCCCTAATCTCGACGAAGCACGCATCCTGACCGGGCGCGCCCTCACCACAAAAGGCGATATGTACGTGGCGGCGCAAATGATCGGCGACATGGGATCGCGCTATGTGCTGGTCAAGGGCGGCCACTTGGCGGATGATGGCGACGTGCTCGATCTCTTGTACGATGGCAAGGACTTCCAAGAGTTTCGCGCGCCGCGTGTCAAGACCAAAAATGCGCGTGGGACGGGCTGCACCTTCGCCAGCGCCATCGCCGCCGAAGTCGCCAAAGGCCGCGATGTGCCCACCGCCGTCGAGAGCGCTAAACGTTACGTCACGGAAGCACTTGCCGCTGCCGCTGGCTGGGGGATGGGCGCGGGGCGCGGCACGCTCTTTCACGCCGTCGGACGCTGACCGCTGTCTTGGAAAGGCGATTGTTATAGGTTTGATCAAGCGCTTGCATGACACTGCCAGCCTACTTCACATAGAATTGTGGAGTCCGCGTTCCACAATGAAAGCAGGAGACGTATGGCGGCACATTGGCAGGCATTCAGTCCAGATCATGAGGTTCCGGGACGGATTTTTCTTGAGCTAAAAAACGCGGTGGGCAGTGACGAAATTCTGCCGTACTTCGAGAAACACGGCATGAAAACGATCGATCCCCAGGCGTGGTATTCCGAGCAAGCCCTGTTGGACATTTATAACGACATGGCGGCCACCAATGAATCGGGCACGATGTTCGATTTTGTCAGCATTGGGATGAAAGAGGCGGAGCAAGCTATTATCCCCGCAAGTTATAGTTCGTTGCCCTTGCTCCAGATTTTGCAGGGCGTCGGCGACGTCCTCAAACTCAATAATCGCGGGACTGATTATGGTTGGATCCAGGCCGAAACGGTGGCCGATCACCACGTCAAAATGATCCTACATGTACCGACGCCCGATGACATCTGGTACGGCATCTTCTACGGTTATGTGCGGCGCTTTCTCCCGAAAGGGGCGCGTTTCACGGTTTATTTCGATCCAGATATTCCGCACAAGGATACATGGGGCGAAAACACGATCATTCATATCACATGGAAATAATGGTAGTAGGGACGCGGCAAGCCGCGTCCGCAGTCCATCCACCCACATCGAAAATACTTACCTATCCCTACAGCGGGAACCAATCAGTTGAGCTATTCACCTCACCCCCCAGCCCCCTCTCCGTGAAGACGGAGAGGGGGAGCTGCACGCTCGGTAGCGCTAATCGCTCAATCTTACCAATTGCCGTTGTAACGGGGATGAGCGTGATCTTAATGCCCGTCTGTTGACCAATGCGGCGGATCGGTGGGATGCTTGACGACGCCATAGGTTTTTCCGAGCGCGTGTAGCTTTGCATTATCCTCGCCATCGCGAGGTGTCGTCTTGATCACGACGATTTTGCCGCTGGCATTCTTGATCGACAAGTCGCCATCCCAACTGATGTCTATATCCATCGCGTGGCCTTCCGTATGACGGCTGATGAGCGCGGCAGTATAGGCCATTTTGTAGGCCACCACCATTTCTTCGGCAGCAGCTTTTGACGCGGCGCGATCGACTTTTCCGTTTGCCTGACGGTGTACCCAATCGATATTGACCGCATCCCCAGTGCCGCTATAGGCTGGGACCGAGGCCGGATTTTCGCCGTCTCGCGCAATCGCATAAGCATAGTGCATGAGATAGGCACGTTGTATCGGTCGAAATGTCGCGTTAATCGTATAGCTCGCGCCCGCATTGGTTAAAGCCTTGAGGAAATTTTCAGCGCTGGTTTTGAACGGCTCCTTCAAATCGTTGGTGCTGACACCGGTGGGAAACTGCGCGACCCAGGCGCGTCCACTCAATTGCGGCGTAGGCGGGGCCGCGTATCCGGGTGGTGCGCCGCCCTTATCCGATTGCGAATCGGGTTCCGCCTTGCGCTGCACCAGTTGTCGCATTACCTGCTGATTCCCATACATGGCCTGCCTATTTAACAGGCTTTCTGGTGAATCAGGAGCGCGACTTCCATTGGTCGCCTGGGACGTATTCGCTGATTTTCGGTTGCCCGATTCTTGGTTAGCGTGCTGGACTTCGGTGCAGCGGGCTTATTCTCTCTAGGAAAACGAGAACTGCGCATAATTTCTCCTATCGCCAATTATTTGTGTGAGCGCCGGGGTGGTGGCGGGTTATCCACCTGCCACTGCTGATAATCGGCATGAAACTGATCGCGGAAACCCTCCGGGTTATATTCCCAGTGCCAGGGTTCATTGTGCCAGGGAAACCACCCGTAGCTTGGCGCATGTAAAAACATCCATTTATGGGCGGGCGATTGGTGCATGTCTACGACGTTTTGCATAGGTCGCGTTCTTTCTTCGGTAAAT
>JBBRMW010000209.1:0-10856 GCA_038230635.1 Aggregatilineales bacterium | reverse complement strand
CGCTCGAATATCTTCACCGTCTAGCGTTTGTTTTTGGAGTATCATTGAATTGGGTCTTTCAGGCTTGGTTTTGCTCGTAACCTAACCTTACCCCTTTTAGACCCACTTCACGCTCTCCTGACCAATTTTCGATCTACTGAGCTTGTAAACCCGCCGTTCGGCGTATTGTGAGTTATCCATTTGACCTGTATATTTGTCAGTAGTGAGCCGCATTTGGTCATCGCTCGTCGAAATACAATTTTCAACCCCTTGAAGTCGTCCGTGACTTGAGTGTATGATTAGGATGTTGTAATGGTGGATGCGCTGATAAACCGTAATACCCACGGTCAAGTGAGTACAAATTACGCTGATTCGACGCCTGAACAGGCACTGCTGCTCAAGCGGGGTTTGGCTCAGATGCTCAAAGGTGGCGTGATCATGGATGTGGTCACGCCCGACCAGGCGAAACTTGCTGAAGATGCCGGGGCGTGCGCAGTCATGGCTTTGGAGCGTGTCCCAGCCGACATTCGCAAACAGGGCGGCGTGGCGCGCATGAGTGACCCGGATATGATCGAAGGGATCATCAAAGCGGTGTCGATTCCGGTCATGGCAAAATGCCGGATTGGTCATATCGTCGAGGCCCAAATCCTACAAGAATTGGGCGTTGATTACATCGACGAAAGCGAAGTATTGACTCCTGCCGATGAGATGAACCACATCAATAAGAACAAGTTCAAAGTACCGTTCGTATGCGGCTGTCGCAATTTGGGCGAAGCGTTACGCCGCATCACCGAGGGAGCGGCCATGATCCGCACGAAGGGCGAAGCAGGAACCGGGGACGTGGTGGAGGCCGTGCGACACGCTCGCGCCGTAATTGGTGAAATTCGCCGCCTGAACAGTATGAGCGAAGATGAGCTGTTCACCTATGCCAAAGACATCCAGGCACCACACGCACTGGTCGTCGAAACCGCGCGCCTGGGGCATCTGCCGGTAGTCAACTTTGCGGCAGGCGGCGTTGCAACCCCCGCAGACGCGGCGTTGATGATGCAGTTAGGTGTGGATGGTGTCTTTGTGGGGAGTGGCATATTTAAGAGCGGCGATCCAGCGAAGCGCGCGGCTGCCATCGTCAAGGCCGTGACTCACTTCAATGATCCCGTGATTTTGGTGGAAGTAAGCCGCAATCTCGGTGAAGCGATGGTCGGCATCAACATTAGCAGTTTGCCCGATACAGAGCGCTTGGCCGGACGAGGTTTGTAAGCGTGCCGACGCCGCATATTACATGACGCGAATTGGCGTACTCGCTCTGCAAGGCGATTTTGCGGAACATAAGATAGCGCTTGAAAAGCTCGGCGCGACTGTGGTTGAAGTGCGCCTGCCGCGTCATCTCGAAGCACTTGACGGATTGATCATACCGGGCGGCGAGAGTACCACGCTGCGCAAGCTGGCGGATAGCTCCGAACTGATGGCACCCTTGCGTACCTTTGCCGCCGAACTTCCCACTTGGGGCACTTGTGCCGGAGCGATCTTCCTCGCCCGCATCATTGAGGGACAAACGCCACATTTGGGTGTAATGGACATTACGATTCGACGCAACGCATTTGGACGCCAGATCGACAGTTTTGTTGCCAACATCCAGATTGACGGTGACCCGGAACCTTTTGTCGGGGTATTTATTCGCGCTCCGGTGATTGTCGCCGTCGGACCGGAAGTGAGCGTCCTGGCTCGGCTCGATGATGGGCGCATCGTCGCCGCACAACAAGGCCATCTGTTGGCAACGTCTTTTCATCCAGAATTGACGACCGATTTGCGGTTCCACCGCAAGTTTATCGATCTTGTGCAGTACAATCGCGTGCAGTGAGGCTTCCTCAGCACAATTGGGTGCTCATATTAGCGGACCACGAATCGGTTTAGCTCCCGTTGGAATGGGCAACCAATCCGCGCTAAAAGCCTCAACAGAAATGCTCCAAATGCACTCCGTGTTTTTCGAAGTGCGGCTATACTTACCCTGACATAGTTCTTAGCCTCATTTGTGAGCCAACCCAATGCCCAATCTCAAGCCCTTGATCAGCGCCTTTCTCAGCAGTTTGCACACCGTTCACGATAGCGGCAAAGCGACCGATGAGCGCAGCTACTATCCCGCCCTCGCTGCCTTGTTTGACAGCGTGGGTGCGACGCTTTCGCCGCGTGTGGTGGCGCTGCATGATGTAGCGGATCAGGGTATCGGGCATCCCGATTTTCTGCTCCAAGTCGAGACGACCAAAGACATTCGCGCGGCAGTCGAGGTCAAAGGCACTGCGCCAGAACTCGATACGATCATCACCTCGGAGCAGGTGAGGCGCTATTTGACGCACCATGACCCGATCTTGGTCACGAACCTGCGCGAATTTGCGCTCGTGCGGCTGGGACGGAACCATCAGCCCGAAGTAATCATGCGGCACACGTTCGCGGCGAGTGAAGCTGCGTTCTGGTTGGCGTCGCCGACGGGCATTGCCAACGAACAGAGTGAGCGTTTTGGCGATTTCCTAATTGCTTCGATGACCTGGGATGCGCAGATCAAACGCCCGGATGCCCTGGCGGAGGCGTTGGCACGTTACGCCCGCGAAACGCTGCGTCGGCTGGAGAGCCAACCACCCCAAGCCCTGGCTGGGCTGCGCAAGGCACTGTCCGACTCGCTCGGCCTGCAATTCGTCGGTGCGGATGGCGAACACTTCTTCCGCTCGTCACTGGTGCAGACGCTGTTTTATGGCCTGTTCAGCGCATGGGTAGCCTGCAACCAGCGCGGCGAATGTGCGGATTTTCGCTGGAAAGATGCGGGCGATTATCTTGGTCTGCCGCTGCTGCGCGAATTGTTCGAGGAGATCGCCAAGCCGAGCCAGCTCGAACGGCTCGACATTCGCAAGCCGCTTGAATGGGCAGAGGCGACATTGAACCGCACCGTCTGGGAGGATTTCTCGAAGGTCTTCAACGAGACCGACGCGGTGAACTATTTTTATGAGCCGTTCCTCGAAGCCTTCGATCCGGCCCTGCGCCGCGATTTGGGCGTGTGGTACACCCCCCGTGAGATCGTGCGCTACATGGTCGCCCGCGTCGATACCGTTCTACGTGAGGAGCTTGGCGTAGCCGACGGACTGGCCGATCCGAACGTCTATGTCCTCGATCCGTGCTGCGGAACGGGCGCGTATGTGCTGGAAGTTCTGCGCCATATCGCCCATACGCTCAAAGAGAAGGGCGAAGGGGCGCTGCTGGCTGCCGAACTCAAGAAGGCGGCCAACAGCCGCGTATTCGGTTTCGAGATTCTGCCCGCGCCGTTCGTGGTGGCGCAATTGCAGGTCGGCTCGCTGCTGACTGAGTTCGGCGCACCGCTCAGCGGAAATAACCGCGCCAGCATCTACCTGACGAATTCGCTCACCGGCTGGGATAACGCACCCGTTCAGCAAGCGCTCGATGGCTTCCCCGAACTGCATAAGGAAGCCGAAGCTGCCGCTCAGGTCAAGCAAGACAAGCCGATTCTGGTGATCCTGGGCAACCCGCCGTACAGCGGCTTTGCCGGAACTGCGATAACTGAAGAACGCGCCCTGACCGACGCTTACCGCCACCCCGTTCGCGCACCGCGTCCGCAGGGGCAAGGGCTGAACGATCTGTACGTGCGCTTCTTTCGGATGGCCGAGCGGCGGATCGTCGAAAAGACGGGCAAGGGCATCGTCTCCTTCATCTCGAATTACTCGTGGCTGGATGGTCTCTCGCACACCGGAATGCGCGAACGCTACCTGGACGCCTTCGACCAGATTTACATCGATAACCTGAACGGCGACAAATACCGCACTGGAAAGCTCACACCCGACGGTAAGCCTGATCCAAGCATCTTTTCGACGGAGAGCAACCGCGAAGGCATTCAGGTCGGGATAGCGATTGCAACGATGGTTCGCCGCGATACCCATCAAGGCGCGCACTCCATCCAGTTTCGGCAGTTGTGGGGACGGGCAAAGACGGGGCAATTGAGCGAACCCGCTATTTATGAAACTGTCACGCCTGCCGTTGAATTGGGCTATCCGTTTTCGTCTAGCAGTGTTGGCGCGTATTATCTCACATGGCCGAAGTTACCGGACTTGTTCCCAACTACTTCACCGGGCGTGAATACGAGCCGAGATCAAGACCTCGTCTCGATTGATCTAGGAACGTTAGAGCGACTTATGGTCTCTTATTTTGATGCAACGCTCACGGATGATATGGTACGACAGATTGCGCCCTCAATAATGTCTTCATCAGGGAGGTACAATGCGACCACAACACGGCAGTATCTGCTGCCGCGCGGCATTTCGACCGGCCACTTCGTAAAATATTGTTATCGCCCTTTCGATACGCGATATGTGTACTGGCACCCTGAAACCAAACTGATAGATGAGAAACGCGAAGACCTGTTTGGAGATTTCCAAGCAGGTACACTATTTCTGACTTCCAGGCAAAAGGCTGAACGGCAGTTCGAGGGAACACCATTTTTTGTTAGCCGTCACCTGCCTGACAGACATTTAACCAGGCCCGGAAGTGCATGTTTTCCCCTGAAAGCGAGTCGCCAACAGCAGGTTTTTTTCAAGCATGAAGCGAATCTTTCAACGCTCGCACTTTCATTTTTAGGAAAACTCGGATTGACTGATCTGAGCGCTACCAGCGATGTTAGTTCTCTGATATGGTTTCACACACTGGCTATTGGATACGCTCCCGCCTATTTATCGGAAAATGCTGATGGGATCCGCCAAGACTGGCCACGCATCCCGCTTCCCGCGACTAAAGAGTTGCTTGAAGCATCCGCCGCATTAGGCCGCGAAGTTGTGACACTGCTCGACACCGAACAGCCTGTTCCCGGCGTCACGTCCGGCAAGCTCCGCGACGAACTGCGATCCATCGGCACGCCCGAACGGGTCGGCGGCGGGCAGTTGAATCCTGATGCTGATTTCAAGGTGCAGGCGCGCTGGGGTTATGGCGGTCGCGGCGGGATCACTATGCCGGGGCAGGGAAGGTCAGTTGAGCGCGATATTACCCAGGGGGAATTGGCTGGTCTGGGCAATCGCACCGTCGATGTCTCCCTGAACGAGGTCGCGTACTGGCGCAATATCCCGCTGCCCGTCTGGGAATACACCATTGGCGGCTATCAGGTGATCAAGAAGTGGCTAAGCTACCGCGAATTCGCGCTGCTGGGGCGTGCTCTCACGCTGGATGAGGTGCGCGAGGTGCAGAACATCGCGCGGCGCATCGCAGCGATTCTGCTGCTGGAACCCGCACTCGATGCGAACTACGCAGCGGTCAAAGCGGCGACAGTGGCGTTGGCGTAACCTAGCTGATACGTCATAAGAGGTTTCTTTGATGAACCACTTTTTCATTTCATATAAGCACACGGATTCGGCATTTGTGGCGGAACTCCAGAAGCATCTTGACGAGGCTGCTATCGATTACTGGACAGACCACAGACTTCTTCCTGGTGATGTCTGGGATGAACGTATCGATCGCCATATAGAACAGGCCGCGGGAGTGCTGGTAGTCGTTACTCCAGAATCCCTCATGTCTCCATATGTTATCTACGAATGGTCTTTTGCGAAGGGTTGGGGTGGCGGAGCAAAACCCGTTATCCCGCTAATTCTTCGCCGACCAAATGCCGAATCAAAGGTCACCTTTCGATGCGGCGCATCGGATGAGTTGGACATAGAAGTCAAAATTCACCCAAAACTAGAACGACTTCAACAAATGGATTTCACTGACCCTGGTGACCAACCGTGGGGCAAGCTCATTGACTCGCTTAAGACTATTTTGTCCAAAAGCAATCTGTCTGAGATTATGAAGGAAAAGGACAACGAATTAAACACTTCCGATCCAAATGAGCGCGCAAGAACTATCCAGTGGCTACGGGACTCTGATGATCCTCAAGCCAGCATTGTATTAGGCAAGAACGCAAGCGAGCACACTCAAAGGGTTGTACGGGTCGAATGCGCCGTTGCGTTATGCCAGCGAACAAATAATAGTGATCCGCTGGCTATTCGTGGACTGAGGGATATTGTTGACATCGGTGAATACAAGCACTGCGAAATCGCTACGCAGGCACTAGCAGACTTGGCGTCCAATGGAAATGAAGACGCTATCGACATTCTCATCAGTGC
This sequence comes from Aggregatilineales bacterium, assembly GCA_038230635.1. Taxonomy (GTDB): domain Bacteria; phylum Chloroflexota; class Anaerolineae; order Aggregatilineales; family UBA2796; genus JBBRMW01. The sequence goes on along the minus strand of JBBRMW010000209.1, from coordinate 4,731 downwards.
TTTTTCAACGCCCGGTAAACATTTAACGCTTCGTGAGCTTGCAGTAAATAAATTGGCCGTGTTACGCAATGCGTGTATAGTGCCCGCCTTATTAGAAGGTCTTCCTAAAGCAGATGCTCATGTACAACAGGCTATCATATCGGCGCTTGGTCTACAACATGCGACCGAGGCTATTGATTCACTCCATGCAATGTTAAGTTATACCGATTTAAGATGGCCGCACCCGCGTCGGCTTGCATTGTTGACCGCCTTATCCAATATTGGGGATCGTGGCATCGGGATCGTGGCTGAATTTATCTCTGTCACCTTCGAGCAGGAAGCTATCCTTGACGACATTACAAAGGCGCTTGCGCAAAAAGATGCGATTGAGCAATCGATCCCAATATTACAACAAGCGATCGATAAACAAGGGGAAAATGCGCGGAAACAGGCGCTTGCGCGAGTTTTAAGGCACGTTCTAGCCACGAAACAGTCGTAATAGTCATGCCCGTAGCTCGGTTAACAACTGAAATATTCTGTCAAGTTATTTGGATAGGCGCTCAACACTCAGACGCGCCACACCTGACCAACCTTCTCTACGAAGTATATCGACGACTGCTTTTTCATCGACAGTGAGACTATTATCTCCTAGGTGGCCTCGCGGCTCATCACTAATGCCAAGCAAATAATCTGAACTTACTTCCAGTTGCGTTGAAATTACCTTTAGGAAGTAACCAGCAGGATCGCTTTCACCGGCCTCGTATTTACGGATGACCGTTTCACTAAATCCGCATTGGCGCGCGAATTCGCGTTGAGAAAGACGACGTGTCTCCCGCAATCGTTTTAGCCGTTCAGCTTGAAGACCAATTTTGGATTGCAAATCGCTCATTTTGAAATTAGAACTTGACAATAGATCATAAAACGACGATAATCATTGTCGATTGACGATGTATAGCAGCAAGCCTCTCCACCACAGATCAACTTGCTGCAAAGACAGGAGAACCTATCTATGCTGCGTATTGTACAGCAATCCGCGTCAGCTTCACATTCCTATTTCTCGACAGCGCAGTTATTGTTGCCCGCCCCACGCATCGCGGGATTATTGCCCGCCTGGGTGCCATCCAGCCGGCCTTCCTCAACGCCAATCACCGTGTTCAAGCCGCAACGCGAGTCGCTACTAGATCGCCAGCGTGCGATCTGGGCGGCGCAAGATGCCGAGATCGCACTGTTTCTGGAAGGTGCGCGTCAGCGTCTGGCTGCCGTTGCCACCGAAGTCGCGCGTGAGTATCCGCCTCGTTCCGCGCACCCCTTCATCTGGGAGATCGCCCCATGAGCAGCACCAAGTCCCCCGATTTTATGCCCTTGAGCGACGGCGAAGGATATTACATCCGCGACCCAAAAGCCATTCTCACACGGCTCGATACCGAGTTTCGGGCGTCCGAGCCGCATCTGCTCGCCTTGGCCGAAAGAATTGAAGCGCTCGATATGGCGCTCCCACCGGAGCAGCAGGCACTCGCCGAGCCACTCAAAGCGGAACTCCACGCGGTGCAAGGCGATATGAAACTACTTCTGGCGCTGGTACGCGAACTGGCACACTACAACATCAAGCTGACCGCGCAGCGTCAGACGGCCCGCCAAGCATTCGAGGCCGGTTGGGAGGCACGTTATCAGGACATTCTCAGCCAGCTTCATCCTGAAGATCATCGAATGCTGCGCTGGATTCTGGAGCACCTCGACCGCGAAGACGATCCGTCGTTGTTCTAAAGGAGTCGATAACATGATGCAGCAGCGACGGTTTCAACGCGAAATCATCGATCAAGTGGTCCTCAAAGCAATGGAGGCGCAGCGCACTCAGGAGTATCCGTTTGTGCTGGTGGCGGACGTGTATCCGGGGTCGGGCAAGACGCTGGCGATGCTCCAGTCGGGCGACACGCTGTATAAGATGGGGCATATCGATACCGTCATCATCCTCGTGCCGCGTCTCAATCTGGCGATGCAGATCGAACTGAGTTGGAAGGACAATCGGAAGTATTTCGAGCCAAACGCGCTGGGGTACATCAATCACCGCCAGAACACGTGGCCGCTGATTCGCCAGGGTGAAGCGGGCTATGTTTCGACCTATCAATCGCTCATCGCCAACCCCGAACTCCACCAACATGAGCTGCAAGACCGCCGCATTCTGCTCGCGCTCGACGAAGCGCAGCAGTTAGGGGCGGATTACTGCGGCACGCACGTCCTCGCCAGCACGATTTCGGGTGAGGAAGTGCAGCGCCTGGTTGATAACCTGAATGTGGTCGGGGTCATGGTCTTGTCAGGTACCCCGTTTCGGGCGGATGGCAGCCGCCTCCTGTTTGCCAAGTACGAAACGCGGGACGATGGGCGCGACTATTTGGTCGCCGATGTAACCGCGACCTATTCGGATGGCATTGAAGGTGGCTACTTACGCCAATTCGAGGCCAATCTGTACGATGGTGAAGTAGACTACCAAACGCCCGATGAGGATTTAGAAACACTGACCCTATCCCAATACGAACGCAGCTTGCGCACTTTTCTGGTCGAGGCCCCAGGATACTGGCAAGGATTAGCAGATCGCTTCGTAGAGCACCTCGCCCAGCAGCAGGTGACTGATACGCGCTTTCGCGGTCTCGTCGCCTGTTACAACCAGGAGCAAGCCACCGATGTCGTGACCTACCTGGGTCAGTACTACCCGCACCTGCGCGTTTTGAAAGCCATCAGCGACGATGGCGACGAAGCCCAACGCAACCTGCGACGATTCCGCCAAGAGGCGTATGACGTATTGGTTACCGTGCAAATGGCCTACGTTGGTTATGACCAGCCCTGGATCAACGTCGTTCTGCCGTTGACCGGCATCCGTGAGCCCGGGTACTTACGTCAGTTGCTCGCGCGGAGCCTACGCGTGGTGCCGGACGTTCCCTATGCCAAACAGCCCGCCATCTGGGTGGTGCCCGCTGACCCGCGTATGCGAGCCTTCATCGAGACCGAGCGCCAGGAACTGGAACTTGGTCTGAAACGTCGTGAACGCAACGAGGAGGTCGAAGATACCGATCTCATCCAACTGCCGAAACGTGAAGAGGGTTGGGTCGTGGATGGGCGGGTGACCGAGCGGTCGGCGATGGGCTTCTATGCCGAAGGCGATGCGGAGGCGCATGAAATTCCGCTGCTCGAACAACTCATCGCCGAAATGGGTCTCGCCATCACCGTCTCGAGCGCGAAGGCGCTGATGGTGAAGTATGACCAAGCGCGTCACGATTCGGTCGGTGCAGCCGAGGGGCTGCCACGCACGCAGCGCGAGTTGGAGAAGGCGGCCCTGGAAACGCTTCAAAGCGTGATTTCCGACGTGACGCATCGGGTTACGTTCTTCCGCAAACAGTGTACCGCCGAGTTGGATGGGGGTCACGCACAGCAAGCCATTCGCGCCTACCTCAAGGTCACCTTTGGGAAAGCGGTGTCCGCCCTGGTCGTGGAAGAAATCGAGGCGGAGATCGATCTGGTGCGCGGCTGGCTGCGTGACAACATGGTTCCTGAAGGGGTCATACGTGGGTTTCGGCGGTTGCAATGACCGCGCAGCAAGTCGCCTTTACGTTGAATCTGCGCGATGTGCTGCGCAACGTGGCCCGCCACACCCAGGGAGACCTGGCGCGACTGGCCGAAACCCTGCTGCTCATCGTCGAAGGGCGCGATTGGGAAAAGTACGATCTGCCGAATCTCATGGCGCTCATCGAGCGCAACCCTAAACAGGGCGGCTGCGGCATCTCGGTCGCTCAGATCATCGCCTACCTGCGGGTCTCGCTGGAAGTCGGCTGGCACGATGCACCGACACAGCACGCACTCGAACAGTTAATCGAGGTGTTGGAAAATCCGACGCCGCGTGAACGCGCTCAGCGCCGGCGCCGACGGGCGGAGCGGACCCAACGTTTGTTGCAGACTGAAAATCTCAGGCTGCTGAGCGATATGCTGCGCAGCACGCTGACCGCATCGCAGCGGGCTGAACTCATTGACCAACTCGACCCGCTGCACTAATGGGCGGGGCATGGAGCCAACGGTTAATCCAGGTCGGCCAGTTCACGAGCCAACACCAGCAGGACGTGACGATGCGACGGTTTTACGATACGCAGTGCGGTGACGAGTTCGTATTCGAGGGAATCGAGAGTCGTTTCAGAGGCCACCATCTGAAATGGACTCTCGGACAAGCCGAGCAGCCAATCCGAGGTGGTGCCGAGCGCTTGAGCCAACGCCGTCAAGGTCCCGCCCGTAATGTCGTTCTCGCCCAGTTCCCAACGGCTAATCTGCGGCTGATTGACACCCGTCAACTCGGCGAGCTGTTCCTGGCTCAAGTGTAAGGCACGACGGCGTTGTTTGACTCGGTCGGGTTGTAAGGTCATGGGTATCTATTCGCAAACGCATAGTGATAGACGCGGGTGAGATTGTAGGGAAGAATGTGCGGTAAGATTATGCGACGTGCGTATCTATCAAGCCGCTTAACGCATATATTGTTCAAGATCAAGCAGCAATGAGGGGGAATTCATGGACATTCCAAATGAACTTATCAAAGCCGAGCGGTTGATAGCCGCCGGACAATTAGAGGAAGCCAAGGCCGTCCTGCGGGGTATCCTGGCGCAGGACAAGCGCAATGCGGCTGCCTGGTATCTGGTCGCGCAGAGCGTAACCGACCCCAGGGCGAAAGCCGAGTCACTGCGCCGGACGCTGCTCACCGATCCAGACCATCCACGG
>JBBRMW010000208.1:0-10885 GCA_038230635.1 Aggregatilineales bacterium | reverse complement strand
TATACGCGAACGTACCACTCGAACCCCCTTTTTGCCCGCGCGCCGAGGCCAACCCGAAATCGAGCACGCGCACCTGCCCCGCGACGACGAGCACATTAGCAGGCTTCAGATCGCGGTGAAGAATGCCGCGCCGGTGCAGATAAATCAGCGCTTGCAAAAATTGGCGCAGCATTTCCATCTGATCGGCGAAAGGTTTGCCACGTCCTGCCTCGAAAATTGTCTGGGCATCCGTCAACAAATCCATCGTAAAAAATGGTTGGCGCTCCGCATCGAAACCATAATCGAGCACGCTGATGATGTTTGGATGACGCAGCGACGCCAGAGTCTTAAACTCATGGGCGAGCGTCAACCGCAAATCCTTATCGGTCATCTTATCCAGGGCGAGTGCGCTGATCCGCTTGAGCGCGATCGGCTGCCCATTCAAGCGATCGACGGCACGATAGACTGTACCCATGCCACCGGACCCGATGCTGTCACCAAGACGATAGCGATTGCCGACGATTTGGGCGGTCGCTTCACGTACCACGTTTATCACACTGACCATGATCACCCCTTATAAGCGCCGGACGGTAAATTCACCCGCAGTGTATCGGTTTCACATTGGAACAAGGCGACGACTCACACTTGATTGCCCTACGCTCAGCGGTCATCCAATGCGGCGCGGGCGGCACGCATATACGCGGTGAGTGCATTGCGCTCAAAATAGACGTGTGCCGTCTGCAAGTGGCCGGTGCGGGCTGGATCATCGGCGGCCAGATGTTGCCCGATAATGAGATGCGTCACCGCCGCTTCCAACACCATAGACCGCTGCTCTGCACACTTCAACGATCGCCCCCAGGCTTCCTGCGCTTGCTGAGGGTGCCCCGCGATCTGATGATACAGCCCTTGCCACTGCCAAGCACGCGGCTCGCCGATCGGGAATACCCGTGCGTAGCGCCACATCGTTTTGCAGGCACGCTGTGCGCCACGCGCCAATATCTTGCTGGCTGGGTCGGCTTCCCACAGCGTCAGATAGATTTCGGACAAGTTGGAATAGCTGTCGAGAATCTCAGAGACGGTGGGCGGCCCAACCTGTGCCGCATCCAACAGTTTATCGGTGAGCTTGAGCGCCAGTTGGCTGTCGCCCGAATAGAGTGCGATCAAGGCGCGAGTCGCCTCGAACTCGGCCTCTTGACCCCGTTCGAGCGTGCCGCCATACAACGCCATCCCTTTGTTGATCAGATCGAGTGCCCGCGTGAGCTGTTCCTGGCGGATAAGCAGAATCGCATGGTTGACCATCGCCCACGTTTGCGCTTGTAAATTGCCGGTGCGCAGGCCCAATTCATAGAGGTTTTGGCGCACGACCGCCGCTTCATCCAGCCGCCCCTGAAACCAATACCAGACCATCTGATGTGCCAGCGAATCGGCGAGCACCCGATAGTCGGCATAGCGCGTCGCAATCTCGATCGCCTGCGTCAGGTGTGTTTCAGCAGAATCCCACAGCGCCGCCCCAATCTCATAGGCCAGGATCACGCGGAAGGCTGCCGCCAATGAGGGTGGATGGGCCGCTTGGCGGGCGGCTTGTTCGGACAGTGCCGCATAGGTACGTGCCAAACGCGGCGACGGGATGACTGCGGCAGCTACCGTCATATTTGCATAGGCGCGGATGCGCTCCGGCGACAGCGGGACCCGTTCGATCTCGTTGAGCATCTTCAAGGAGCAGTACGAAGCCGCGAGCTGCTTATCATCCCAGTAATAGATGAGTGTCAACTGCTCGTAAATACGGGCAATTTCGAGTTCCTGCTCTGGATTGCGGCTGGCGATCGGCCTGAGAACGCGATGGGTAATCTGGATAAACAACTGCCTAACCACTGCCAGCACCAGTCCGCTGGGTGCGGGGACCGGTCGCCCCAATAGGGCCGCTGCCCGCTTCAGGTGTCTGAGGCTCTGGCCGAGCAGTCCGATCCCATTGAACGCTTGCCCGATCTGCTGTTCCCGATGTGCTTGGATATACGCGCTGCGGCTGCCTTCCGGCGCACGGTGCGGCGATCGAGTCATCAACACCAACGACCGTTCCAGCAGAATGATGGCGTCGTTATATGCGCCGTTGCGGAGCGCTTGCTCGCCCGCCACCGCCGCGTGGTATTCTTCTTTGGCGTCATCATGCGCGCCATTCCAGTGATGGGCTAAGGCCGCGTAATAGTCCGGTGAATCACCATAGACCGCTTCGATCGTCTGCGCCGTCGTTCGGTGCAGCGCGGCGCGCGCGTCATCGGACAGCTCGGCCAGCAGCCCTTCGCGCAGCTTATCATGAACGAACCGATAACGGCCTTCGCTCACTTCCAGGATGGCCGCATCGATACAGTGTTGAAGCCAGTTTTCGAGCACAATCTGTGGCGCGGCGGCGGTCAGCAGCTTTTCGTCGATTTGCCGCGCAATGACCGCCGCGATTTGTAGCAAAGGTCGATCGCTGGCGGGCAGGCGCTCCAGTCGATGTTGAACCAGCCGCCGGATGCCGCCCGTAAATACGTGATTGGGCATCGTCGCCGTGCCAATCTGATCGAAACCACCCACTTCTTCGGCCAATGCGCGCATGACTTCGATCAGGAAGAACGGGTTGCCTTCCGTCTCGCGCCGCAGCATCTCGACCAGTTCGGGTCGCCGTCCCGCTTCGCCGATCATCGAAGCCGTCAATTCGCCGATGGAATCGGGCGAGAGGCGCTCCAATTTCACCAAATGTGCCGTCGGCAGACGTGTTGGCAAACCCGGTTGTTCGTCGTCGCGGAAAGTGGCGACCAACAAGATTGGCAGCTTATGAATCGTCCGTGTCAAGCCCGTCAGTAGCACCCAGTCTTCATCGCCCGCCCATTGCAAATCTTCCAACATGATCACAAGCGGTTGCGGTGCGCGCCGCAAAACATCCGAAAGGGTCGAGAGCAGCCGGAGTTGGTTGGCGCGCGGCTCCAGTTCGATGGCATCTTGCACCTTCAAGCCGAGCATGTCGCCCACATCGGGGATGAGGGTTTGGAAAATGCTCACTTCATCGGCTGTCAGATCGCACAGCAGCGCCAGCCGCCGGATCGTCTCGCGCCACAGACCATATCGTCCGTCACCCTGCTTGCGCGCTTGCCCACGCAGCGCGATCGCCCCTTCGACCAATGCTGTGACACGCAGCTCGTCCACCAACCGCGATTTGCCGACGCCGCTTTCGCCACCAATTAGCCACAGGTCACCGCTGCCATCCAGCGCCGTCATCAGCGCCGCGCTCAACTGCGCAAATTCTGTTCCGCGTCCGACAAACGGTGCGGCTTGCAAGATACTTTCGCGCGTTGCCGCCGATCCAGAAACGATCTGCTGCCCGCCGATCGCATGGAGATCATCCAGAATCGCGCTGGCGGTTTGATAGCGATCGCCGGGTTGCTTGGCGAGCGCATGGGCGATGATCGGACGAACGCTCGGCGGCAGCAGATCGAGATCGGGTTCGGTTTCCATGAGCGCGGCGATCAACAGAAGCATGTCGCCCGCATCGAACGGATGGCGACCGACGATCAGTTCATAGGCGATCACGCCGAACGCGAACAGGTCGCTCGCTTCCGTCGGCGGCTCATCGAGCAGAAACACTTCCGGCGCCATATAGGCCGGCGTACCCGTCGCACCACTGGCCTGATCCCGCGCGATTGCCAAACCGAAATCGAGCACCCGCACATGTCCCGCCGTGACGAGCACATTGGCGGGTTTGAGATCGCGGTGCAAAATGCCGCGCCGGTGCAGGTAGATCAGCGCGCCCAGTAGTTGGCTCAACAAATCCAGCTTTTCGGCCAGTGCCCGCCCGCGTCCGGCAGCGAAAATCGTCTGCGCATCTTCCAGCAGGTCCATCGTAAAAAACGGCTGTCGTCCGGTATCAAAGCCGTAATCCAAGACGCTGATGATATTGGGATGGCGCAGCGACGCCAACGTTTTGAATTCACGCGCGAGCATCAGACGCTCTTCGTTATTATCGGCGGCGTGTGTCGTCCCATAGGGACTGACCGCACCAGTGTGAATCTGCTTGAGCGCGATCGGCTGATTGGTCAGGCGGTCAATCGCACGATAGACGACACCCATACCACCGGAGCCGAGTTCGTCGATGATGCGGTAACGTTTTCCGATTAACTGAGCCATCGTCGCGGTCAGCACGGTCCACCCCCCGATGCTTGCCAAAGCGTTTAACCCTATATATTAAACGTCTAAAATGAGAATTATCAACGCTTTGTGATAATTTGGTGCGATCTTGCCCAATCAATCGTGAAACCAAAACGTCAAAATCCGCGATCCTGCTGCGTTGAAGCTGATGCTGCCATCAGCCTCGGTCGCTAAACGTCCACCCGTCGCCGATTCGTCGAGGCGCACCGCCTCCACATGGGCGAAGCGTCGCCAGGGAGTCAGCGTGACGCGGATCGGTTCACGGCCACTGTTGTAGCCGCGCACGATCAGGCCGTCGCGCCCAGCATCTTCGGGGAGCTTGGCCGCGCTGATCACGAATTCCGTCACCGATGCGCTGATCAACGCCCCACTCGGCGGCATATCACCGGGATGCGCACCTGTCAACACGGCGCGCAAGCTGCCCTCGCTGAACGCGCGCGCCTCTGCATAGCCATGCGCGCCCGAATCCGATGTAAGAATACTTAGCTCGGCGGTGTGATCGCCCAACATTGCCAAACCGGGCATCGGAATATCCGTGCCGAATGTTTTGGCGCGCGTCAGTAGTTCTGCCCGCCGCAGTGAGCCAACCGAGCGCAGCACCGTCACCGCTATTTCCGCGTTGCCGATCTCATTCGGATAGACCTCCGTTTCGGGTAAACCGCGATTCGCCACGAGCAAGCCGGGGCGCACCAATGCGAAACTTTCGTCGCCCGACAGCAGATCGCGGGGAGGCTCTGGCGCGAAAACCGCCACAAAAGCGCCCGTTGGCACCGTGCCGAGCGGCGTTTCCGCCCAACCCTCCGGTGGTGAGATCGGCGGCCAATCGGCAATCGGGCGCGTCACGATCTCAAATGCGCCATCGAACTGTGCTTCCGTTGCAGAAAATGGTGTCGGCAGGCGGACGCGCACGCGATGATTAGCGAGCGGGTTATGCACCGTTATCGCCACATCGAGCCGGGGCACGTCGCGCAGCAGCGTCAGCACCACATCGATCGCCAGTTCGGTGGTGGCCGTGGCCGCCGAGCCTGCAGGTGGATTCATTTCTGGCGCGGGATCGAGGGTGAGGACGACGCGATAAGCCAGCTTTTCGGCATAGGCTTCCGCCGACTGATTGATCGTGCCCTCGATGCGCTGATTGATCTGGATGGCGCGCCCGATCGGGTTGAAATTGTAAGCATCGCCGGAGTCGCCTTCACAGCGCAAATCCAGCAGCCCGCGATAGCTTAGCCCGCGCATCCGATCGGTCAACGTGATCGTGGCCGCGCCACTATCGAGCGTCGCACGCAGCCACACATTTTGGATCGCCAAAGCGGTCGTCGTATGCTGTTTTGGCGTATCGGCGTTCGGGAGTACCAATCGATAGAGCGCGTAGCCCAGCGGCGGCACATCGTTCGCCACAAAACGTAAGTGGCAGGATTCCGCCCGTCGGAAGCGCAGATCGATTTCGCTGATCGCCCCGTTCGCGTTTACCTCATCCAGGATGAGCAAGAACGCCGCGACCGCGTGGGGCGACGGATCATCATCAGCCACCGTGACGATCACCACCAGTCGATTATCCGCCGTTGTTCGCGCCACATCACGGATCGCGTAAGTGAGCAGCCGTCCATTCTCGATGGCGGGACGCGCGCCTTCCAAGCCCGCCCGATCGACTACCAATCGATTGAGATCGGGGCTGCCAGTCGGCGCACTGGTCGTAAAATCGATCGGGTTGCCCGCCTCATCGCGCATGACGAGGCCGTGCGCAAACTGGGCGGGTAGATTAATCCAGGTATCGACCAGATCAGTACGTGCCGCCGAGCCGGGATTGAACACGATCAATGCTCGGTCGGATGTGTCCGCGAGCGTGGTGGTATCGATATTGTCGGCCAGCGCCCGCAGCGCACCATCAACGAGTGCTTCGCCCAACCGTTCGACGCCATCGAAGCGCGCGCCTATCTCATCGGCCACCGCATCGATCACCGCGCCACCCAGGCTGTCCGCTGTCTGATTTTCAAGCAGCAGCCGCCACGCGCGCCCAATCGCCGATCTGGGACGAGCGAGGCGCAAAGGTGGCAATTCCGGCTGCGCGTCGATCAACTCCGCCCACGCCGCGAACGGTTCGACCCAGCGGGTCAGCAGCATTTCCACAGTCTGATTCCGCTGTTTGAGCCAACCGCGTGCGGATAGCCTGCCGACGCCGAGCGCCTGACGGGCCGTGCTGCGCAGTTCGCCGCGCACGATCGGTAAACTGGGTGGATCGGCCTGAATCTCGCCGCGAATCGCTTCCAGGTAGGCGACGAGTGTGCTGTGAAAAAGCGTATCCGCCAGTGTCGCGTTGGCCGCGCCGATCGCGTCTGGCAGCGCAACGAGCGGAGATCGTCCCTCGCCGCCATCGAAAATCGCCAGATGACCAGTTTGTACGTGTGGCGCGAGCCGATCACGGAGTCGTCCGATCGCCGCCGACTGATCCGTCGCCGCATTCGGCAGCCGACTCAGAGCGCCGTAGCCTTCGCGCAGGTGCGCCAGCAAAACGCGCGAGCCGTCTGGCGCATCCCAAAACAACTCACTTGGTTCATCGTTCAAGCCGTGTGTGATCGCTGCCGCCTCGATCCCAAAGCCGCGCAAAATCTGCGGCATCTGTCCGATCTGACCCATTCCGGCGGGCAAATAGCCGACTGCCATCACGTTTCCAAACACACGCGCCGTTGCCATGCCGATCGAAAGATTGCGAAGCAGCGCTTCGCCGCCGCACAGAAATGAGGCTGGCTGCGTGTACCAGGGACCGATCAACAGATGGCCGTCGGCGACGGCACGTTCTACCTCGTCGAAACGATCCGGGCGCAGCGCCAGATAATCTTCGACCAAAATCGACGCCCCATCGAACATAAACGAGCGGTAGCGTGCGTCGGCCTCGCACAGCGCCAATAAGTTATCGATCAGACTTACCCAGTGAAGCCGAGTCGCCCCGGCATCGTTCAGACCTTCACGCGGCCAACGCACATGACTGATCACATGCACGATATAGCTGACACGCTGCGGTTTAGCAACAGATTCAGACGCATCCGACATGATAGCCCTTTATCGGCACTTGCCTGTTACGGCCAGAGCGGCACGATCTTTTCGATTTCTAATAGTCTCTGATCAAATTTTGATATGGCGTTGATCAGATTCTTACGCGGTTAGATTATCCTATGAGCATTCGGATATTCCACCCAACAACGTGCGGAATGTCCCAGGTAAATCGTAACTGTAAAAGGAGAATTGTAACATGACCACAGTGAATCGTTGGAATCCGGTGCGGGAGATGATCACCATGCGTGAGGCGATGGATCGGATGCTCGACAACACGACCTGGCAGGGCAAAAGCGCGCCGTCCGGTGCCTGGGCACTGCCGATCGATGCCATCGTGACCGATCAAGCGATCGTGCTCAAAGCCGATGTGCCCGGCCTGAAGCCCGAAGACTTGGATGTGACGCTCGAAGGTGATACCCTGACCATTCGGGGCGAACTGAAACCCTCGGCTGACGAGGGCAAGTACCTGCTGCGCGAGCGTCCAGTGGGTCGTTTTGAGCGTATTCTGACCATCAATACGCCCATCGATGGCAGCAAGGTCGAAGCCCATTTCGAGCACGGCGTCGTGACGATCGCGCTGCCGAAATCGGAAGCCGCTAAGCCACGCCAGATTGCCATCAAGGCCAAATAATTTATTGCCCACACCCGCCGCGCCTGGAAGCCCGCTCTCCTGATAGGAGGCGGGCTTTTTATTTGCATCCTGATTGTGGGTACAATAGCCGCGATTTGGTTAGCATAAGGTTCGTATATTGACAGTCGCGTCCCAGGTTGCCGAGAGCATTCCGGCAGAAACTCAGCTATCGAACTCGGTTGAGCTTTCGATTGTGATGCCTTGTCTCAACGAGGCTGAAACGCTCGAAACGTGCATCCGCAAGGCTTTGCATGCGCTCGCCACGCTCCATATTGTGGGCGAAATCATCATTGCCGATAACGGCAGCACGGATGGCTCGCTGGAAATTGCGGAGCGCAACGGCGTCGAGGTCGTCCATGTGGCGCGCAGCGGCTATGGCTCGGCACTGCGCGCCGGCATTGCGGCAGCACGCGGCACTTATGTCATCATGGCCGACTCCGATGACAGTTATGATTTAACCGCGCTTGCGCCGTTTGTGGAACGGCTGCGAGCGGGCTATCAACTCGTGGCTGGTACGCGCCTGCGTGGACAGATCATGCCCGGCGCGATGCCCCGCCTGCACCGCTGGTTTGGCAATCCTGCGCTGACCGCCCTCGGCAATATGCTGTTCAGGACACGCCTCAGCGACTATCACTGTGGGATGCGCGGCTTCGATCGGGCGGCCATCCTTAGCCTGAATCTGTGTACGCCGGGCATGGAATTTGCAACCGAGATGATCGCCAAAGCGGCTCTGCATAAACTGCGTATCGTCGAAGTTCCAATTACCTATCATCCCGATGGACGCTCGCGCTTGCCGCATTTGCGAACGTGGAATGATGGGTGGCGGCATCTGCGGTTTATGCTGCTGCTCAGCCCCGCCTGGGTGTTTTTGTACCCTGGCCTCGCGCTGGCGATTTTTGGTGTTGTGGCAATGTTCATGCTGCTGCCCGGCCCGCTTTACATTGGTGATATTGGCCTTGACGTACACACCCTGCTCGTAGCGGGCATTGCGACCATCATTGGCGTCCAAATCCTAACATTCTGGCTGTGCGCACGCTTGTTTGCGTCGACGATCGGTCTGCTGCCTTTGCCGCGCGCGCTCCGCTCGGTGGTACGCGGCGCGCCGCTGGGTACTGGCCTCGCCATCGGCTGTGTGCTATTCATTCTTGGCTTGCTGCCAACTTTTGAGGCGTTCCGGGTCTGGACGGCGGCTCAATTCGGGGCGCTACACTATCAGCGGATGCTGCGCCTCCTGATTCCGGGGCTGGTTTCGATCGCGCTGGGCATCCATTTTTTCTTCGCAAGTTTCATTGTGAGCTTGCTAAACTTCACCCAGGATAACTGGACGACTTCCAGCGAACATCCGCATGAGGCTTAATGGTGAAACCAATCAAAGGCCACGTATGTCTAGGTTTGCCTTCCGACTCCCCCTCTCCGTGATTACGGAGAGGGGGCCGGGGGGTGAGGTGAATGCGCGAACTTTATCTGGTTTTACCATAAGCTCGCCTCGTTTGACAACGATTCGCCACTTTCGTATAATGCACGCAGCTTTGGAACGTAAGAAATGTATAAGAATGCTGGCGGCTGACATGAGCGATAGGTTCGGAAAGTTCAACGACAACGTAAACAGTGTTAATGGTACTCAGAAGCGTAAAATAACCCCATCTGCTTCCGTCGATCCACGCATCGAAGTCAACCCACCACCGCCGCCCGATGAGGCTTATTGGTCGGCGCTGCTCAACGAAGGCGAAGCATCTGCGCCGGGTGCGTCCTATGCGGGCGAGACCTGGTCCGATTCTGAAATCAGTTTTGATGTCAGCCACAACGCGCCGACCGGCCTGGAAACCCAAACCTGGGAAGCGGCTCAGCATATTTTCGACTCAGATGAAACGGTCGATTTGCCTGTGGTCGGCGCGAATCGCGGTGGGCTGCTCGTCGAGTGGGATGCACTGCGCGGCTTCGTACCCGCAAGCCAGCTCGTCGATTTCCCGGCGATCACTGACCCGACGGCGCGCAAGCAGCAGTTGATCGACCGCATCGGCAGCACGCTGACCTTGCGTGTGATCGAACTCGATCACGCGCAGAATCGCTTGATCCTCTCGGAGCGCGCCGCGCAGGTAGAGCCGGGCACGCGCGCCACCGTCCTCGACACCTTACGGCGGGGCGACGTTCTTCAGGGACATGTCACCAACCTGTGTGATTTTGGCGCATTTGTCGATCTGGGCGGCCTCGAAGGGTTAATCCACATCAGCGAACTGAGTTGGGGGCGCGTCGGCCATCCGCGCGATCTGCTCAATCGCGGCGACGACATCGCGGTCTATGTGATGGAAATTCACCGCGATCAGGGACGGGTGGCGCTGAGCATCAAACGCTTGCAGCCCGATCCCTGGGAGACGGTCGAACAGCGCTATCAGATCGGTCAGATCATCGAAGGCGTGATCACCAATATCGTCGATTTTGGCGCGTTTGCCTGTGTCGAAGAAGGACTCGAAGGCTTGATTCATGTGTCGGAACTGGCCGAAGGGCACTTTTTGCATCCGCGTAATGTCGTCCAGGAAGGGGAGCGTGTGCGAGCGCGTATTTTGAATATTGATGGTCACGCGCGCCGCCTCGGACTCAGCTTGCGTGAATATTCGCCAGAGGCGGCATCGCTCGCGGAACATTCAGCGGGTGCGGAAACAACGTAGCGACCAGGCCCATTCGGCCCCATCCTCGACGAGTTAGTTCTACAACCGAAATGATGCAGCGATAGGCGCAGTTGGTATGAGCTGGCTTCCCTCTCTCCCGCAGGTCTGGGGAGCGGACATGTTTAGAAAAGGGGATTGGCAAAAAGGTATTCATCGTTCAAACTGGAGCGTGACAAGTCAACCAGAGGGAACGATGAACAACGAGATATTGTACCAGTGGGAGCAAGAAATCGGGATTCACCTGCCGAGCTTGAACAGTTGGCAGGTGGCGAACGTAGCACTGATGAGCTATGGGGTGATGAAAGCAGAAGGCTGTCAGCAGCAAAAGGTGGCACAGCAGATGCGGGGACATGAGCAAGTAGAGAGTGCGACGCGG
>JBBRMW010000207.1:0-10897 GCA_038230635.1 Aggregatilineales bacterium | reverse complement strand
GCGTGGGGGAAAGGGCTGGGGATAGAGGGGTTTGTCCATTCCCGAATCTCGCCCCCAACCTTGAATGCACCCCCCGATGTGGTCATAGACGCCGCGTCATACATCAGCCGATCGGGATCACGATCGTGATCGTTGTCCCCTTGTTGAGGGTGCTTTCCACTTTGATTTGACCATCATGCTGTTCGACGATCGATTTGACAATGGTCAGCCCCAAGCCTGTGCCGGTTTGTAATTGATGTTCGGGTAGATTTACCCGATAAAACCGATCGAATAGGTGGGGAATCGCTTCGGCGGGGATGCCCAAGCCTGTATCAGCCACTTGGATCGCCACCTGATCGGCATTAATTTCGGCGCTCAGACGGACGTGCCCGCCTGCTGGCGTATATTTGATCGCGTTGGACAGTACATTCTGCATGACCTGCGCGAATCGTTCGGGCGCAATGGCGATCAGCGTGTCTGGTTCTGGCGACACAAAACTGAGGCTGACTTTTTTTTGTTCGGCGGCCAGCGTCATATCGTCGAAACATTTTTGCAAGTAAGCGTGCAGTGAGACGGTCGTGCGCTGCATATCGAGTCGGCCTTCGATCAGCGACAGTTCGAGCAGGTCGTGAATCAAGCGCCGCATTTGTTCGGCGGCGCGCACGATGCTCTCGAAATAGCCAACCTCGGCGGGCAGCAAAACTTGGCGTTCGTTCAGGTTATCGAACAAAAATTGACTGTAGCCCAGCACCAAACCCAGCGGATATTTCAAATCGAGGGAGGCCATATTGAGCAGATCATCTTTGAGTTCGTTCATTTGACGCAGATAGGTCGTTTCCCAATGGCGCAAGGTCTCGATCTCCTGCCGCCGCCGCGTTAATTCGAGGTGCGTCTCGATGCGTACCAGCACCTCTTGCGATTGAAACGGCTTGGTGATGTAATCGACGCCGCCCACGGCAAATCCGCGCACTTTGTTGCTCAGTTCGTCGAAGACGCTGATGAACAAAACAGGAATATCGCGGAGGGTTGCGTTGGCCTTGAGCTGCTGACAAAACGTGTAGCCGTCAACATCGGGCATGTTCACATCCAGCAGAATCAGATCGGGGGCGGCACGCAGAATGGCATCCATGGCCCGTTTGGCGCTGTTGGTGGGACGCACATCGTAGTCATTCGCTGTCAACATCTCGGCCAAAAGCTGGATATTGGCGGGCGTATCGTCCACTATCAGAATGTTGCCTTTGCTGGTCATGATGATCCTATTCCATCAATGAGGTCGGAGAGAAGGTCGAAACGAAAACCCGCCACCAAATTCACCAGTGCTGCGGCCAATTCCGGGTTTACCGCGCCAATCGCCGCCGCCGCGTCTTTGGCTTTGCTCACGTTGGCTTCGGCGACCGCCTGCTCGAACGGGCCGCGTAGGTCAGCGGGCAGTTGGCCGAATGCGATCAGCAGCCTGGGCATCGTGAGATCGGGAGCGGGTATTTCGGATGTGCGGGGTTGGTAGCGGTAGTCGAGATGCAAATAGCGTGCCAGCACCCCGAAAATTGTGTCCGATTGGACAGGTTTGCGCAGATAGCCGTCGAAACCCGCCGCCGTCAGGTCGATCTCACGCTCGAAGGCGCTGGCCGTCAGCGCGACGATCGGCAGCGTGGGGTTCTCCGCCCGAATACGACGCACCGCTTGGTAGCCATCCATGATCGGCAACCGCAAATCCATCAAAATGAGGTGCGGTTGCCACGTCGTGGCGATCGTCACCGCCGTTTGCCCATCTTCGGCAGTGCGCACCTGAAAGCCGACGGGTTCGAGCCATTCCTGGATCAACTGCGCATTGGTCACCAGATCATCCACGACCAGGATACGGAAAGGTATCGGCGGTTCAACGGCGAGTCCAACTACACGGTCGCGCGGCGTTTCAGATGGCATGGCCGCAGTAGCCGCATTTGCCTCAATCTCAAAAGTGAATGTCGCGCCTTCGCCCACTGCACTTTCCACGCTGAGTTGTCCACCCATCAATTGAACGTATTCCCGTACAATCGCCAGTCCCAAGCCAGTCCCCTGCTGCATGTTGAGGCCGCTATCACTCTGCGTGAATGGCTCAAACAACGTTGCCTGCTGTGCGGGGGCGATACCCAATCCGGTATCGCGCACGGATACACGCAATCGAGATGCTCGATCATCATAATTCACCATGAGCACAATACTGCCCTGCTCGGTAAACTTCAAAGCGTTGCTCAGCAAATTTGAAATAATTTGACGCAGCTTGGCTTCGTCGGCGTTGAGGTGATTCGGCACGTCGGCGGCAATCGCCAAACGGAGCGTCAATTGGCGAGAAACCGCACGTACCTGAAATGAGCGGAACAGCGTTTGCAGCATATCCCGGAGCGCGAACGGTCGGGCATTGATTTGCGCTTTGCCCGCCTCGATTTTGGAAAACTCCAGAATTTCGTTGATCAACGTCAGAAGATGCCCGCCGCTGTGCGAAATAATGTCGAGATGATCGCGGTGCTTACTCAACAGATTGGAATCGGCAGCGACTAGCTCGGCGAATCCCAGAATAGCGTTGAGCGGGGTACGCAGTTCGTGGCTCATGTTCGCCAGAAAACGACTCTTGGCGATGTTGGCCGCTTCTGCCGCATCTTTGGCCGCCTGCAATTCATTTTCGACCGTCTTTTGAGGGGTTATATCGCGCATAGCGAGCATCCCGCCCAGAATCTGACCCTGCTCATTTTCGATCGGAAACGCCTCCACAAGGCAGATGAGACCCGCATAACGGGTTTCATGGCGACCGCGTGTACCGCTCAGTACGTGCCCATACAACGTGATCGCACCTTCCAGGTCATCGTTATCGAGATAGGGGGCGAGCGCGTCGCGTACAAATTTGCCCTCTATATGTTCTCTGTGAAAGCCAATACGCTCCAAAAGGGGGCCTTCGGCCACCAAATAGCGCATATTTTGATCGAACATGAGAACCAATGTGTCGGGCAAATTGCGCGCCAGGATTCGATAAGGTGCCTCGCGCTGACGCACGTCCGACTCGGCTCGTTTGAGTTTGATCAAGTGGCCGACCGTCGAGCCATACAACGAGAGCAGTTCGGTTTCGTAAAAGCGGGCGGGTTGTTGGCGCGTCAAGTTATCGACCACGAAATACCCAATCGCTTGACGGCCATCCCAGAGCGTGGAGGCCGCCTTCCAACCGTTGCCAACGACCTGTTTGCGATCGAACTGCGGCTCGCCCACCCAAAAACGCGCACGGTTTTGGCTCTGCTGAATAGCGACTGTCCAATGGTCGCCGGTCAGCGGCTCACGGTAATAGGACTCGCGCCGGATTTGCCCCTCGGTATCGGTGCCATACGTGCCCGTCAGTTCATTGCTCAGCGGATCGATCAAAAATAATGCCATCCGATCAAAGCCGAGTCGCGCGCGCCCCAGGGTAATGGCTTGGTGATATAAATGATCCAACTCGTATATTTCGGATAATTCCAGATTCACATCCTGGAGCGCCTTGAGATCGGTCAAGAATTCTTGATTATTGCGTTCGAACCGCTTACGATCGGTGATCTCGTGGAAAACGATCAGCCGTCCAACTGGCAGTGTGCTATCGGTATACAGTGGGGAGCCGCGCACATCGTATATTTTGGTATCGTCGGAAGAATCGATCATCGCCTCAAAATTGAACACCTGCAAGAGGCTGGCCGCACGCAGCGAATCGCGCCACTGTGGCAGCACCTGTTGGATGGGCTGGCCAATCACGGTAGCCCGCGTTTGGTTCAACAGCTTTTCGGCTGCTGGATTAAGCTGCACCAGCGCATCCTGTGGATTCACCACCAGCACGGCATCGACCATACTCTGAAACATGGACCCATAGGCGATCGGCAGGACATCGAGCAGTCGATAACGAAAGGCTGACCAACCTACCACCAGGACAAAAACACCCATGCTCAACGGCGTCAGATTGTAGGTTGGGCCATTGTAGAGGAGCGGGCCACCGGTCGTCACAATCACAACCAACAGAGTCGCGCCAATCAAATAGCGTGCTTGACGACGGAGCAGGGGTTCAGCACGCCGCGCAAAACTCGCCAGTTGCAGGAGGCTGTACGCCATCAAACTGAGGCTATAGACGGCGTGAATCCAAAACCAGCCCGTAAAGCGCACCGATTCGAGCGTAATAAATTCCAGGCGCACCAGTTCCCATTGGGCAAAAAAGAGTCCGAGGGCTGGCCCAAACCATAGGCACAATTGGGTCAAAATTGGCACAACGGACAGCGCAGCGACAATGGAAATCGAGACCGATGCACTCTTTCCCGTATAGGTCAGCACAAATATCACATAAAAAACGGGTAAAAAGGCGATGCCGAAAAAACGCAGCCGCGCCCACAAAAACCCCAGGTCGGGGGATCGAGTGAGTGAGGTCAACAGAAACATGCTGGTGATCTCGATAACGGCTAATGTCATGGCGAACAACGGCTTTGCACCGGAAACCTTGCGCCGTCGCCACGCAAAGGCAGCCAATACCGTCGAAATCAGTACCGTTGATCCGAGCGCAAGGAGGTAAATAAGGGTCAGCCAGAGCATGAGTTTCTCAATAAATGATGGCTATATCGATATGATCGAAGGTGGCTTCGTTGGAACGCTAAAGTCTCAGCAACCCTGAGCGCTGATCATACATCAACCTGACTCATATTGCTGCTATGAGTCAATACCGGGGTGCATTCAGGGATGGGGGCGGAGTCGTTCCGAACCGCTCGCCCCTGGCGCCAGCGCTGCCCTTTCGAGACGGACGAGGCAGGCCTCGTCCCTACCCCAGACGCCGTTCCTGTAGGGACGAGGCCTGCCTCGTCCGCTAGGCGATAGCCTTCAGCCAAAGCGCATCCCTCGCCCCTCATTCTGAATGCACCCCTACGAAAACGGCGTATGGGGTAGGGACGACGGCTTGCCGCGTCCGCCAGGCGATGGCCTTCAGCCAAAGCGCAGTGCTCGCCCCTCATTCTGAATGCACCCAAAAAGAATGGGCGGGAAGTGAGATTCTGCGGGATAATCGGCGTTTCCAGGACTTTGGCGGAAACATACTCATGAAACTCTCGATCATCGGCGGTGGCAGCGTCCGCACGCCGCGTATCATCCCATCATTGGTGCGGCGCGCCGTGCGACTCGATCTGCAAGAACTGTGGCTGATGGACATCGATGGCGAAAAGCTCGATCTGATCGGCAGCCTGTGCCGCGCGATGGCCGATCAACTCGGCGCAACCTTCAAAATCCGGCTGAGCACCGACGCCCGCGAATCATTGACGGGTGCGGCGCACATCATCACCTCAATCCGACCCGGCTTCGAGCGTGGGCGCGCCATCGATGAGCGGATCGCCTTCAAACATGGCGTGTTAGGGCAGGAGACGACGGGCGCGGCGGGTTTTGCGATGGCGATGCGCAGCTTGCCCGAAATTCTCGCTTACTGCCAACTCGCCGAAGAAGTCGCGCCCGGCGCTTGGTTCTACAACTTCACGAATCCGGCGGGCTTGGTTGCGCAAGGACTCACCGATGCGGGCATCTCGCGCGTCGTGGGCATCTGCGACAGCGCGAACGGTGCGCAAAACGCGGCCAGTCGCTATCTGAATGTGCCGCTGGCGCGCGTCCACCACGAAGTATTCGGACTCAATCACCTGTCGTGGACACGCAGCGTGCGGATCGATCCTGATCCCGATGGATCGGGCGGCGAAGAAGTCTTACCGGCGCTGCTGAGTGATCCAAATTTCGTCGCATCGACGCACATGGCGATATTCGATCCCGATCTGCGTGACTCGCTCGGCATGTTCCTCAACGAGTATCTGCATTACTTCTACCACCGCGACGAGGCGTTGGCGACGCTGCTGGCGAAGCCGATCACGCGCGGCGAGGAAGTGATCGCGCTGACGGATGAACTGCTGACGCGCTTGCGGGCGGCGGATAACGTGGCCGATCGTATCGCCGTCTGGAACGAGGTCATGGGCAAACGCAGCGGCTCGTACATGGCACATGCCCGCCACGATGCGCCGCGCCCGAAAATGGCAACGGTTGGCGACGACGACGAAGGCTATGCGGGCGTCGCGCTCGGCTGCATCGAAGCGATTGCGACGGGTGTGCCGCTGTTCACCGGGTTGAACGTCCCGAATGGCACGACGATCGCGGGGATGCAGCCGGACGATGTGGTTGAAGTAAGCTGCCTGATCGACAAAAACGGCCCGCATCCGATCGCGGTCGGCGAAGTACCGGAAAGTCAATATCTGCTGATGCGCGATGTGAAACGCTATGAACGGTTGGCCGCGCGCGCGATTTTGATGCGATCACGGAGTTTGGCCGTCGATGCGCTGACCGCCCACCCGTTGATCGGCTCGTATCCGCTCGCCAAAGCGCTGGTGGCGGATTTCCTGGCCGCCCACCGCGATCTGATCGGAGAATGGTCGTGACAATCAACCTCCACCCCCAGCCCCCTCCTGGTCGGGGTAGTTATTTTCGAAACGGGGCGGACGAGGCAGGCCTCGTCCCTACACCAGACGGTTTTTTTGTAGGGACGAGGCCTGCCTCGTCCGCTGATTCGCCTGGAATCGTGAAGATACCTACCCTAACAGCCAACCTCCTCTGCGTAATCACAGCGAGGGGGTGCTTTTCCTGCCATGACTAACGCCTATGACATCGTGGTGACGGGCAGTTATTTTTGCGATCTGGTGTTCACGGGGCTGCCATCGCTGCCACAGCTGGGCGCGGAACTGGTCGCGCCGCAGTTTGATCTGGTGCTGGGTGGCGGCGCTCCCACGACCGCGATCACCTTACAACGGTTGGGCGTAAACGTCGGACTGGCGACCGAACTGGGCAGCGATCTATTCAGCGACTTTGCGGCTGAGCGACTCGCCGCCGAAGGGATCGATATGGCGCTGATCGTGCGTTCGCCGGAAGCCATGCGCCGGATCACGGTGAGCCTCTCGTATCCAACCGATCGCGCGTTCGTGACCTATGTCGATCCTGCGCCATCGCGCATCGAGCGGGCGGCCAGGGTGCTCGATAACGCCACCTTCCGACATTTGCACTTCCCCGGCTTGATCATCGCCCCAGCGCTGATTCCGCTGCTCGATCAGTGCCGGGCGCGCGAGATCAGCGTCTCGATGGACTGCCAATATCGTCAGGAGACATTGACTTCGACGCCTGAAGTCGCACAGATTTTGAGTCGGCTCGATCTGTTCATGCCCAACGAAACCGAGGCGCTGCGATTGACCACCGCCGCAACGCTGGCCGAAGCCGTCGCCATGCTGGCCGATCTGACGCCATGCGTGGTGATCAAACGCGGCGCAGATGGGGCAATCGCGCGGCGGGGCGGCATCGATTATGCGGCGGCGGCGGTTCCGTGTACGGTGCTCGATACGACGGGCGCGGGCGACGCCTTCAACGCGGGCTTTTTGGCGGCCTATCTGGAAGATCAGCCGATCGCGGACTGTCTGCGTTGGGGCAATTTTTGCGGCGCAATGTCCGTGCAGGGCGTCGGCGGCACGGCGACCGCTCCGACGCGCGCACAGTTAAGCGCGTGGTTGGCCGAATAGACTACGACAAGAAGTCCTTCAAATCGCGCACCATGTCCGCGTCCAGTTTGCGCACCAGTGCGGCAACGAGCTTGACCGTGTGATCGTAATCCTGGCGGTGAATGATCGCGTTGTGGCTGTGAATATGGCGCGCACTCACGGCCAACACCACCGTCGGAACGCCGCGCCCATTGATATGGATCGTCGCGCCATCGGTGGCGCCGCCTTTCATGAAACCAAATTGCAGCGGGATTTCCAGTGCTTGCGCGGTATCGATCACCAACTCGCGGAATTTCAAGTTGGGGATCATCAGGGCATCATAAAGGCCAAGTACCGGGCCTTTGCCGAGCCGCTCGCTCGACTCTTCGGGCAAGATACCCGGCACATCGCCCGCGACCCCCGATTCCAGGACAATCGCCACATCGGGGTTTACGTGAAACGACGAGGTGCGCCCGCCGCGCAGCCCACCAATTTCCTCCATCACGGTCGCCACCCCATGCACCGCGTTGGGATGGCCGCCGCCTTTGAGATCGCTCAGAACATCGGTGAGCACCGCACAGCCGACGCGATCATCGAAGGCTTTGGACATGTACGTTTTGCCGCCCGCCAGAATGGTAAACGTGCTGTCCGGCGCGACCGAATCCCCCAGGCGAACGCCCGCTGCTTTGACCTCATCCTCGCTGGACGCGCCAATGTCGATGTACATTTCGGCCAGCTTGATCACTTTGTCGCGCTGATCGGCGGGGATCAGGTGCGGCGGTTTGCAGCCGATCACCCCGATCACGTCTTGGGTGCGCGTTTTGATCATGACGCGATGCCCCAATAGCACTTGATCGAACCAGCCGCCCAATGGCAGAAACTTCAAGAATCCTTCTTTGGTGATGTGGTTGACCATAAAACCAATTTCATCCATATGTGCGGCGAGCATCACTTTGGGGCCGTCGCCGGGCAGCGCGCACACCACACTGCCGAGATTATCAGTGGAGAGTTCGCCCAGCGGCGAGAGGTTGTCGCGCATAATTTTGCGCAGCGGCGCTTCATAGCCTGATACGGCGTGGGCTTCGGTGAGCATTTTCAATAATTGTTCGGTGGCGTCCATAAAAAAACATCCTTTTTATCGGAGATAGCATGAAACGAAAATGATAACGTGTTTAGCCAATTACGAAGCCTCCCTTTCGGCAATACGCGATAAATTCACGCAGATATGCCTTTTCTGTACCAGCGAAGAACTCCAAAGGGTTGAGTTTCTCGTTTGGCCCGCTGAAGGCGACCATCTGGTTCGGGTCGTGGGGAAGCGCTTGTAGCACCGTGCTGAGAAAATCTCCATCTGGTAGTTTCCGCGCGGTAATCCACTGATCTATTCCATCGGCACTATCGGGTATGTCATCCAGGGCTGCCTCAAGCGCTAGGGCAAACGCCAAGGCGTCGGAGTCTGTCACCCCCTGATAAGCGTTATAAAAATAGTTGCCATCCCATTCGCCCAGCTTATCGATGAGACTCTTGTCTTCAGTATAGGCAATTGGGAGTGTGGTTCCGGCTGGCTTCCAACCGTACATTTGCGCCAAGCTGAGCACTTTCCCCCAACTCATCCCGGCCCAGCGAAAACTACCACCTGTTCCGCTTAAATCAACCCCCATTAGCCCTCCCTAATCTGATAGGTGGATTGCGTGATCGAGACCGTTTTGTCGGTGCCGTGCCCTATTCGACAAGGGCATGAGTTACCACAGGAATCAGCATGACAACGAGGCATGAACGACAGCCAATATTGTAACGAGACTTTAGCGATCGATATACTTTCGGCAACTTAGAAATGGCGAGGATAACATGGCAGCTCCAACTTATGACGTGATCGTGATCGGACTCGGCGTGATGGGCAGCGCCGCCGCCTATCATCTGGCGCGCGACGGACAAAAAGTGTTGGCGCTCGAACAGTTGGCGCTCGATCACCGGATGGGCAGTTCCTACGGCGAGTCGCGCATCATCCGCTACGCCTACCAACATGCCGTCTATATGGATATGGCGAAGGCGGCCTATCCACTGTGGCGCGCACTTGAAGACGAGTCCGGCACGATGTTGATGAGCACGGTCGGCGGCTTCGATTTTGGTTCGGCGACCGCGCCATCACTGCTCGAAACGCGCGATAACCTGACCGCCGCTGGGATTCCGTTCGAGTGGCTAAGCCGCGCCGAGGCCATGCGGCGCTTTCCTCAGTTCCATCTTGATGATGGCATGGCCGCGATCTTTCAAGCTGACGCCGGATTTTTGCGCGCTTCCGCCTGCGTGATCACGCAGACGCAGCAAGCCGAACGGCACGGCGCAGTGATCCGCACCGAGACGCCCGTCACCGACATCGACCTGTTCGCGGATCATGTGCGCATCCACACCGCGACGGAAATCTACGAGGCGGCGCGACTGGTGATCGCGGCGGGGCCGTGGATGCCCAAAGTGCTTGCCAAAGTCGGTCTCACGCTGCCGCTGCAACCAACCCGCGAGCAAATCGTGTTTTTCACGCCCGCTGACAAAGATTCCTATCTGCCTGATTGCCTGCCGATCTTCATCGCGCACGACATGCCCTGGCACTATGGCCTGCCAAATGTGGATGGCAACGGCTTCAAAGCGGCGATTCACATCCGAAACGAAGCGACCGACCCTGATACGACGAATCGGAAGCCCGATGACGACTACATCGCCGAAATTCGGGAGTGGGTGGCACACTATCTGCCAGGTGGCGCGGGCGTGGTCAACGAGGCGCGGGTGTGTCTGTACACGATGACGCCGGACGAGCATTTCGTGATCGATCGGCATCCGGCGTATCCGCATGTGGTGCTGGCGGGCGGTATGTCCGGGCACGGCTTTAAGTTCGGCATATTGATCGGCAAAATCCTGGCCGATCTGGTCACGCGCGGTGCGACCGATCAGGATATTGAGATGTTCCGCCTTGATCGATTCGGCGCATAAACGATAGTCAATTCAGTCGATCATGGTTTGACGCGGAATCCCTCACCCCAAAGGCGTGAAACTAAGGGTGAAACCAATTAAACACCACGCATTGAAGAACCTCACCCCCAGCCCCTCTCCGTCCTCACCTATACATTACCCACAAATTCACCTCACCCCCCGCCCCTCTCCGTCCTCACGGAGAGGGGTGCAGGACTCGACGCGGTCGCGATCTTTGGCGGATGCGGTGTAGTTTGACGCGCCCTCGTTGTGGTGACGGAGAGGGGGTTGGGGGTGAGGTGAATGCGCGAACTTTATCTGGTTTTATGATTAGCTTCGCGCCTATGGGCTGGGGGCTGTTGCAAAGTCGAAGGATGGGCATAGATCGGCTATTTACCCCACCCCCTAGCCCCCTCCCCACTGCCGTGGAGAGGGGGATC
>JBBRMW010000206.1:0-10939 GCA_038230635.1 Aggregatilineales bacterium | reverse complement strand
TGACGATCAATGGCGGCTTGTGGAGGCTGATCGGGCGGCGCTTGAGCGTCGAAGCCTTTTGCGAAAAACACCGCATCCCGATCGAAGATGCCTATGTGGGCTGTCCGAAATGCAACGCCGAGCGTCCTGGTGTCGAAAAATTCCTCGATGCGCTCGAAAGCGGCGAATAGGACGTGTAGAAAAGCGGGCGAATCCGGCGTGGTCGCCCGTTTTGTTACCTAGCCCAACCTTGCGACCGCCGCCACCGCCCGATCGGTGAATGCGTTCGGCGACACATTTTGCGCGAGATACCGATAGGCCGCCCGCGCCCGCGCCAAATCGCCTGTGCTTTCGAGCGCGACGCCCAGATAATACCGGGCGCGCGGATTGGCCGCGTCCAGATCGAGCGCATGATTGAGTTCAATTTGCGCGGCGGCATTTTGTCCCGTGACCAGCAGCCCTTCGCCGAAACATGCCCGAATTTCGGCATTCGTCGAAAAATTGCGCGCGCCCTGTTGCAGCATGATCAGGCCACCATTATCGAGTTGATACTGTTCATCGGCATAAAAAGCACCCAACAACGCCCAGAAATTCGGTTCATTGGGCGCGAGCCGGATCGCCAACGTGAGCCACGTCAGCGCATCGGCGAGCCGATCGCGCAAGCGATAGATCGATCCGATTTCGGCAGCAATGGCTGGATTCGTCGGATCGCCCGCCTCAGCTTTGGCGAGCGCGGCCAGTGCCGTATCCAGATCGCCACCCGCCCGCCAGTGCATTGCCGCCGCATAATTCACCACTGGATCGCCCGGCGCGCGCACCAACGCCGATTGAATCAGCGGCCAGCCATCGAGTCCGCGCGCATCCGCAATGACGCCCGATAGCGCCGTCGCCACCGCATTATCGGGATCGATTGCTAATACGCGATTCAAGATGAACCGCGCCAGCGACCATTGCGAGTCGACAGTTAGGCGCAAGCCAATCTTGATAAGCGTCGATGCGGCTGGCGACGCGCTCAGCAGCGCCCCGATCGCGGTGGCACGCGCGCGCACTGCCAAATTATGGGCCGCCAATTCCATATAAGTCGCAGCCATGCTTGGATCATCGGGCGCGATCAGCACCGCCAATTGATAGTGTGCGAGCGCATCGTCCGGCATCACGATGATCAGTCGCTTCAGCAGCGCCCGCGCCTCCGACCAATCGGCCAGACGCAGATCGAGCGCGATCAAACTTTGCAAGCGTGGCACATCCCGCACCGAACCATCCAAAAGCCCGCGCGTAAACGCCGCCGCCCCGATCGGATCGCTCGCCGCGCTCAGATCGGCGAGTTCGCTGCGGCGCGCCGCCGTCCAGCCGTCGATTTCCCCTGCGCGGGCGATCAATGCCATAGATTCTTCACTGTGTCCCGCCCGCAGACTCGCCGCGATCCAGCGCGCCCAAAGCGTGCGATCGGCAGGGTGCGCAGCCAGCGCCGCCCCGTAATCTCCGCGCGCAATCGCATCCCCCGGCGCGGACAACGTGGGTCCGGAAAGGCTCATCACAATCGCCACCAGCGGAATCAGCCGCGCCGCCCACCGAAGAACCTCCCCCCCAATGGGCGGCCACACCGGGCCGCTCGTCTTTGACATGGTTGGCAATGCCCGTCCGCTTAGCGCACGCCGCGCTCATTGGCTTGCTCGGCCAAAATTTCTGCGACGATGTTCGTCACCGTATCCAGCGTGAATGGCTTCACCAGATAACCGTACACGCCTTGCAATTTTCCCATCACCCGGTTGGCTGGATCGCTGAATGCGGTAATAACCACGACGGCGGGGCGGCGCGGCGAAGATTGCGACTCTTTGATCGCATCCAGCAGTTTCCAGCCGTTCATGTCGGGTAGACCAATATCGAGCAGCACAATATCGGGACGCAGCGCCTGATAGGTGGTCAATGCGCGCAGGCCGCTCTGCTCATGATACGTATAGACGTTCAAACGCTTGACGGCGTGCGTGATGATCTCGCCGAGTTCGAGCGTATCTTCCACGATCAAAACGCGCGCGATATGCCGGAGCGTTTTATCTCGATTCGCGTTATTCGATTCGCCCGGCGGCGCAGATTCGTTAGTCACGCTCAGATATCCCATCTCATGCTTATACTTTTGCATTATAGCATAGAACCATGCCCCTCCATTTTTCTGCTTCGTTCAATTTTATCGCGTCCGTGTGTTATCATCACCCCCTGATGATTGATCTACAGACTCTATTTTATGACGATAACCCACCGCTCACCGACGATCCGATCACGCTGTTCGCCGCCGAAGTGGACGATCCCTATCAGTATCTGTTCGAGTCAGATGTGTGGGCGGAAACGATCGGTGCAGGGCGGCAGTTGTTGACGTTGGCGGAAAAGCTGCGCGTAGCCCTGCCAACAGGCGAACTGCTGCACGCCGATGCCGGGCGTATCCTGACCTTGATGGCCGATCCGTCGAGCGATCTGCTCAGTCGGGTGGCGCGCGTCCCGCCCGAATTGACGGGCGTCGTCACCCTCAGCGCGATCACCTATCCGCTGACGGTACGCGGTGTGTTTCGCGGCCTCTATCGCGCGCCGCTGACCGTGATCGGGATTCCGGGCGTCAACAACTACCAGACGCGTATCAATCGCTACTACGGACTCGATAGTCCATCCAGCGTGCCTTCGGCGGATGCCATCGCCGCTCGCCGCCATTTCGGGGAGGTGGTCGCGCTGTCCCGTATCTTGATCGGACGCGCACGCGAGTCACGGCTGATCGTGCCATTTTATGAATGCTTGCCGTTTGCCGAACGCTGCCGATCGTGTCGGGTGCGTCCGTCGGAGCGACTGATCGAGGACATACCGATTTGCGGGATTTGCCGCCGCAAGCGGACTGCCGTAAGTGGATCGGCGGCCACTGCACCGCCCGCCCTCATCATGCTGCGTGTCCCCGCGCGCGATCGAATCTTGGAAGATCAGCCGACTCCCGCCGCCTACCGACGCACGGCGACCCTGTTGAGCGAGGCGATCGGGCGCGCGCTCACGGCAGGCGGCTCGTCCTCGCAGATACTTTGGCTCTCCGGGGCGGATGCGCTGCTGGCTGTACCCGCCGGCGAGTCAATGGCGGTCGCGGCGCGCATACTCGGTCATTTTGCGACCAGTCTGCGCGGACATTTTCAGGGGGCAGCGGTGCTGCACGCCGGGATTGTGGCGGGTGTCGGTACGCCACGTCGATCTTTTGCAGCCGTCCAGGGTGCGCTCACGGATGCGATTCGCGCAGGCAGCGAAATCGGCCTGCGCACGGGCGACGCACGCGGCACGGATCTGCCAAGTGAAACGACGCTCTATGCAGTGGATGATTTGGCGCGGCTTGGACAAACGGCGCGTCAGTTTGCGGCGGCGCACTTCCCGGCGGATGTCTTCGCCGATTTGTCCGGTCAGATCGCGCGCGGCACGGCGTCACTGTATTTTGCCTATGGCCGCGCCCGACTCGATGGGGAAGCACGGCGCTTGATCGACAGTTTAGAGCGCGAATGGGGACGGGAGACGCTCCGTTTCTATCGCGCCCTCAGTGACATCGTGAGTCTGGGCGTGGCGCTCAATAGTGACGGCGGAGGCGGCAAACGTGGCGATCATCGGGCTTGAAATGACGGTCGAAACCCCGCTCCGCATTGGCGATGGCATGAGCGTCCGCCGGGATCGCGTCGGACGTCCGTGCATCCCAGCGACGGCGCTCAAAGGTTGTTTGCGCGAGTCGATCGGGCAGATCGCGCACGCCTTTGCGTGGCCGACCTGCCGTCCACCCGACTCGGCCACCATGTGTCATCCGGTCGCGGCTTCAGAGACGAGCGCGGCTGAGCCATGTGTAGTCTGCCAATTACTCGGTTCGCCGTGGACGGAAGGCTTGCTATACCTGGGTGATCTGGTGACGGACGATCCGCCTGTCCTGGCGACACGCCAACATGCGGCGTGGTCGCGCACGCGCGGCGTCGCGCTCAACAGCCTGACTGTACATGGCGAGGCATTGCCCGCCGGGACGGTGTTTAGCGGCGTGTTGCGCCACAACCTGATCGAGCGTTGGCAGCTTGGCTTGCTCGTGGCTGGGTTGAGCGCCGTTCGACGGATCGGCGAAGGGTATGCGGTCGGGTGGGGCGCGTGCCACATCACCATGAGCGGCTTGGGCAATCGGTCGGCGCTGGCCGATGCCCTGGAAGGCTATCGACTCGATCGAGCACGCGGGCGCGGCTGAGCGATGCGCCTCTACTGGCTGCGGCTGCATCCTGAAAGCGCGCTGCATCTCAACGATCCCACAACGATCACCGCCCGTACCCTGCGCGGTGCGATCGGTGCGGCGGCGCTGCACGGCTGTGTGCCGGGCGCACGTCACGAAGCCGGACTCTGCTCTGCCGGCTGTCGCTATTGGCCGCTGTTTGGCTTTGGGCGGGGGCTGATTCGCGTTGGCGATGCACATGCCACCACCGAAGACGCCGTGTTGAGCTTTCCAACAACCGCCCAGACGTGCAGCGTCAAACCGGGCTTCAAAGCGAGCGGCGGACATGGCGTACTCGATACAGCCATCCGCGCCTGGACATTTGAAGGCGCGATGGATGTGCCCGCACGGTTGATGATCCCCTTCGAGGCGGGTTGTATCGTCTGCGGCGCGCCTTTGACGCCGATCGCCGGGCACTATTTGCGCAATGGCAGCGATTTCACTCGGATCGCTGATCTCACGACACCCGCCCTCACTGAGCATCGCCCGGTTAGTCGGGCACTCCGGCGCGGCTTAGGATCGTTCACCCAATCGGGTTCAGTGCTGACCAAAGGCGCTTATTACGTTGCCAAAATCGCCGTCCCCGATGAGTCGGACACCTTGCTGCGCGGGGTGCTGGCCGAAGGGCTGCTGATCGGTGGACGGCGCACGCGCGGCATGGGAGCGTGTCGCGTTGAACTGATTCCGCGCCCCGATCCAGCACAAACCCTGCGTGAGCGCATCGCCGCTTTCAACCGGGCCTTGCGCATGGAGCGGCGCTTCTATGGCGCGATGCACACCGAGTCGCTGCTGCCGGACGACGGCAGTTGGTACTTTACGCTTGATTTCAACATGCAGCCGAACACGGCGCGCGGTCCTTCGCCATTGGCGGATGCGCGCGGTTTGCGCAGCATCACGATCCTGCGCTACTGGTTACGACCAAGCATCGCGGGTGGGCGCAGTTTGGCGACCGGTCTACCCGCCGCCCTCGCCCTGACTTTACACGGCACCGCCTTATGCGAAGCGCCTTCCGATGGCGATCGGGTGGCGCTCGAAGAAGCGCTCATTTACCTGGAGGCGCACGGGATCGGCCTGGAGCGTGCGCGAGATGGTGAGGTCACGGTGTGTGATCCGTTTCATGGCGAGGTCGATCCGATCTAAACGCGGCGTAAAATCAATCATCGCCCCATGCCTCGTTGCGCTAAATCACAGCGCCAATGTCAATGTCAGCGTTGTACCATGCCCTGGCTGGCTCGTCAGATCGAGTGTCGCGCCGAGTTGTGCCGCGCGGCGGCGCGTGTTGAGCAGACCGTTGCCCACTGAAACGTTTGTCGTATCGAAGCCAGTGCCATTATCGGAAATCGTCAGCGTGAGCAGTTTCGCCGTTTCGTGCAAATCGACGTATACCTCGCTGGCATTGGCGTGGCGCGCGATATTCGAGAGCGTTTCGCGCGTGACCTGCACCAGCGCATGAATGATCTCGTCGGTTAGATACGTGAAAGCTGGGGAAACATCCATCACCAACCGCGCCGATGAGACGCTGCGAAAGCGATCGGCAACCTCCTGAATCTGCGCATCCAAACTGACCGTATGATCGATGCCGACCCGCAAATTCTGAATATAGCGGCGCAGGTCTTCGATCACGCCGTTCAGCTCATGGGTGGCGTCCACGATCTGTGCAGCTACTTCCGAGTCGACCACCATCGTGGTGCGTGCCAAATCGAGTTTGAGGCCGATGGCATAGATGTTCTGAATAATTCCGTCATGCAATTCCATCGCAATACGATCACGCTCTTTGACGATGGCGAGCTTGCGCAGTTGTTCGGAGAGGGTCGCGTTTTCGATCGCAACTGCCGCATGTCCCGCCAACAATGTGATCAGCTGCTCATCTTCGGCGTTGAAAGGCTGTTCGTCGAGTCGATCGGACAGATACAGACTGCCCAACTGTTTGCCCTTCGAGATAATCTGCACGCCCAAAAAGCTGGTCATGCGCGGGTGGCCGCTGCAAAAGCCCACCGAGCGCGCATCGTGCTTCATATCATCCAGCCGAATTGGCTGCGATTCGGTGATCAGCGCGCCCAGCAAGCCCATCCCCAGCGGGTAATGATCCATGTGGCTAATCTGGCGTTCGGTCATCCCATAGGTGAAGAAGTTTTTCAAGCCACCGTTGCCATCTGGTACGCCGAGTGCAGCATAGCGTGCGTTGACGAGATGTGCCGCGATCTCCGCCAGCCGCCTGAGCACGTGCTCCAAACTTAAGTCAGCCGTGACCGCATGAACAGCTTCGCTCAGCGGATTGATTTTGGACTGCGAAGAATTGGCCGGAAGATTTGTCATACCGATCTGCTCACTTTCGTCACTGATGTGCGGCCTATACAATGATACTGTAGGCTTACGCGCTACAATCATACCGTCAGACGCGCGTAACGTGGAGGGACGATGATCAGGATTTTGCTGGCCGATGACCACGAGATCGTGCGGTTAGGAATTAAGACGCTGCTGCACCAAAACGCGAACTTTCAAGTGATCGCTGAGGCGGCTACGGGTGATGAGGCGGTGCAAATGGCCCTGATGCACCATCCCGACGTGGCGGTCATGGATATTCGGATGCCGGGTATGTCGGGCGTCGATGCCTGCCGCCAAATTGTGGCGCAGTTACCAGATACGCGCGTGGTGATTCTGACGACGTTCGCCGAAGACGAACTGCTGTTCTCGGCGATTCAGGCGGGCGCATCTGGTTACGTGCTCAAGAGGATTGGCGGCGATGACTTGGTGCGCACCATCGAATCGGTCGCACGCGGCGAGTCGGCGCTTGATCCGGCGATGACGGCGGCGGTCTTCAAAGAGGTGGCGAGCAGTCAACGGGGCAAAGAGGCGGCAGTGTTTTCTGATGTATCGCCGCAGGAGATGCGTGTGTTGGTGCTGATTGCCGAAGGGCTGACCAACCGTGAGATTGCCAGCCGTCTATTTCTGGGTGAGGGCACAGTTCGCAATTACGTGAGCACCCTTTTGAGCAAACTCAGCCTTTCGAATCGTGCCGAAGCAGCGGCATTCGCGGTCGAGAATCACGCCAAGAACTATATTCCACTCGATTGACGCGCCTATATCGGTAAGATCAGCCCGTCGGGCTACGTTCAACGCGCGTAGGCTACCCGTAAAGTGATGAATCAAGAGGGCAAATTAATGTTCGATCTGGGATTGATATTCAGGAAGCAAAAAACGCTGGCCGAAATGACCGCTGGCCTCACCAAAGCCGATCTCTACCGGTTGACGCATGAGGTGATCGACGAATTGCGTTTAATCGTGGCTGAGGCGACCGATGACGATGTGGTATTCGTCCCGGTTGATCCCGCCAAAGACCCGGCCACCGAAGATACGACCGGTTGGACGTTGGCACATTTGGCGGCCCACACCACAGCCAGCAGCGAGGATGCTGCCGAAAGTGCACTCGTCCTGGCACGGGGCGTGACGCTGCTACCGGAACTGCGCTTGCGTTACGAAGTGCCGGAAGAGTCGATTAAGACGGTGGCCGCGATGGTGCAGCGCCTGGAAGAAAGCCGTCGGATGCGCGTGGCGATGCTCGATGCGTGGCCGGATGAACCACACCTTGATAATGTGCTGGAGCATCCGCGCTTGGGTGCGGCAACGGCCATCAGCCGCTTTATCATGGGTATCGCACATGAGCAAGGGCAGACGGAACAATATCGTGAGGTGATGCGACAGGCCATCACCGCGCGAAATCCTGTGGGCATCTAATTCTAGACCTTCGGGTGGATCGTCTGATCCGCCCATTGATACGTTTTTTCCACGACTTTGTTATACGCCTGGATTGGTCA
This sequence comes from Aggregatilineales bacterium, assembly GCA_038230635.1. Taxonomy (GTDB): domain Bacteria; phylum Chloroflexota; class Anaerolineae; order Aggregatilineales; family UBA2796; genus JBBRMW01. Next base: position 2,890 of record JBBRMW010000206.1, on the reverse strand, counting down.
TGTCAATCTGATCAAGTTATAATGCCTGGATACTTGAGCATCCACAAGCGCGTAACGCACAGGAATAACGCAACCAAATCTCATGCAAAATATCCTACTCGCGCTGCATCCTATCCTTAGCAATGCTTACACGTTTTTTTGCATCGCGGTTGGGGTGTGGGCGCTCATTGTGGCTGCGCGTGCGGAATCGCTGGGCGGTCAGTTTTGGGGTGCGGTGGCCGTGAACTCGCTGCTGGCGGTGGCTGTGCTGATCGTGACGCTGTTGCTCCAAACGACGGGCATCGCGCCCGCGCGCGGTTGGTTGTATTATTTGTATGATCTATTTTTCATTATCGTGCAGCCGGGCACTTTCGCACTGCTGCGGGGCCGTGATGATCGCACTGCCGCTGGCATATTCGCCGCTGTTACGTTGTTCGCCGCGCTCACCTCGGCCACGCGCGTCAGCCTGCTCACTCAATACACGCCGCCGTCAAGCGGGGCATAAACTGGAGATAAACTCATGACTCGTGTGCTGGTCGTCGATGATGAAATTGACACGCTGAACCTCCTTCAAACAATCCTTGAGATCAGCGGTTTCGAGGCGGTGACGACGCTCAACTCCACCGATGCTATCACGCTGGCCGAAGTCGAGCATCCCGATTGCATTTTGCTCGATATTATGATGCCGCGCTTGGATGGCTTTACCCTTTGCAAAATGATGCGGCTGCACCCGGCCACTGCCGATCTGCCGATCGTGTTCGTGACCGCCTATTCCGCGCTCGATCTGGATGAGCGGCGGCGCGAGGCGGGCGCTGATCTGGTGCTGCCCAAGCCCGTCGGTATGGATACTTTGCTCGAAACGATCGGCCAGGCGACCAAGTTGCGCGGCCCCGGCAAAAAGATCGCGGATGCGGCGGCGGCAGTGGAGGCGGCCTCGATCGCAGCCATCACGGCGGCGGCGGTGACCACGGCGGCAAACGCTGCGGCGGCAGCCGCCACGCCTGCGCCCAGCCCGATCGTCACGCCTGAACCGGCCAAAGCGCCCGCCACCGTGGGCGCAACGGCAGCGGCGTCTGCACCAGCGACCGCGCCCGCCGTGGCTGGATCGTCAACGTCCGCCGTATCTGCCACCGATGCGACGGCCAAGCCATCGGCTGTGCCGCCCACACCAACGCCGCCCGTCGCACCGCAGAGGAAAGGATTGTTCGGACGTGGCTAAGCGTACCGTCGTCGTCCTCGCTGGTGATCAAACTGGGCAAGAATTGCTCGTCGAAGCGCTGCGCGTGATCCAGCCATCCGTAACACGTGTCGATCTGGATTTTGTGCCGTTCGATCTGTCGTTGGAGTCGCGGCGCGCATCCAAGAATCAAGTCGTGCTCGATGCGGCGGCAGCGATCAATCAATGCGGACTCGGCATCAAAGCGGCCACTATCACGCCCGAAGCGGCGGGTGATGTCGGCAGCCCTAACGCGATCATTCGTGACGCGATTCACGGCGAGGTGATCTTGCGGACGGGGCGACGCATTCCCTCTGTGCGACCATTGGGCGGCGTCTATTCGCCGATCGCGGTGGTGCGCATGGCCGTCGATGGCGCATATAACGCCAAAGAGTGGCGCGAGGGCGAAGGCGAAAACGAAATGGCCTATCGCACCGAAAAACTTTCGCGGCGAACGTGTCGCGTCGTCGCCGAATATACGTTTCGCTATGCCCTCAAATCGGGTGCGAAAGTCTTTGGCGGGCCGAAATATACGGTCAGCGCGATTTATGAAGCGATGTTCAAAGAAGAACTCGACGCCGCTGCGAAACGCTACCCAACCGTGCGTTACGATCCGCAGTTGATCGATGCAACCTTTGCGCTCTTGCTCGAATTGACGGGCGAGGCACTGGTTATCCCGACGTTGAACCGTGATGGCGATATTCTCTCCGACCTTGTAATCAAGATGTTCGGCACCATCGCGGGCGCGGAGTCGCAAGTGCTCGGTTTCGATGAGGCATTCAATGTGCGGGTGGCGATGACCGAAGCGCCGCATGGCACGGCACCCTCGCTGCAAGGCAAAAATATCGCCAACCCAATGGCGATGATCCTGGCGGGCGCGGCACTGCTGGCGCATATCGAAGAACCAGACGCACAGCAGGCCAGCCGCGCGATCTATGAAAGCACGCTCGAAGCGGTCTACGCCGGGACGCGCACCTCCGACCTCGGCGGCAACGCAACGACCACCGAATTCACCGACGATGTAATCCGCCGCGTGAGCGCCAAACTCGAAGTCTGGGACGCGCTGCGCTGAGTGAGAGTACGAGGGTCAATATGAGCACGATTGAGCTGTTCGGGCGGGTGGACGAAAAAGGTAAACTTGAGTTTGAGCCGCCTGCCAATCTGACGCCGGGCGCAGTCCGTATCATCATCGAGGCTGTCGATTCCGAGGCCGAAGCCGCCGATGCTCTGTTGCGCATGGCTAAAAAGGCGCATGAAGATCATTTGGCCGGGTTGACCAAAGACCTCGATCTAGACGATCCCGAACTATTTGGCGACTGACCAAGGAGGTTATAAACATTCCGTTCCAACATGATTTTAGAAACATTCTGTCTATGACAATGTATCTGCAACGCAATAAAATGCGTGGACAAGAATGATAACTTTCGTTGGAGGGGAAAATGCACCAGCATCAATCAGAAATAACAATTGCGGAACTTGAAGCGCAAATAGCGAAACTTCGGAATGATAACGCACACCTAAAAACAATACCTTCGCCAATTAAGCGGCATTTTCAAAATCAGAGGGCGGGCGAATGCCGCCGAGGGCGGATAAACGTTGGCCAAGGCGCGAAATAAAATCAGGTGCGGGCGGATCGGGCAAGGATTTAAGTACTTCGTGCAGGTAACGACGGGTGCGATAGTACAGTTTGAGGTC
>JBBRMW010000205.1:0-10956 GCA_038230635.1 Aggregatilineales bacterium | reverse complement strand
TGCAAAGTGTTTGGGCGGCTGACCCCTCTCCCCAACCCCTCTCCCACGCAGGCGGGGCGAGGGGCTTGACTCCCCTTTCCCCCCGCTTGCGTGGGGGAAAGGGGTCGGGGGATAGAGGGGTTTGCAGACACGCCCTAACCCGCGCCATGCTCCCAAGACGGGCAAAAGCCGCCCATTGATCACAGTGCGATCGACACCATCTTCGTTTCGAGATATTTGGCGAGTCCTTCGCTGCCCTGCTCGCGCTCAATGCCGCTCTGCTTCATGCCGCCAAAAGGTGCTTCGGTGGCCGTCGGCAGCATGTCGTTCACGCCGACGATACCGAATTCCAGCCCCTCGTACATGCGGATCGCCGTGTCGAGGTTGTGCGTCATGACGTAGGCCGCCAGCCCGTACTCGGTATCGTTCGCCAGCGCGAGCGCCTCCTCGACGCTGTGAAAGGTCACGATCGGCATAACTGGTCCGAAAATTTCCTCGCGCACGATCCGCATATCCGCGCCGATCCCGGTAAGTACCGTCGGCTGGAAAAAATAGCCTTTGGCGCGATCGGCTGGCCGTGATCCGCCGACCACGACCGTCGCACCCTTGCCGATCGCGTCGTTGGCGAGCGCCTCGACCTTATCGCGCTGCCCCGCCGTCACTAGCGGCCCGACGTTCGTATCTTTGTCAAGGCCGTGCCCGATTTTCAGATCGCGGACGAGCGCCTGCACTTTATCGAGGAACGGCTCCTGCACGTCGGCGTGGACATAAAAACGCTGCGGTGCGACGCATACCTGCCCGTTATTGCGAAACTTCGAAGCGACTGACTGTTTGGCCGCCCAATCGAGATCGACATCCGGGAAGATCAATACGGGCGCGCTGCCGCCCAGTTCGAGCGAAAGCCGCGTAATGTTTTCCGCCGCGCCACGCATCAACAGCTTGCCGACGCGCGTGCTGCCCGTAAAGCTGATTTTGCGGCAGATCGGGTTGCTCAGAAATTCTGCGCCCTGGCTTTCTGGATCGCCGTTGACCAGATTCAATACGCCCGGCGGAATCCCCGCTTCGACGAGGATATTTGTCAGCGCCATCGCCGACATCGGCGTCAGTTCGGATGGTCGCCCAACCACGGTACAGCCCGCCGCCAGTGCCGCGCCCCAAGCCCGTGCTAACAGCCACGCCGGAAAGTTCCAGGCGGTGATCGTGGCGATTACCCCGATCGGCTGATGCAGCACGATCACGCGCTTGTTGGCACGGCGCGACGGCACAGTACGACCATAGGCACGTTTGCCCTCCTCGGCGAACCATTCGAGCAGATCGGCGCTGGCGAGCCATTCGCCACGCGACTCGATCAGCGGCTTGCCACATTCGCGTGTCATGATTGGCGCGAGATCGTCGGCACGGTCACGGATCAGGTTCGCGGCTTTGATCAAGATCGCGGCGCGCTCATAAGGTGTCTTGCCCGACCAGCCCGGAAACGCCGCTTTGGCCGCTTCGAGCGCGGCACGCGCATCTCTGGCATCACCAAACGGCACCGCAGCGATCACTTCCTCGGTGGCCGGATCGAGCACGTTCCAGGTTTTGCCGTTGGCAGCATTCAGCCATTGACCGTCGATATATTGTTGAAAGTTCATATCAGGATGCCTTTTTAAGCTCATTTGTTTTAAGAGGTGTACAATGATCCCTATTCTACAGCAGAGATGCACCAATTTTCGCAGCGTTTAATGACCATCGACCAGCAGCGTGAATTTCATTGGGATGCAAAAAAAATGGCTCAATCGTGGCAGGAATTGCTGCAAGTTTGGAATAACTCGATCATCAAAAGCCGCTTGCGTGAATATATTGATCCGCCAATACCGAATATCGACTGGTTAGGTTTTGAAGGGGCGACAGTTGAGGTAATTGCTGCGCTTGAGTCACGATTGGCGCGTAAACTACCAAGGTCATATATCGAGTTTTTAGGTTACACGAATGGTTGGCGTGGTTCGGATTACCCAGATATTCCAAGACTACTGCCTATAGCGGAAGTAGATTGGTGGGTTTCTAAAGAACCCCAACTCGTCAACAGCTTGATAGATAGCGTAAAACATTCGACCACGCCAACTGTGCCTGATGAGGAATATTTTGTTTATGATCATCGGCAAGCCCTCGAGAATATTAGAATCGAGTATTTTGATAAACTATTGTTGATAGGCGATAAAGTGGCTTCTACTCACACATTTTTCCTCAATCCCGAAGTCATACATGATGGTGAGTGGGAGGCATGGGATTTTGCGCATTGGTATCCGGGGGCTGGAAGATATCAATCGTTTTTTGATCTGATGTCGAATCAATGCGATAAAATTGTCGGAGAGCTAGATTCCCAACCAAGCTTGAGACAGCCAAGAGAATAAATGTGCGTCGGCTGAGAGGAACCGACAGTTTGTGTGATTGAGTCAACCATCCGATCACCTCTCTAAGATCAGACGATATAGCGCGTATAAGCACCTTTCATCAGCCAGGGTACACATGTACTCTGATTGAATGCAACGGCTAAATCCACGTCCGCACCAAAACCCCGCGCGATCAGCTCCTTTGCTGAGGCAACTTGTTGAATTTGGGTGGCGAGATCGGATTGAAAATGCAAGTAGGTTGTCTCGGCGGCTTGGGCTTCAGGAGAACGTGTGCCATTTAGATAGTGGATGATTGCCCCCACCCCAATCAGGTCTTCGAGCGCGACTCGTAGACTCCCATCTGACCAGCGTTCGCCAGCCGGAATGAGACTCAGGCGAGAACCCAATTTTTGCATCGCTAACGCGACAGACTCCGCATTTCGTAAGCAGCCTGCGAAGGTTGGAATGGATTCGGTTGCCAAACTCAAGGTAGCCCCGTTGGGCGAGGGAATCACGAGACGCGTTCCGGCTGGGATATTCACGAGCGAGGACGGCGCTAACGAATAACCAGTGGCAAACTCCCGCTGGTGATTGGCTAAGATCGCGCCGAGCGACTGTGCATAAGTGGCGGCTGATTCATCCTGCCAACGATAGGGATAGACGAGCGCGCCGTTATTGACGGCAATATCCACACAAGTTGAGAACGACAAAACATCGACGATGGCTATGGCATCACTATCCGCGAGGAGCGCAGCGAGGCCCGCACCACCCCATTCGCAGCGAATATCAAAACCACGCTGACTGAAAACCATAGACACACTCTCGCATCGAATACACGATCTGACCGTTGATTGTCGCCATTTCCACCTAGAGATCGGTCAACCATTTAACGCGCGTCAGCCAAGCGTCGGTTAAGGTCAGGTGGGCGTCAGGTTTGTCAGGTCTCCGTCAAGCATACCCAATTGAATTTCACGACACTATAAGAGTAGTCTGTTTATTCAACCAAAGGAAAGTCCAATGCGCCGTCTCATTTTGGTCATGATTATCGCCGTTGGGATATTTACTGTGGGCGTCAAACCCAGTTTAGCGGCCCCACCCTGTGCCAGGGGACCGTACACGCCACCTTCGACACCCTGTTATTCTATCGTCTTCGGACCCCGCGAGTTGGTTTACCTGGATATCCATGTGCCATTCGTGTGGCTGCGCAGCCAACCCGCCTCCAATGCGTCCATCGTTGACACCATCCGCGCACCCGGCAAGTACGGGCTGCTGCGCACCACCAGTTTTTACGGATCATGGGACGGCCACCAATGGTGGTGGAAAGTCGAAGTGACGGCGAACCCGTCGATTCAGGGCTGGATCGAACAGGCATCCATTGGCACGAGTGGCGAGGGGCAGATTGCGACCCGTTCAGACGGTAAGCAGACGAGTACACAGTCAAACAATTGGCAGCCGTTTACCACTATGCGCATTCGTTCGAGCGTTCCATTCGTGTGGATCCGCTACCTGCCGGGTTCGCCGAAAATCCTTGCCACGATCGGGCCGCGCGATCGATTCATCACCTGGGGGGAGTTTGTCTATCCATTCTTCGATGGGGTTCAATGGTGGTGGCCGGTTCATGCGGAATTAGGCGGCGGCGTCCAAAATGGTTGGGTCGAACAAAACGCGATCACCCCAGGCTGACGATTCGGTTACGTCGAATACACAACCTGACCGTTGATCATCGTCATTTCGACCTTGAGATCGGTCAGGCGTTCGATGGGTGCGCGCAGCGGATCGCCGGACAGTACCGCGAAATCGGCCAGCTTGCCCGGCGCGATGCTGCCCTTGAGCGCATCTTCGCCAGCGATGATCGCGCCGTTGAGCGTATACATCGCCAGCGCTTCGCCGACTGTGATCGCCTGATCGGGGCAGATCGGTTCGCCGGAACTGCTCAAGCGGTCGGCGGCGGCTTTGATCCCCAGCAGCGGGTTGAAATCCGGCACGACCGGTGCATCCGAACTCAGCGCGACGGTCAATCCCGCTTTGAGCATGGCGCGCAGCGGGTAGATTTGTCCGGCCAGCGCGGATGGCGTATATTCCAGAAAACTGTCGCCAAGCGCCTGGATGAACACGGCTTGCGGCGCGACATTGACCCGGAAATGCGCGCGCCGTAGCAGATCGGCATTGGGTAAGCCAAAATGCTCGATCCGGTGACGCAGCCGTGCCACCAGCCGCCCTGACGCATACTCGACTGCATCGATCACCTGCGCGATTGCGGTATCGCCGATGGCATGGACGGCGGCACGCAAGCCTGCCCGGTGAATATCCCAGACCAGCGCGCGCATCTGATTGTCGGTATAACGCAAAAGGCCGCGTTTTCCGTCGTGGATACCCTCGTAGGGCACGCTGAGCGCGGCGGTCGCGGTGCTCAGGCCACCATCGGCGAACAGCTTCACCGTGTCGATACGTAACCACTCCGATTCGTGGCGTTCGGGCAGCGGCACTTTGCTGTTATCGCTGGCATAGCGCAAGGCCATCACGTTCGCGCGGATCGGCAAGCGGCGCTCGTTTTTCAGCAGGCGGTACACATCCAGATCGGCGGGACTCACGCCCGGCTCGGTGATGCTGGTGACGCCCAAGCGTAGGCAGATTTTGGCGGCGGCCAAAACAGCGGCCTCGAACTCGGCGGGTGTCGGCGGCGGAATAACCGCGTTGACCAGACTCATCGCTGTTTCGCGCAGCAGCCCCGTCGGCTCACCCGCTGAGTCGTGTTCGATCTCGCCACCCTGTGGATTCGGCGTATCGCGCGTGATTCCGGCCAGTTCGAGCGCGCGCGTGTTGACGACGGCGGCGTGCGCGGATGTGTGCATCAACTGGATCGGGTGGGTGGTCGAGGCGGCATCCAGATCGGCGCGCGTCGGGTGGCGATGTTCGAGCAAGGCATTCTCGTGATAGCCGCGCCCGGTGATCCACGCTCCGGCTGGCGTCGTCGCGGCGCGCACTCGGAATGCCTCGGTGATAGCCGCGATCGTGGGTGTGGCAGCTTGGCGCGCGTCGAGCATTCCGGTCAGCAGCATTCCGACCTTCCACAGGTGGATGTGGGCGTCGTTGAAGCCGGGAATCAGCGTGCGCCCCGCCAAGTCGATACGCCGGGTGTTGGCGGTCGAGAGATTTTCGATCTCGTCAAGCGCGCCGACCGCCAGGATTTTGCCGTCGCGGATGGCAACCGCTTCTGCCGCCGGGTGCGCCGTATCGAGCGTGTGGATCGTGCCGTTATAAATGATGTGTTCTGCGTGTGCTGACATTGTTTTTTTGTGGGTGTCCTTGATAAAAAGTGGCTGAGCAATCTGACCGATAATCGCTTACGCTTGAACGGGGGCGGACCGGCTAATTTTGAGCGGCGGATGCGATGTTTTAAGGATGCGTATTTGGATCATCTAACGTCAATATCGACGGGAAGCCCCAGAAAATATCTCAACTTGGGCAACGGGCGCAACAACAATGGTATTTCCCGCACTAGGCAGCGAGATTGCACGTATCCATGCCGAACCTTGCTCTCCAACATAACGTTTGATCAAAGCGCTGCTATCCAGGAAAAAATGGGTCACGGCCCTTCCCGTCGTTCTTCAATGATCGCATTGGAGATAGTGGGCTTGCCCTTTGTGTCAGCGTCAATTTCAGCCAATAACGCGGCTTCGTCAATGCGTTCATCTAACGCACCATCGGCGTCATAATGCACCAGAATATCGGCCAGCACGGCGCGGGCGCGTTCGCGTTCAGAAACGATAAGCAGTTGGATTTCTTGTCCTTCAGTCGAATTGACCGGATCAAGCAGCCGGAGATGACCACGTTCAAAAACTGCACGGACTGGATGCGCAACCATAGCCCACCTCATTCACTTTGCAATATCTTAACACAAAACAGATTGCAGTTCTCTACAAACCGAGCAATGGAAACAGCGCCGAGGCGTTCCACTCAAAAGCATGACTGATCAACAATTTGCTATCAGTAGTTCTGTAATCAGCCCGCGTCCATCCCCTTTGCTGTTGATCGCGCGCCGGGCTGCGATTTGATGGATCGTGAAGCCGCTGTACAGTTCATGGATAAGCGGCGCATCTGAGTTGCTGAGCAAAAGCCGGCAACCCCGCCGATCGAGTTCCCGATATAGGTCTGCGAGACGCTTCTGATCGGTGGCGTCGAAGCCGTGTTTGGTATAGCTGATGAAGCTGGAAGTGGCGCTGAGCGGCGCATACGGCGGATCGAAATAGATAAAATCGCCGGCGCGGCAGTCGGCGAGGCTGGTCTCGAAATCGGCAACCTGCAAATGGGCGTTTTGTAGCGCACGACTGGCCGCGTGCAGCCCTTCGACATCGCAAATCTTTGGGTTTTTGTATCTGCCGAACGGTACGTTGAACTGACCGCGACTGTTGACCCGATACAGGCCGTTATAGCAGGTGTGATTCAAGAAGATCAGGCGGGCGGCACGTTCGGGAGCGGTCAGTGTAAGCGGATCCAGCGCGCGTATCCGTTCAAAATAGGCGCGCTCGTTTTTGTGGGGCGCGAGCGCATCAATCACGCTTTCCACATCGTCACGCACAAGCGTATACAGTTCGATCAGGTCGGCATTCAAATCGAATAGGTAGCTGCGCGGTGGTTGTAAACGAAAAAATACTGCCCCGCCACCAAGAAATGGTTCAAAATAGCGCGCATAAGCAGCGGGCGCGGGAAAATGCGCTGCAAATTGCTTGAGCAGCGAACTTTTGCCGCCCGCCCATTTGAGGATTGGCGTCGCAGTTTGCGGCGTGGTTCGCGTATTCAGGGATAATTGCATCATGCGAACAATTGTACACGGGTTTTTATTGCGAAACCAAGTCAGTTCTGCGGGATTCACTTCACCCCACTTCTCTCCGTAAGCACGGAGAGGGCGCTCGTTCCACCGTCGGCTCGACGCGCTGACCGGATTTAGCGGCTTGACACCCCCTCGCTGTGGTTACGGAGAGGGGCTGGGGGGTGAGGTGAATTTCAGGCGCTCCGCATCTGATCTTTGACGTAGCCCGGCAGCAGTTCCAGCCCGATCGCCTGCACGTAAATGTCCGAGTCGGGCAGCAAGCGCCGAATCGTCTCGAATGCGAACGCGATCGCCGGGTTGAGTGTCGAATCGTCGCCTGCCTGGATCGCAATTTCCCAGGCGGTGAGCGATCCGGTATAACCGAGCGCGCTCAAAACTGCTCCGGTCAGACCGCGATAAGCCGTCACGGTCGGCGCATTCGCCGGATCATAGAGCGCGACCGCCCGCACATATTGCGGCAGTTGATTGTACTTTTCGCGGTTGGCGCGGAAGAACTGACACAGTTTGACCAACCGCGTGCCCGGCGGATCGGTCAGCATTTGCGCGATTTTGGTGGCCGATCGCAGGATTTCCGGGCGATTCGCGTTGAACAGGTTGGCGCTGGTGCTCGGCAGATCGGAGACGCCGTTGTTGAGATCGACCCAGATGCGTTCGAGTTCGCGCTCGGTGAGTTGGGCGATTGGTTTGTCGGCAAACTCGTTGCAGGTCGATTCGAGTCGCGCGATTCGGTCTTTGGCCGCCGCTTGATCGAGTCGGTTATGCAGCCAGCCGCGCGCTTTGGAGTCATCGAGGGAAGTCAAATTCGGTGTGCCTTTTGGTTCATGCCGCTCATTGTAACACGCGCGCCAGGAAAACCCGCAGCCTTCAGCGTGTCGGGGACGCTATCCTGTTTCGTCGGGACGCAGCCTGCCGAGTCCGTTTTTCGTTAGCCCGCGATTCGTTCCAAATATGCATCCGCCCAGGCCTGATAGCGATCACGTAAGGCGAGCGTCACCGTGCCAGGGTGTCCGGTGCTGATAATCTGATTGTCGAGCATGATCACGGGCACGATCCCCCGCCCGGCGCTGCTGATGAACGCCTCATCGATGAAGGGCAGATCGCGGATCGTGATCGGCGTCCGCATGACGGGCAGCATCTCCGGCGCAATCCGCAGCACGATCTTCTGTGCCATGCCCGCCAGGGCGCCCTCGCCCGCCGTATGCAGCGCACCGTTCATGATCGCGTAGAAGTTACTGCTCAGCCCTTCAGAGAGCACCCCTTCCGGCGAAACCAAAATCCCCTCATACACGCCCGCTGGCAAATTCGCGGTGGCGGGTGCGCGCGCGGCGATCCAGGCGGTGGTTTTGGCGGCAGGGTTGTGACGCGCCAGTTGCACGGTGGCACAACGCGCGCCGCCTTCTATGATCTCCGGCGGCACGGGTTTGTAGGGTTCGAGCGAGAGAATCAATGAATCCGGTGAGTCGATCGGGATCGTGATCCGAAAGCGCGACTCGGTATAGCCCGATCCGTCGATCAGCGTCGCCAGTGCGCGGCGCAAAGCAGGTCGATCGATCGTGACATGCAGCCCCATCAGCCGCGCCGACTCTTCGAGCCGATCGATGTGATCGTCGAATAGCAAAGCATGATCGCGCCGATAGGTGCGCGCCAGCGTGTACACGCCATTGGGTTCTTTGGTGGCGGCCTCGGCCAGCGACGTGGCGGCGTAAGGGGTTGGCGCGAAGACCGCCGGAGTCAGGATGAAGGTGGGAATGGGTGCTAGATTCATGATTCGCCTCGAATAGGTGAGGGTTTTCGATTCTTTATTTCCCGCCCAACAGCGTAATCTCGCCGATCCACGCCTCATATTGGTGGCCGGACGAATTCACGATCAATTGGTTGATGTAGATCGGTCCTTGAGAAAGCTGCAAGTGTAAATCGCCGGAATCATAGACATACCACACATCGCTGTTGATGTGTTCGTGCGCGATACGGCAGGTATCACAAGTCAACGGCAGCGCAGGATCGGGAATCGCGTAAAAGCCGTGATACCACGCCTGAGTCGGCAGCGTAGGCGGGCCAGCCGACCAGATCAATTTGATCATGATTGGACATTCTGAGGCGGCGACACCGCACTGTGCCACGTCCGGTATATGTTTTTGATAGTTCGTGCTCAGTTTGAGCCGCATGTGGATGCGCAGCGTCGAATAGGGCGTGGTGTCCAGCCAACCGGGGTTGCCGTTCGCGTCATTTTGCCCGTTGGGGAAAATTCCGCAGGCCGTTTCGCTGTGACCGAGATTCGGACCGATCCGCCACAAATGGAGCGCCCAATTCTCATTCTCATCGCGCGCATACTGTCCTTGCACTTGATCACCCACCGCGCCCGGTGTGCAATCCCAGCCATCGAAAACTTGCGTGCGGTCGGGTGCGTTGGCGGGCGGCACTTGATCGGCGAAAAGGCCAGATGCCAGGATCGTATAGGGGCTGTCGGTCATTTGAATATCATCGATGCCGGTGGTGGCGTTGGCGATCGTGTTCGGCCAGACTTTTTGGGTGCGGTTCGACGGCAGTGTCAGCCAAGCCTCGCCGCCCTGATTGAACACCTGCAAATGCTCGCTGCGAGTGCTCGGATCGCGGGTCGTCGAGATGGTATATTGGCCGTCATCGATGAGCTGCGCCGTCCCCGCCTCGGTGTTGATAGTCATGTTGAAGGCGCGCGATTTCGGCGCAGCCGTCACCAAGAATGTGCCCTCCGCCGCATCCAGCGTGATCGAAAATGGGCGGCGGCTGATGTCGAAGCGGGGCCTCTCGGCGCTCGTGATGATCAAGTGGCTGCCCGTCAACAACGTTACCGTCGCCACCGTCTCGCCCGAATAGGTGTCCTTAAACGTCAAAATGCCCTGTGAGGCGTCGTTGACCGTAATCTGTGTGCGTGGATCGATCAGATGCGTGGTATAGACACCCAATTGATCGCCGCCCGCCGATTGCAAGCTCAGAATGCCGCGACTGACGACGACAGTGGCCGTGAGCGACATCGGCGAAAGATACACAAACCAATAAAACGTCGCCGCCAAGCCCAAGCACAGCAGGCCGAAACAGGCAAAGCTGATCAGCAAGATAGCCCAGGCGGTTTGCTGTGGATAGCGTTTGATCACGAGCGAATCTCGAACCTTTCAAACTTTTCGGGCGTGTCTGACCAATGCGACTCAACGCGCGTCACCTCGGCGGCGGGCGATCCGCGATGCAGCCAGATCAAGAACTGCTCAAGTGCCGTCCGCGTACCCGTCGCCAGCGTTTCGACTGTACCGTCGTCGCGGTTGCGCACCCAACCCGTCAAGCCGCGTTTTCGCGCTTCAACGGCGGCGTGATGCCGAAAATTGACGCCTTGTACGCGACCTGCGATCACCGTGTGCAGGGTTTGGTGCGCTTCGTTCGCCATGCGTCCCGATCCTCCACCCGCCAATTCGTCGCCCATTATAGCAGGTACAGGCGCGCCGACGACAGCCTATCGCCCTGTCCGCGCAATTTCCAAATTCGAGTTTTGCGGGTGCATTCAGGGATGGGGGCGAGTTTCGGGAATGGACAAACCCCTCTATCCCCAGCCCCTGCCTTTGCCTTGCCAATAGGCGAAAGAACCCCTCTATCCCCAGCCCTTTCCCCCACGCAGGCGGGGGGAAAGGGCTGGGGATAGAGGGGTTCTATAGTCTGCCCACAACCTTGAATGCACCCAGTTTTGCCAAACCCTTGACAGCGCCAAATATTTGTGGGATACTTCGGGACGTACTGAGCAATCGGTACATG
>JBBRMW010000204.1:0-10977 GCA_038230635.1 Aggregatilineales bacterium | reverse complement strand
GCGGGAGAGCGTGCTCCCTACAACTTCGCCAACTCGCCTTTGACTTCCTCGATCAGCGCCAGGACTTCGCTGTTCGGCGCGCCGCGCTGCACCACTTCTTGCAGGTGATCGAACGAATGACGGCAAAATTCGGTGATGCGTTCGAGCGTCTCGGTGCGGTCAGCCAGCTCTGTTTGAATTTTGCGCTTGCTGGTGACGTTGCAGAGCATGATCTCGGTGCCGACGATGTTGTCCTCGTCGTCTTTGCTGGTGACTGCCGAGCACGCCACGAACACCGGCGCTTTATCCTGATTGTAAAGGTTCAAATCGCGCTCACGGACGAAGCCAAATTCGCGCACATCGGCGAACAAGCGATCGGAGTCCGTCGGATCGAACCACATATAGCTGGGCAGGGGCTTGTTAAGCACTTCTTTGGGATCGGCCACATTCATCATTTTGAGAAAATAGGGATTAGCATAAACGACCTCGTTTTTGGTATTTGTGAAAACGATGCCATCGTGGGCATTATGGTGGAAATTAAGGTCGGCCATCGCACGTTGCAGGAAGTTTTTCTCCATCGTCGCACTGACAAAAAGGGCTTGTGTGCGTTCCAGTTGGTTGCGTAGATTGACGGTTTCATCAATATGGTGGACGGTATGCGTATTCAAGATGATCCCCTCTTCCTTCTGGTTCGCCGCATGATTGCGGATCACCCACAGTATAAGCAACAATTGATCGCGTTTGTACAAGGTTTGAAAAAATTCACGATTTATTCATACGCGGTGGACGTCCTTGCGCATTTGGGCGCGTGGGCGTGCCGGAATCTTGCTCGGCGGTGGCAGCATCCGTATCAGGTGCGACGATGTAACGGAATTGGATGCCGTGTTCGGGGCAGCGCAGCAAGACACCATGCCGGGTCGCTTTGGATTCCAGCCGTCGTCCGCAAAAGCAAAAGGTTTGATTCGTCATCGTGGCGGGGTCTCCGATCGGATCGTGGGCAATCAGTGCTATCATTGCGCTTACTCAGGTTTGTATACGAACATCATAGCACGCATGTTCTGTTTGTCAAGCTGCGGGCGAATACAACAAATATGCACGATAGGGGAATGGATGGCGTCCTGCCAACAGTTTCACCGCAAGACAGAAGACCTCAGACGGACACCGCCTGAAAATAAACCATAAAAATAGATGTTCTGTACTGAAAAGGTGCTAGAATGATCGAAGATCAATGGCAGGAGAATTCGCCGTGAAATCGCGTACTTACTCAAAAATTGAAGATGAAGCCCCAAAACGTCGTCGGGCAGAGCCAGCCAACACACTCGCCACGACCACAAATGATCAGACGCCCGACCAACCGACTGCGATTTTGCAGATGCAGCACACGCACGGAAACGCCGCCGTTGTCAGGATGCTGGCGGGGCGCGCGGCGAATGCACCAGCGCTTGGTATCCAGCGCGATGATGACGACGACGCTAACCAGCAGCAGGAGATCGAGCAGGCGACTCCGGTGGAAGACGTTACTCCTGAACCTTCTACCGACACCGCAGCGGTGGATAGCACGTCTTCGGACGACGCCTCCGGTGTGGCGACCAGCACGACCGAGGACGCCGAACCGGGCGAAACCACCGACGATCAACCCGAAGGTGCGACCGATTCGGCGAGTGCCGATACGGATCCGTCTACTGACGATGCGGGCGGCGATGTGATGACGCAAAGCGAAGATGCCGCGCTGCCACAGGGCACGGCTGAAACGGACAGCGACCTGCATATCAAGACCGTTCCGAGCACGGACGAACAGGCCACCGCCCCGCCGATCACGACGCGCTTCGTCAATGGTGGACGACGCGGCACGGTGCCCGTGAAATTTGAAGCGCTGGCCGCGAACGATCGACGACCGCACGCCTTTACCAACGGCGGGCAGACGGGCACAATCGTCTGGGCCGGCGGCGGCGGTGCGGGGCCGCATGGCAACGAAAATACGGGCAGCATCCAGGCTCAGAACGCGCCCGATTATCAATCGAAATCGAACGGTGTGTTCTCCAATTCGGATGCGTGGATCAAGGCGGCAACCGGTACGTCAGTCGATGTTACACGCTCGTATCTCGGCGCAAACGCGGGCGATCAGGGCAACGGGCATTATGTAACGCCGGGTGCGGCGGCGCGCTTCAACAGCCACGAAATTTTGCACGTCAACAGCACGCAGGGCATATATACCGCGAATATCCCGCCCTTGATCGCGCGGGCGGCCACTTATTTGCCGGGCGGCACGGTCGCCCATGCGTTCACGCAATCAGGCGCGATCACTGAGCTGAAAAAGGTCATCCTATGGAAAGAATCGCTTGATGCCTTCTCGGCGGCGGACACGGCGCAAAACAAGCCGATGGGACCCGTCGATACCAACGACATTGCGACGGGCACGTATCCGGTCGATGCGGGCGCGGGCACTGTTGGCGGCGTCGCTTTTCAGCATCGGGTACGGCTGCCCACTGAAGCTAATCCGGCCTGAAAAAACCTCACCCCCAGTCCCCGCCCCATGTTATGGGGCGGGGACTGGGGGTGCTTTTAGGGTGGTGTAGGAACGCGGCTTGCCGCGTCCGCTGTTCGTCCACCCAAATCCAAAATACCTACCCCTAAAAGGTCGGGGGGTAAGGTTCTTGATTAAATCATCCCAAAGGAGCATTTTTGATGAAAATTGAAATTCAACTGACCGAGCCGCTCAAGGCGTCGGAGGTTGTCCTACGTGCGATTTTGTTTAACGATAGCTACGAACCCGTGACGATCTCGCGCAATGCCTTCGTCGGCCCCAATGTGCGTGCGATTGCGCCGGTGGGCTTTCCGCAGCCCGATTCGGTCGAGGCGACGTTTGGGCAGGCCGAGGAAATGGTCACGCTGCAACCGTTCACATTCTATGGCCGCGAGCGATCGTTTAATAACTTGGCGGCGGGCGAAATTGAAGTGAGCGCCGTCTACCACGCGATGGGCGGTCAAACCGAGATCGCCACGTCGCGCCGCGTGCGCGTCCAAGCAGGCTGATGCGCGCACGGCTTTACAGTACCGCCACTATATTGGCGCTGTCGAATGATGGCGCTATCGTAGCGTGAAAGGTTCAACAAGGCAATCCGCCGGATGCGCCGACCTTGACCGAGGCGCTCGTGATCGCTGATGACCATTTACATCACCGATGCCAGCGTTGTTATTGAGTACTTGACGGGTGCATTCAGGGATTGGGGCGAGTCGTTTCGAACGGCTTGCCCCCGGCGATGCACGTTCGAGACGGATGAGGCCTGCCTCGTCCGCCACGGCGATGGCCTTCAGCCACAGCGTATCCCTCGCCCCTAATTCTGAATGCACCCATATTTGACGCGTGCATTCAAGGTTGGGGGCAGAGCATAGAACCCCTCTATCCCCCCGCCCCTTTCCCCCACGCTTGCGTGGGGGAAAGGGGAGTTACACCCGACCGCTGACCGAGATTGCCACGTCCTTCGGCCAGCGGGTACTACCGAGCCGCTCGCAGAAGCGTCTGTTCCCATGGCCCCCGCCTGCGTGTCCTCACCATTATCGCGGCCCTGCTGATTGTGAACGCTTGCAGAAGCGTCTGCTCCCTTTCCCCCCGCCTGCGTGGGGGAAAGGGCTGGGGATAGAGGGGGTCTTTCGCCTACCTATTTGCAAGGCAAGGGCAGGGGCGGGGGTACAGGGGGCTGTCCATTCCCAAATCCCGCCCCTAATTCTGAATGCACCCATATTTGACAAGCGCCGTGCATAACATCGCGCTCTGAGGTACACTGACCCATATGGTTTATGTGTCCTCATGCTGATGATGCGGAATTATGCAGGTACAACACACCGATACGTTTCGTGAAGCCGTTCTTTCCGTATTGGGCGCACCGCCCGATCCCGCGCCGTTGCAACCCGAAATTGTCGAGGTTGTCGCGCAGGAGGGTTTTCGCCGCGAGAAGATCAAATATCAAGTCTCGCCCAACGATTGGGCCTACGCCTATCTGTTGATTCCTGACGCACTCAAAACGCCCGTGCCCGCGATCTATGTGCATCATCGGCGCGGCGCAGATTGGACGCTCGGCAAAAGCGAGGCCGCTGGGTTAAGTGGTGATCCCGATTACGCGCTGGCGCTCGAATTGGTCAAGCGCGGTTATGTGGCGTTCGCCCCGGATGCGCTCGGCTATGAGGAGCGCCGTTCGCCCGACAGTGATGGCGAAAAATATGATGCTGCCTGGAATTTCAATCAGCTGGGCGTGCGCCTGTTGCGTGGTGAAACATTGCTCAAAAAGGTCGTATGGGATGTCAGTCGCGGCATCGATTTTCTGGAGACGCGCACCGAGGTGGACAGCCGCTTCATCGGCTTTATCGGTCACGGCTATGGCGGCAAAATGGCACTGTGGGCGATGGCGTTGGAGCCGCGTATCCGGGCAGCGGTCGCCCACTGTGGAATCGTGACGTACCGCGAACATCTGCGGCGCGGCGAATGGCTGCAAGCGGAGTTCATCGTGCCACGCTTGATGCAGGTCGCCGACGTTCACCATATCCTGACAATGATTGCGCCGCGCCCGTTTTTGCTTTCGACGACCGAAGAAGACCCCCAAAGTTCCGACGCTTGGGAAGTCTATCAGAAGGCGCTGCCCGTTTATGACAGTCAGGGCATTGCGAATCGCTTGGCATTTTATCGTTATCCGGGCAAAGAAATGCTTAAACCGAACATGCGCTTGAATGCCTATAACTGGCTGGATAGCTGGCTGCTGCCGTATTGATGATCGCTTTCACACCCACATGACGATTTCATCGGCAGCGCTGCTTTTTGCAGCAGCTTTCGTGGCGGGCGCGATCAATTCGGTGGCGGGCGGCGGCAGCTTTTTGAGCTTTCCGGCGCTCATGTTCAGCGGCGTACCTCAGATCAACGCGAACACGACCAATACGTTCGCTTTATGGCCGGGGTCACTTGCCAGCGTGAGCGCCTATCGCCGTGAGCTGGCGGTCGAACTTGCGCCAGGGCAAGATGGGCGGTGCCCGCTCATCGTCGCCAGCATCCTCGGCGGCACGATCGGCGCACTCGTCCTGCTCGGCACCCCACAGGCTACCTTTTCGCGGCTGCTGCCGTTCCTGCTGCTGTTTGCGACGCTCATCTTCGCCTTTGGGAGTCGGGTCAGCGCGTATTTGCGCGCCCGTCTCAGCGGATCCCAGGCCGATCTGCGCCGACTCCATGCGCTGATCTGGGTGCTGCAATTTTTCACATCGGTCTATGGCGGTTTTTTCGGTGCGGGCATCGGAATCATCATGCTGGCGAGTCTGAGCCTGTTTGGGATCGGCGACATCAACCGCATGAACGCTCTCAAAACTTTTTTGGCGACGCTCATCAATGGGATCGCGGTTGTGTTGTTCGTGCTATCGGGGACAATCTACTGGCCGCAAGCGATCTTGATGACTGCGGGTGCGATCCTGGGCGGCTACGGCGGCGCAGCTTATGCCCGGCGCATTGATCCGCGCCTGATTCGGGCGCTTGTGATCGTGATCGGCTCAGGCTTGACGATTTATTTTTTCACTCGGTAGCCGGAGGCTACGCGCCGCTTGACCAATCACATAGCCATTGAGCACGCTATATGCCGTGATCAGCACCAGCGGCCCCACGATCGTCACGATCGATGGCGGCAGCAAGACCACCAATGCCAACCCAAATAACGCCTGATAGACGAAGGTCAAGACGAATAAACCGCGCTGCCGTCCAGCCTCGCGCAGTCGCCCCCGAAACGCGAAATAGTCGTGGTAGTGATCGGTGCGTGCGTACCGCGCACCGCCTACCGTCAACAGCAGCGCAACGAACACGCCGTAGACCGCGATTGTGAGCGTGCCGCCCGCGCGCACCAGGAACACGATCATTCCCACGTCAGGAGTCCCGGCGATCAAGCCTGTCAGCAAAATGCCGCCTAACAGGATTCCGATCGGCAGCCAATAGACGAACCATGCCACCCATGTTAAAAGGCCGCGCACCAGAATATCTGCCCAATCATCCCAACTCGGCAATGGCTCGTGGTTATCACGCGCGATGTTGTGTGCGATCGAAGCCGCATAACCCACCCAGGCGATCAGGTTCAGGCCTGGGATCAAACCGATCAGCAGCAGCAAACCGAGCTTGAACGGCCACCGCCGATCCTCGAAGGCAAACGTGAATGCCCGGCCTGGATTGCCCGTCATACGGATCGGGCCGCCGCGCTAGACGATCCGCGCATGGTCAGTGGCAAATTTGAGGCACAACGGCATCCAACTTCGGATTGACCAGTACCAAGTCGTACTGCATAGTGAATTTTGTGATGTCCTTGTTCGCCGCGATGATTCCAGTTCCCGCTCCCGGCCCCGTGATCGCAATGACGACACTGATCGGCTGATGCGTACCGGGGGTGACATAGAGATCGTAGGCGGACATGACCTTGTTGGCATCCGCGCCAGTCGTGCTGTCCGTGTGATAGTGCTCCACAGCCAGCCGATCGACGATGATGTCGGGCAGGACGCGCGTGAGCGGCGTATCCGGCAGCCTTAGCAGCGTATCCGGGTTAAGCGTGTTCAGCGCCGCGCTGAGCGTGGGCGCACCCGCGCGACACCCGGAGCCAGACGCACCACCGATCGCATACGACGCGCCGCCCACCACCACATACGTGGCGATACCCTTGACAAAAAATGGATTGAGCGGGGCGAACAGCTTGCTATCATCCACATCGCCGATTTTGTAGTTGGCGAACGCGCCCGCTCCGGTCAAGGCCGCCGTGCGTGATACATCAAGCGTCAGCGTACCCGTTTTCGAGCCGCCGCCATAGCTGATGTTCAAGGTGTATTCGTAGGTTTTGAGCGTATTCAACTGAACGCCGCTAAATTTCAGCGATTGGATTGGCGTAACCGTGGGCGTGGCGATCGTCGGCGTCAATGACGGTGTTTTGGTCGGACCCGTGGTTGGTGTCAGCGTGATCGTGGGCGTCAGTGTCGCCGTCATCGGGCGCGAGGTCACGGTCGCCGTCGGGCCGTTGGTTGGGGCCGGGATGTTCGTCCAATCGGTAAATTCGTTTTGGGCGCTGCCGAGCAGTTTCATCGCGCTGTCCACCTCAACAATGCGTGCTTGCGCGCCGCCCTCACCCGTGAACTGCGCTACGTTCGCGGTATCTTCTGGTTTGGCGCAAATACTCGTCCAGCGATCACGCAAACTGCCGATTGCGTCCGCCGCCTTGTTCAGGTCTGTGTCGATCGCAGGTAGATCAGGGTATGTTGTCAGATCGATCGGCGAGGTAGCGACTTTACCAATGCCGCTAAATGTTACCGGGCAGGTCAGTTTGACGTGCGCTTGCGCCTCCTGCCAGCGCAATCGCAAACTTGTGGCGTCGCCGCGCAGACCTTCGAGGCGCGTCTTAATCAGCCCCGTCAGCGTATCGCGCGCCGTGGCGACCGACTGGGCGGGCGTGGCAGGTGGCGGCTGGGAATGAACCACAAACAAGATACCATTGATGACCAGCGTCAATACCAGCAGCCCGGCCAGCCCAATCCGCAGTTTACTGAGTAGTTCCGCCGAGATTGGGCTGCTCCGACCACCCCCCGTGAGTCGCGTCTCAATCGCCCGGAAAGCGCGCAAGCCGCGTTTTGCTTCGGCACGCACGCCCGGATCCGTATTCTCTTTTTCATACAGCGCAGCCAGTTCGACGATCACTTTGGGATCGCCCAGCTTGACCAACTGGCGAATGAGTTTGCTTTGCTGCGCAGGATTGTCGGCGCTGGTCGTCAATTCGTCGATCAGCCGATCGACTTCAGTCTGATTGGGCGGCATCAGTTGTCTGCTCCAGTCGGATGTGAATACGAGTATCAGAAAGATCCGGTTGACCAGCGGCGCGGGTGGCGGTGATGGGTAAGCCTGACGCGCCCAACCGCTCGATAACGATCAGGAGCGCCGCGCCATCGCCGCGCGCCGTAAACCGTAAGGTGCCTCCCACCGCGCCATCATCGAGAAGCTGTTCGACCGCGCCCGTCAGAATCTTTTGGGCAGCAACCGCTGGTATGGGCAGCGGCGGCAGGTTTGGCGCGAGATCGAGCATGAGCGCATAACCGGGTACGGATGTTTTTTGCAACAGCGTTGCCAGCAGCGATCCGGCTGCCCCCGCCGGAGTGACTGCACTATACCGCACCGTATCGGGATCGAGCAATGCGGTACGACGTGGCATCGATCGGACGCTTTGAGCGGCGGCGGCTTGTGCCTTCCAGCGCGCCAAGTCTTGACTTAGCCGCACCTGGACAATCCCCACAGATGCTTGCACGACCAACATTTCCAGCACCGCCCGTTCGCGTTCACCGAAGATGCGCCCCGCCTCGGACTCGTGGACGGTCAGCACGCCGAGTGCGTCATCCCGATCGACGATCGGTACGCTCAGGCTGGCATACAACGGCAGATTCGAGAAAGCCGCCGAGCGACCGTCCCACGCACGGTAATTGGCGACATTCATGGGCTGCCGGGTTTGGAAGGCGCGCCCAGCCAGACCTTCACCCACGTACAGCGTTTTGCCAAGATGCGGTGCAATATTGCCGTCTTGGGCGACGACGTGCAGCAGTTGATCATCCTCAATCAGCGTGATCACCGCGACACCCGTATTGAGCAGCGTGCGTGCCTGAATCGCCACCGTGTTGAGCATTTGCGGCAATTCCTGGCGCTGCGTGACGGCTTGCATCAGATCGCGCACCGCCGCCAACTGTGCGGTGTGCATACTGAGCGGATTGAACAGGCGCAGCTTGACGAGGCTGTAGCCGATCGTGGCACTGACGACGGCGGTCACCAGGGTCGGCAGCGCAATGGTGCGAAAGAGGGGGACGATCAACGTCAGCATTTCGCTCAGCAGAAATACGCTGATGCTGATCAACAATGCGCGCGGCTCGATCCGACGTCGATAACGCCAGCCAATCGCCAGCGTCAGCACGCAGTAAATCGAACTGGTCACCGCCGCCACGATACCGGCGGGTTGATAGATGATGAGTTCCGCGCCCCCGCTGGTCGCCGAAAACAGTTCACCGTTCATCAGCGGCCAGAACAACAGAATCAGGGCGACAACCCCGGCCCGGTTAATCACTTGCCACGCTTCCTTCATCAGACCGGCGGCAGTTGCCAGGAGCGTAAAGGCCGTCAACGTGCAATAGCCGAACGCGAATATGACCAGTGACAGCATCAAGGTATGGACGAAGGGCACAATCTCGCTGAATAAGAGCGTGACTTGCAAGCCACACTCGGCCAAATTGAACAGCACCAACCCCGCCAAAAATAAACTGAGCGCGCGTCCGAAGGGCGTGCCCGGATTCTGCCAGGCAGCCAACATCAATGCGCTAAAAGACAGGATCAGCGCCAGGAGATTGATGATCAGTACGATGAGCGACGCGACAGGACTCATATTCTGCTCAATGACCCGCTTGATCCTTGTGCCTTCATTTGGGCGGAAACCGCTATTTGACCGAAAATGAGCAGGTGCCCGTATCAGTGGTTTCGCTCGTGCCCGGCCCAAACTGTTTGGTGCCGTCCGAAATGCTCTGTGTCCAGGTTAGTTTATAGTCGATTTTGTGCGTACCCGTGACCTGCGCCGCGAGTGGGACAAACCAGTACACGATGTAGCTGCCATCGCGCTGCTGCGTGACCGCCGAGCCGAACTTTTGCCAATCGCCGACCAGTTGACCGTCCACCTTGACTTCGTACTGCGCGTTGTTCAGGTGATCTTTGATCTGTTCAGGTGTTTTGGCAACCCACGACCAGAATACGACCACGGCTGCACCCGCTGCAAACTTGCGATTGCGCGTGGCATCGCTGCCCGGCTGATCGCAATAGGCGAGCACGTCGGTGCTTTGATTGATCTTGGGGGCGTGGGTCGGCGCACCCGACGCGATAAGCTGGCCGCCCCCGGCAGTCGGCGCGATGGCCGTCTGCGTCTTGCTGAATGCGGTGCCTTCCACGGCGCGTTGCGTCAGCTCTGGGGTCGTCAGCGCGGGCACGGTCACGGATGGGTTGATGAGCGTCAGCAGCGATTGCGAAACCCAACCTTCCGAGCCATCGTCGAGCACGACCAAAATCCATTTGCCGTCGGTACTGCTGAACAGCACCTGTATGGGGCTGCCCGGCTTCAGATTGCCCATCACACGATAAGTTGCGCCCGGTCCGACCCGCATGTTGACGATGCCGCCATCGATACGCACGACCGCACGGATCGCCGCTGTGGGCGTCGCCGTGGGTGTCGCGGTGAGCGTGCTCACATCTTCGAGCGGCGTCTCAGACGGGAGCGGCGTGGCCGTCGGGATAAACGTCGGGCTAGGGATCGGCGTTGCGGTAAAACGTTCGGTGGTCGTCACGATCGGCGCGAGGGTATTTGTCGGGATGGCGGTGACGATCAGCGTCGGATTTCCCCCAGGCGCATTAATCCCGCAGGCAGTCAAACCCAACACGATGAAGCCCACCCCGGCGGCCAAGCGAATCCGATCGAACAAACTGCATTCCTCCCCAATAGGGTGCTCAGTCGACCATGCCGAAGTGCCACCCGAACCGCATTGGAGAGTAGCTTAGCAGGAATTCGCACTTCGCACAACCTGAGCGTGCGGACGCACAATTGTTGTCCCGGGCGCGTGCAAAGTCAGGTGACAGCCTCACCCCGACTGTGAAGGCCGGGTTCCGGTACTTGAGGAGTGCTGCACGGCCTTCTCTGGTACGGGGCGGCTGTCATATTGCAGAAGCTCAACCGGGGATTCGGAATCAGCTAATGCTGGTGCGCAATTGCGTAATCCGTCAGGGTCAATGGGTTGTAGGTGGGGTTGGTGTGGCTGTCGCGTAATGGTAGGTGGTCGCGTAGGCCGTCAGGGTCAACGGGCTGTAGGTCGGACGGGGTGTTTCCGTCGCGTGATGGTAGGTGGTCGCGTAGGCCGTCAGGGTCAACGGGCTGTAGGTCGGACGGGGTGTTTCCGTCGCGTGATGGTAGGTGGTCGCGTAGGCCG
>JBBRMW010000203.1:0-11014 GCA_038230635.1 Aggregatilineales bacterium | reverse complement strand
GACATCGGCGCACTCGGCTATTTTGCACCGCATCCGCTGCTCGATTTGGCGGGCTTGGTCAGCGCAGAAATCGTACCGATCATCCACGATCCGGCGGCGCAAATGGCGTTGATGCAGGCGCGCGGTGTCCACTATTTGATGGCCGCGCCTTCGCAACTGCCGACGACGCCCGACGATCCACATCTGTGCCGCCTGTACACCACGCCCGCCGCCGAGTCGCCGATTCACATGTCGGTGTATCGGCTTGCCTGGACGGGGGATTGCACGAAATCAGCCCCGTAAAAAAGCGCTTTCAAACCACATTCGTACAAAAACTTGCGCGATCCTGACAATTGCCCGACAAAAAGTTGACGCGCCCTATGCTATGATAACCCCGTGCGTCAACCGTATGTCACGCGCTTGCCGATTCGTGAGCGAGGGTACTCTGGATGAAAAATGTATTCCGTCGAGTGATCAAAATATTGGATAGCCAACCCGCCGGCGCGCGCGGCCAAAGCCTGATCGAGCTGGCCTTTACCACGCCGATCTTGTTTATGATGATCGTCAGTACCGCTGAGATCGGTTTTTTGGCGAACAACTACCTGATCCTGTTGGATGCTGTGCGCGAAGGCGCGCGCCACGCCGTCACCGACAGCCCGATCACCAATTGGCACGACTACGATACGCGCAGTCAATATCGTACCGCGTGCAAATCCGATGGGGGTGTCTACAATTGGATAACCAATCCCATTCAACTTCCGGGTAACAAGACGTATTACGGCCCCGCCGCCTATCCTGCGCCCGTGGTTCCGCCCCTGGGCAAGGAAAAATCGGCGCCACTTCCCGTCGGTTTTTTCGATAGCATCACTTGTCAAACGGTGGCCGCGCTCGATCCGCTGCATTTCGTGCCACTGACGTCGGTGGCCGGCGATGTGCCGAATGATGTGGTGGTCTCGGTCGTCTCCTACCTGAACGTGTGCAACGACAATCCGGCCAACTGTTATCAACCCGGGCAGAATCAATACCAAATACCGATCGGGAGCCGCCAGTTGGTCGTGACCGGGCGCTGGCCGCTGGCGAACCGCGAATGCAGTTCGAGCAGCGAGCGCGATCCGTTCGATTTTCCGGGCCGACCGGGCAGCGTGACCTTGCCAGCGTCCGCCGACGGCAAATTTCGCGGGTTTGTGATGACCGGCCACTCGCCGTCTTTTACGGGAGGCAGTGCCAGTGATCCATCAACTACGACCCCTGCCGGTTGTTACGGATCGCGGTTTGCCGTATCCGACATTGAAACGCTCCTCAACAGCATCGATCAAACGGGCCAGAATGGGACGAGCGTACTCGCCAGTGTGCCCAGCAGCGCGGCGGTGATCGTGGAGCTGGCGTGGCAGCATCATCAATTGTTTGGGTTTCCGCCGCTCAATTTGCTGGGCAATCCAGAATTGTATATCTATCAGTTGTTCCCGGTATCTGCCGCTGAGCCGACGCCGACCGCCGCGCCGATTCTGCCATAAAGAGATCGCCATGCGCAATATGTGTAACGTACCGAGTAATGTGAGGAGGTTCTGTAAATAATGAGATCATCAATCGAGCACATGCTCCGCCTGATGACACGGCGATCACGCAGTGGACAGTCCATCGTAATTATCGCGTTGGGCTTCGTCGCGCTGATCGGCTTCGTGGGCATTGCAACAGATACCGCGCTGCTATTCGTGCGCTACAGCACACTGCGGCGCGCGGTCGATGCGGCTGCCGTGGCCGCGGCTGGCGAAGTGCGCCGCAACACCAGCTATGCCACCATGGCGGCAGCGGCGCAGGAATATATCACCGTGCACGGCCTGATCGCTTCGTCGGTCAAGGTCGAGACCTGCGAAACTGATATCTTTACCTACATGCAGACCCATGCGGGTACACCTGTCAAGGCAGCGCTCGCCGCGATGGTCGCACTGGACCCGGCCATCTGCACGCCGACGCCCACGAAGCTGGTGCGCGTCTCGGCACAGATCACCTCGCCCACCACCTTCCTCTCGCTGCTCGGCTTTAAGAGCGTCTTGCTATCAGCCAGCACCATCTCGCAGACGGCGGTGATGGATGTGGCGCTGCTGCTTGACGGCTCGCAATCGGAAGCGAACGACACCTATTATGCGGAACTTAACGCCGTGGCGACGGGCGGCTTGCCGGCGCTGGATCCTTTTTCGCCGCTGCTGAGCGTATACCCGCAGCTTCATCCCTATGACACCCTCAATACGTCGGGACAAGCGACGGGTGCTCATCCACAGGGTTCGATCCGTAGTGATTGCCGCGTGGATGTCTATAATACTAACAAGAGCGGAAACTATGCTTGGGGCGGTTGTTGTGATGAACCCGTCACGATGAAGGATCCGAGCGGTGCCAATCAGACCACCTATTGGATTGACCTGCAAGGCAACATTACGCCCGGCCTCGTTTTAAGCGGCGAGAGTCCGGAAAGCAATACGGTGGGTGTTCCGACCAACCGGAACTTTTCGGGACTGACCTGCCTGCCATTCAAACAAGTGCGAGACGCAGCGCGCACGTTTTTGACGAACGTCGATTTCACGCGCGGCGACCGTGCCATGTTGATCCAATTCGATGCCACACCGCACGCCCTGATCAACAGCCCCACGAACAAAGGTGTGTATTTCGGTAGTGGTTCGTCTTATCCGGTGTTCACCGATGCCAACAGTGCTATCGAAGCGCTCAACAAATATGCGGGCGTCGAAATCAGCCCCCAGCGTTCCGAGATAGGCTGCATCGCGCTGCACCATCCGCCATACCCGTACATTTCCGAGGTGTATGAGAACATCGCGCCGTGTCCGGATACCAATACGGGCGGCGCGATACAGACGATGCAAGCTCTCATGACCAATCCGCTCTGGATTCGGCGCGACGCCGTGTGGATCGGCGTGCTGCTCAGCGACGGCTTTCCCAACCGCACCATGGGTCTCGGTACAATCAACGGACCGACAGCCGAGAACATTCACATGATCGGTGATCCGGCTTATATGCCGTCCCCCAGCCTCCTGAACATTGACGCTGGCAATAAGACGGCTTACGCCACCAGCTTCTTCACCCAAACCGTACCATTCGTTGCGGGGACGACATCGGTTTTTCCGCAGCCTCTCAGCAACACACTTAATCCAGTCGATTCGAGTGCCCTGACCGATCCGGGCTTTTGTCCCTGGAACACGTTTTGTGATGTCACAGGGAATCAGGTCGGCGATCCGAATACGAGGTACCCCGATGGTTCACTACCGGATCAATCGGTCCTTCATAATCCTGGTGCCCCAGACTATCCATACCCCACTTCGCCCATCACACCCGACACGGTCTATGCGCCCGACTTGAAGGACTATAACCTCAAGTATTGCAAGATCACCGATCAGCAGTCGGCACCCATTTGGTGGGGTTTGGTCTCGAACGGGGGACCCTTCACCATGCCGCGAGGTCCCGAAATCGTGCCGCCGTGCACATCCTCGAACCCAGACGCGCGCCACTGGTGCATGGATGCCAGCACAGGCACCATCAATCCGCAAGCGGCGAATGAGTGCAGCAAACACTATGACGCTACCGACTACGCCCGCGACCAAGTGGATTTCGCCTCGTTGATCGACTTCACGACCAATGTCAAGGGCAACTTCATCGCCATGTTCAGCGTGTTCTTCCGCCACACTCGAGCCAATTCGCCAACCCCGCTGCAAGCCTACATTCTGGGCGCGAAGTTCATGCGCTATGTGGCCGATGCGGGCGATAACGGCGTGATCGATAACCATGTCCAGCATTGGTATCGTGACCAACTGCCGCTCAGCCCGGTGGCGACCGATCTGACGCCGCCCGACCTGAATGGCAACAACATGCTCTACAGCGGCGCTCCGTTCAACTACGGACAAGAAGACCCGTGCGCACAGTATGACTTCCGGGAAACGGGCGATGCACCAAGCACGAACCCCGTGCTGGAAGCCCAATATGAGGCCCTGATCACGCATAACTGTGGGAACTACTACTTTGCCAGTTCTTCCAACGCCATCAATCTGGCTTTTGCAGACATTGCCAGCCGCCTGTTCACACGATTGACGCGATAATCGCCAGCAATGAATCTGCCATACCCAAAGGAGCACCGAGGGGGATCAAGCATGCAAAACACACTTGTCTCAACACTTTCACCGCCACGTCGCCATCGGCGCGGCCAAACCATGGTCGAATTCGCGCTTACGCTGCCGCTGCTGCTGCTGCTCATGTTAGGCATCGTCGAGTTCGGGCGCATCTTCCAATCGTGGGTCACGATCCAAAACGCGGCTCGCGCCGCCGCCCGTTACGGTATCACCGGGAGCTACGATCAAACGCAGTTTCCCGATGTTCTCAACAACGGCTGGGCACCCAACGAAAACGATCTATTCCCTGCTTCGATCGGGTTGGGCAGCACCCAACACGGCATCCCCTGCGCGACCAACCCCAAGCCATCAACCTATACGGGCGGCAGCGACGAAATGGCGCTATTCACCGCGAGTGGTGCGCCAAAAGACTCGTCAGTGGCTTTCCGGTCACACTGGGATGGCGTCGAATGCGATCCTTCTAACGACGAGCACGTTGGGCTGCGTACCGACGTACCGCGCCTGATCTCGATGGTCAAAGCTGGGCAGGCGGGCGTGGCGGGTCTGCAAGTCAGCCCAACCATCAGCATTCCGGGCGCGGGTATCGATACCGATACACCCGCCGGCATGGGACCCAATAAACCAGGCTGGTTCAATGTGTTTGTGTGCAGTTCGCGCTTTGAACTGCCCGATAACACGAACCTGACCCCGTTGGATAAAACCAAGAATCGCTACAGCGACGGCACAATCCTACCGACTAATCCGACGCGTACCTGCACGATTACCGAACCTGATCCGCCAGGGGTGCCGGGCGGCTTCAATTTAGGTCGCAATCAATATGATGCGGGTGGGCCAGGTGACTTCGTTCACGTCGTCGTCTTCTATAATCACCCGTTGATCACACCGATCAGTTATACCAACATCGATGGGACGAGTCCTATCAATGGCGGCCAGCCGTATATCCTGATGCAGGCCAGCCGGACGATGGTCAACGAATCGTTCCGTACCTCGAAGGTGGTCAACCTGCCGAACAGTAACGGCATCAGCTACACGCCGACTAACACGCCCTTGCCGACAGTTAAACCGCCGGCGACGCTGCAGAAAACGAGTACGCCAACGCCCACCAACACGGCCACCGCTAGCAAAACCAACACGGCCATGCCAACGGCGGTGCCGCAATGCGTGAATGTCATCCTCGACAGCGCCGCCTCCAGCGTCAACACAGGCTATCTCGACTTGGTAATCAAGAACAACAATACGGCTCCGGTATATCTGGCGGGTGGCACCATCAAGTGGAACCAGGTGAGCAGCCAGCCGGGCATGTTCTTCGACCATCTACAGATTGGAAGTACGTTCAACGCCTGGTCGTATGTCAACAGCGGCAGCCTGACGCCAGGTCTAGGCACAGGTAGCTACACGCTTCCTAATCCGCCTGCCAACGGCGTACAGGGCAATGGTTGGACAAACGCCAGCCCGCCGTTCTATCCGCAGCGTAACTTCGCGGCCAGCGCGACCAGTCACCTGCAAATTTACTTCGCCAACTACTCGCCGGGCAGCGACTTGAGCCAGTCATTCCACATCCCGGATTTTCTGGGTACGCAGGTCGTCATCGATTTGACGGGCAATGGTCTGCCCTATACTTGTACGCTGACGCTGACCGGCCCGACGCCCACCGCTGGCCCGAGCAAATCGCCCACCAATACCGGTACGCCGCAGTGCATCGGCTACGACTTGGCCTTTCGCAGCTTCGACCTGATTTTCCCCTGGGCGCAGTTCACGTTCACCAACGGTAGCAGCGCACCCGTGCTTATCGTGGGTTTCTCATGGAGCTGGCGC
Source organism: Aggregatilineales bacterium (assembly GCA_038230635.1). Classification (GTDB taxonomy): domain Bacteria; phylum Chloroflexota; class Anaerolineae; order Aggregatilineales; family UBA2796; genus JBBRMW01. The sequence continues at coordinate 5,090 of JBBRMW010000203.1, read as the reverse complement.
AATGTCAGCAACGGCCTGTCTTTGGCAAACCTGTTTGCCAAAGACGCCTCATCGCCTTATGGGCCGGGTAGTATCCACGTCTGGCAGGGAAATTCGACCAGTTCCCCCACGACGGGCGTACTCGCAGGGCCAGGCTGGCAAGTCAGCCCCGTAATGGATGCGGGTTTGCCAAGCGCTTTGTGGCTAACCTATCAGGGCACCGCATCTGCGTTGACCAACGCGCCCTACAATGAGTCGGGTTCGGACTTCAACGGTTCGTATGTCATCCTTGACAACGGCTGCAAAGTGATCATCGATTCGCTCGCTACACCCCCGCCAGCGGCCACAATCACGCCAACGCCATCAAAGACGAATACGCCGACGATCACGCCCACGCGGACGCCCAGCAGCACCAAGACGCCGAGCAACACACCGACGAACACCTATACGCCGACGATCACATTGACACCGACGATCACATTGACACCAACCATCACCAAAACGCCGACGAACACCTACACGCCGACGATCACATTGACACCGACGAACACCTACACGCCGACGAGCACTAAAACGCCGACCAATACCAAGACGCCGATCACGCCGTCAGCGACGGTACCCACCAGTACCAAGACGCCGATCACGCCATCGGCCACCGTGCCCACCAAGACGCCGACGCCGATCCCGACCAAGACGTTTACGCCGACGGCCACCCTTACGCCGCAACCAACCAAAACCGATACGCCGACCCCGACCCCAACACTGCCGCCCACTGCAACGCAGAACATCCCCTGCTTCGAGTGCGGCTAACGTTTCCGCCTCACGACGTACCCGCCCTCTCCATACCAGGAGGGCGGGTACGCCTCAAAAAACGGGCGAACCATACCGGGTTCGCCCGTTTTTTATATCTTATGGTGAAACCAATCAAACTTCCCGCATTCACCTCACCCCCCGGCCCCTCTCCGTAATCACGGAGAGGGGGAGTCGGAAGGCAAACCTAGACATCCGTGGCCTTTGATTGGTTTGACCATTAGAAGCGGACGGGTTCATGATCTTCCAAGCTTTAGTCGATACGCGCCGGAAACGTTTTTCCGGTCATATGCAAGGATTCGTTGCTGTAGTAATCGGCTTGACTTTGTTATTTCACAGTCAGCCGTTATTAAATATGTGCTTCAGCAATAAAAGCCAAACCAAGGCCCCTCATGGTACACAATATACAGATATTGGCATGGCTCAGGCCAGTCGTGTATCTATTGAAGCGATAGATTGGCTGTATGTGCGATATGGCCCAGGGCTTGCTTATCCGCGCATAGGGACGATCTCGAAGGGAACTCACTACCCCGTTTTGAGGCGAAATGCGCAATCAACATGGCTTGAAATTGGCTATCCGATGCTCGTGGGCGAGCGGGGATGGATCTTTCGGGGCGGCGTGACGATTGACGGCAACCTGGATGAGACCCCCGTAACCAGCGCCACTGACTTCGGCTATCCAACTTTGACGCCTACGCCTGTGCGCGTCGTCACCAGCGTGCCGCCCTGGACAGTAACGCCTGCCATCGCCTTGCAAAATCGGTTGAAGCCGCTCAGTGATGAGATATACCGTTATTTGGTCGGCAAAGGCTTTGAACCGGGTACCGAAAAGGTCGGCTCGGTCTTTTTGATGGATTTGCAGACCGGCGAGCCGTATAGCATCAATCCAGGGTTCGCGTATAGCGGCATGAGCCTGATCAAGCTTCCGATTTTGGTCGCTTTTTATCGCAAGATCGCGGCCATCCCAACCCTTAGCCAAGCACAGATGCTCGGTTTGATGATCGTGTGCAGCGAAAACGCCTCAGCCGATCAACTGTTGACCTTCCTCGGTGATGGGGATGCCGTTCGGGGCGCAGCCTACGTGACCGAAACGGTAGGGGCGATCGGGCTAAAAGATACGTTTTTGGCGGGGCCATTGGTCGTAATGACAGCTTCTAACGCGCCGTCACCAACGCCCCCACCCATCGTTTCCAGGCAGACGAGCGCCGATCAAGTTGCCACCCGCCCAGACCCGTTTAATCAGACGACACCCGCCGATTTGGGCTGGCTGTTGGCTGCCATATACCAGTGTGCATTGGACGGTACGGGGCCGCTGCCCAGCGTGTTCCCGGGCGCACTGGACACACAAAAATGTCGCGCGATTCTGCGGACATTGCGCGCGGACGACATCCCGGCGATGCTGCGGGCGGGCGTGCCGGATGGGATACCCGTCGCCCATAAACACGGTTGGGTGGACGAGGTGCATGGCGACGCCGGGATCGTCTTCACACCGGGCGGAGATTACGTACTCGTGATCATGCTGCGCAATCGAACATGGCTTGACTATACCGAATCGTTTCCGGCAATTGCCGAGATTTCGCGGCGCGTTTACAACGTGTTCAATCCAGCGGACACCGTGGCGCAAATGCATACGCAGCCTATTCCATCATGCAGCCTCGGCAGCATCGATCCGCAGTTATTCCCTGATCTGCGAGCGGGGGCACTGCCGCCTATCAGGTAACTGTGGGGCACATGTGAGGAGGACGGAGGCGAATCATCGACTTGGCCCGCATATCAGCCCAATATAGGTTTATATAATCGCCTCAATACTCGTCAGCAGGTGGAGGCGTAAACCATGCGACATGTTCAATCAAGTAGGTTTTTACGCGGTTGTGTTTTAATTTTGATTCTGATTGGTAGCGCAATCGCGTTCATTGCACTCCAACAAACGGCGTATGGTCAAGCAGACGGTGGCATCTTGCCCTGGATCGTCCACACCACGCCGGAGCATGGCGCAGAACTCCCGGTCGATCAGGGCATCACCTTCACCTTTAACACGGCCATGAACCGTGCCAGCGTCGAAGCGGCTTTCAGCGTGACACCTCCCGCGCCGGGACGTTTTCAATGGAAGGACGATTCGAGCGTCACATTCACGCCTAATCAGCCATTCGATCGGAATACCGCCTATATTTTCCAAATCGACAGCGGCGCGCACAGCAGCACGGGCAGCGCCCTCCGCGATACCTTCTCGCTGAAACTGCACACGACCGGTTATCTGGCCGTAACGCAGTTTTTTCCGGGCGAGGACGCGGGCTACGTCGAAGCGCGGCCAACCATCACGATCGTTTTCAATCGTCCAGTGGTCGCGCTCGGCACGGCTGAGCAAATGCAACAAATGCCTGCGCCGTTTGTCAGCAGCACGCCAATGGTTGGCAAAGGAGAATGGCTGACCACCTCCATTTACACTTACAAGCCGACCGTAGATTTGCTCGGCGGCACAGATTATAAGATCACCATCCCAAAAACCCTGACCGATGTCAGCCGCAGCAGCCCAAAATCCGATATTTCGTTTCACCTGAAAACGGCTCCTATAGCACCGCCGGTCCCGTTATCTTTTTCGATTCACTATATCTCTCCACAGGACAATCAAACCGGAGTTTTCCGCAGCCCGTTGATCCGGGTCGGCTTCGATTCGCCTGCCGATACAACAACGGTTGAAGCGGGCTTTTCGCTGCTCACCACCGATGGTCGCGCGATTCCAGGTAAGTTCACCTGGGACAAAAACAAGGAAGAACTCCAATTCCGGCCTAGCGAACGGCTGGATTATTCAACGTCCTACATAATCAAAATCAATCGCAAAGGCGTTCACAGCAAGGCTGGCGTGCCGCTCAGCACAAGCGCTGCCGCAACATTTACGACGCTGGGCTTGCCGGAACTGACGACGACCAGTCCGGCGGATGGGTCGCTGGTCGATCCGGCCACGAGCGTGCAGATATTCTTTTCCGCACCGATGAAATTGGACGATATTGCCAGCCGCATCGAAGTCAGTCCGAAGGCGACGGGTTTGGTAATTGCCGCCGATGTCGGACCCGACAGCGAATCGGCGCGTATACAATTTAGCACGCTGCCCAGCACTACATACACCATCACCTTGAATACGAAAGGGTTGGTCGATATTTGGGATACGCCCGTCCTGATCACGCCCAAACCGCTCGTCTACCAGATGATCGCGCCAAATAAAATCCAGTTCCGCTATGTGACGAGCGCACTGGGCCCAGCCGTCTCGCTCGAAACGGACGGGCAGGCGATGGGCCTCTACAACGCCTATCATCAAACACGGGTTTTCGTCACCCATCGCAACATCAATACGGTTGGCATGACGCTCTATACCATGTCGTTGCCGTTCTTTTTGAACGCCGCGAACAACGGATCGCGCGCGCCCGGCGAACAAGAAGGGTTGGTGCGCCGCTGGGTTGTTCCGGTTTACAACCCACAGAATATCATGCGCTACGATCTGCTTTCGCTCACGACGAACGGCACCAGCATCGGACAGCAAGGCAATGTCGTCTGTGTCGAAGCAGCCCCGTCAAGTTTGGCGATCGGGCAAAAAGTGCGTGTCGTTCGCAAGGAAGCCCCAGTGGATGACAAGACCACACCGAGCGTGCCCGCCCCGATCAATGTTCGCAATCAACCCGGCACGCAAAATACGGCGGTTGTCGGTCAAGCGCCGAACGGCACAGAATTCGACGTGCTTGACGGACCAGTGTGCGCTGATCATTATGTGTGGTGGAAAGTTCAAAATGCGGCTGGCACCCTCATCGGCTGGATTCCCGAAGGCGATGTTAAGCAGCCGTATGTCGTTCCGTTGACCGATGGAGTCCTGCCCGTGACCGTCCCGGCGACACCCGCCCCGACTGCGATCGCCACCGCTGAAGCTACAGCCGTTGCCATCGCGCAGCCGCCCGTCACCACCGCCGGATTGATGCCGGGGATTTATCGGCTGGAAATGGAAGCGCCCGATATTCCCGACAACAGCCACCATGTGACGCACTTGATGCTGGTGGCAACGGATAACCTCACGCTGAAAATCGCGCAGCACGAGGCGCTGGCCTGGGTGACCGATCTCAAAACAGGGCGGCCCGCTGTTGGGTTAGCCGTTCAGTTCTATCGCCTGATGCAGCTACCCAATCAAAAGAAGGTGCTGCCCTATGGCGCACCGATCGGCACCGATCAAGACGGTTTGGCACGCTTGCATCTGAGCGAAGAATTGTATCCAGCCGCCGAGGTTATCTATGCGGCGGTGAGCAGCGGCGGACACTTCG
>JBBRMW010000202.1:0-11021 GCA_038230635.1 Aggregatilineales bacterium | reverse complement strand
TGCAGAGCAAGGCGGTCGAAGCGCACATGGCAGAAAATCGCGCGTTGACGACCGAATTGCAAAAAGTGGCTGGTCAGCGTGACCAATTGGCTGGTCAACGTGACCAGTTGGAAATTGATTGGAATCGCTCGCGCGCCGATGTGGTAAACCTGATTGGGCACATCGAACATATGCGTACCACTCTCGATCGTTTGGGTGTCCAGCCAGCCAGCAGCGAGCCGCCGACTTACCAACGGGTGACGCAAATCAGCAACCTGCTGCACAATTTATCGGGCGTGCGACTTGCCTTACAAACCCTGCTAGAGCACTACGCGGCAGACAACGATCCGAATTTGGCGAACGTCGAAGCCTGTTATCGGCAGGCGCTCAGCCAAAAGATTCCCTACTGGGATGTGCGCGCGACGATCCGGGTTGCGGCGCAAGTCATTCGTCCAACGACTTACCTGGAGGTTGGGACCCGTCGCGGCTGGTCGTTGGCGCAGGCGTTGGCTGAAGCGCCGGATGTGCGTGTCTTTGTGGTCGATATGTGGGTAGAGGATTATGCGGGCAATCAGGGCGCGCCCGAATTTATCCAGCAGAAAATGCAGGCGGTTGTCGGCGGCGATCATAAGCCAAAGTTAGAGTTTATCAACGGCAATAGCCATGACATTCTACCGGAACTCTTTGCCAATAAACTCAGCCTGAACTATGGCGAGACACCCCAGGAATTCGATCTGATCAACGTTGATGGCGATCATACGCTGTTGGGTGCATGGTGGGATTTAATTGACTTATTCCCACGAGTAGCAATCGGCGGGGCCATCGTCTTCGACGATTTGGATTATATCGGCGATGAAGCGGCGTTGGGAGGACAGGCCATCAGTATACAGAACCGACCGCCAATGCCTGATTATGTGGAGACGCTGCAAGATGTGTGGCTGCATATGCAATCGATTTATCCGAATTTCGTTTTCCTGTCCTGCATGAAACTCAAATTTCGTGCGGGTATCGCCGTGCGCTTGTTCTGATGGGCGGCCCAAAACGTATCGTCATTGCCTCGACATATGTGCCTTTCATTCGAGGCGGCGGCACGATGATCGTCGATAGTCTGGCGGATCAGCTTAAACAGCGCGGATACGAGGTGGATACCGTAAAAATCCCGCTTCGATCGGCATGGTATGAGTTATTGGAACAATATGTTGCCCTGCGCTGCCTGGATTTGACTGAAGCGGCGGGCAAGCCTATTGAGCGTTTGATCACAATCCGTTATCCGTCCTATGCCCTGCCACATCCGAACAAAGTAAACTGGTTCATCCATCACCATCGGACGGCCTATGATCTGTGGGGCACGCCCTATCAGGATATTCCGAACACGCCCGAAGGGTTGAACGTGCGCCGGATGATTATTCAGGCGGATACCCGCTATATTCGGGAGGCTGTCCACACCTACACAAATTCAAAAGTGGTCGCGGGACGGCTGAAGAAGTTCAACAATATCGATGCGGATGGCGTCGTCTATCCCCCTTTGCCGGATGCCAAGTCCTTTTACTGCGATACATCGGGAGACTATTTCCTGTATACGGCACGCCTCACGCCGATCAAGCGCCAAACGCTTGCCATCGAAGCGATGCAATACGTGCGGTCGCCCTTTAGGCTCGTCCTGGCGGGTGCAGCCGACGCACCCAATTATGAGAACACGCTCAAATCCCTGGCCGAAGCATCTGGCGTGGCCGATAAAGTGCATTTTACGGGTTGGATTGATGAGGCCGAAAAAGCCCGGCTGACGGCTAATGCGCTGGCCGCGTTGTATATACCCTACGATGAAGATTCATACGGCTATTCCACATTGGAGGCATTCCATTCCAGAAAGGCCGTCATTACCTGTACAGACTCAGGAGGCACCGATGAGATTATCGAGAATGCTGTTAACGGTTATATCGTCGCGTCGGATGCCCAAAACCTGGCTGAGGCGATGGAGCGCTTGTGGCGAAATCGATCGCGCGCCATCGAGATGGGGCAAGCGGCCTTCGCCACCCTGGCGAAACATCGCATCGACTGGGATCATGTGATTGAGTGCATGGTAAATTAAATGCGCATCCTCATCTTGAACACGCAGGCACCGTTTATTTCCGGTGGCGCAGAGGCGCTGGCAGATGGCCTGCAAGTCAAATTGTCGGAGCGGGGTCATCAGGTTGAGGTCGTGCGTATTCCGTTTAAGTGGTATCCACCGAAGACGATCCTCAAGCAGATGTTGGCCTGTCGGCTAATGCGCATCACGGCGGTTGAGCCAGATTTGGTCATTCCGCTCAAATTCCCCGTGTATATGATTCCTTTTCCCAATAAAAAATTGTGGCTGCTGCACCAGTTTCGGCAGGTTTACGAATTGTGGGGCACCGAATACCAGGATGTGCCGAATACACCGGAAGGTCAGCGTTTGCGCGAAGCTGTCATACAGGCCGATAACCGCCACCTGCGCGAGGCCAAAGCCATTTTTACCAATTCCCGGATTGTGGCGAATCGGCTAAAAACCTATAACCAGATTGAGGCGACGGGTGTATTGTATCCGCCGCTGTTGCACCCCAATATGTTCCATGCGGGTGATCTTGGCAATTATTTTTTCTATCCGAGTCGGCTCACAAAAGGCAAAAGACAGTTGCTAGTCATTCAAGCCATGCGTCATGTCCGCGCCGATTTCAAGTTGATTTTCGCGGGAAAGGCGGATGATCCGTCGTATGAAGATTCACTGCGACAAACGATCGCGCAATACGATCTCGGTGATCGGGTGCAGATGCTCGGCTGGATAACTGATGAAGAAAAAGCACGCCTGATGGCGAATGCGTTTGGCGTGTTATACGTGCCTTACGACGAAGACTCCTATGGCTACGTGACTTTGGAGGCATTTCACGCCCACAAACCCGTCATCGTTTGCACGGATTCGGGCGGCACCGACGAAGTTATGGAACATGAGCGGAACGGTTTGGTTGTGGAGCCGACGCCGGAAGCATTGGCGGCGGGTATGGAATGGTTGTGGGCCAATCGGCTACGCGCGATCGACATGGGAGAAGCCGCCTTTGCAACGTTGGCGCGCCACAAGATCAGTTGGGATAACGTAATCGAGCATTTGTTATCATGAAAATCGCGTGGTTTACACCCTTTTCAGCGACGAGCGCCATCGGGCAATACAGCGCGGTTGTTGTGCTTGAACTGTCTAATCACGCGGACGTCACGATATTCGCTTTAGATATTAGCGACGTGAAGCAGGGGCGTACCAGTGTTGTGCCTGTGCGCCCGATTGCGGACACGTCCCTCGAAACGATTTGCGATTGGATCAACCCATTCGACATTATCATCTACAATCTTGGCGATCATCTATATTTGCATCAGAAGGCCTATGAAACAATGCAACGACGCACGGGCATCGTCATTCTCCATGACTTGGTGATGCACCATTTTTTTTACGGGTATTATCTGCTGGTAAAAAAGGATGTCGAGGCCTACGTTCGGGCGCTATTCGTCGCACATGGCCCACAAGGTGCCATATTTGGACAGTCCGTTGCGAAGCGTGACAGTGATGATGTTTGGTTTTCTCCAGACATCCTCAAATTTCACATGGCACAAGTGGCCCTTGACGGTGCCTGTGGCGTCGTCGTCCACTCGCAGTTCGCCCGGCAATCGATTGTGCCGTTCAGTGCGTATCCGGTCAAACATATCAATTTCCCGAATTATAGTCAGTCCCCTGCTTCCGCTGTGCCGAGCACCGCTCCAAATCGCAGTTCGCATCTCGATCGCACCCCAGCTCATAAAATTCGCCTGTTAACGTTTGGCGTGATCAATCCGAACAAACAAGTCGATCAGGTGATTCGGGCTTTCGGTTCGAGTAAATACCTTCGGCAATCCGCGATCTATTATGTCCTGGGCACCGTCGCCGACAGTTATCAGCAGCAATTGGAACGGCTGATCAGTGGGGCGCATTTGGAAAAAAATATAATCCTGTTGGGCTACCAACCCGATGATGTCTTGCATGACTATTTGCAATCAGCCGATATTGTAATCAATCTGCGTAATCCTCATTTCGGCGAATCGTCCGCCAGTTTGCTCGAAGCGGCTATGCAGGGGAAACCGATCGTGATTTGGAATCATGGCTCCTATGCCGAATTTCCTGATGATACGGTGGCAAAGATCAGCAATTCTGAAGAACTTGTACCCACCCTTGAGCGGCTGTGCAAGAACCCCGCTGAGCGCCAGAGGCTGGGTACGCAAGCGCTGGCATATGCCAAGTACACGTTCGATACGGAGCGCTACTGCCGCGAACTGCTCGAATTCATCGACTCCGTGCAATACGATCGGTCGGCGCTGGCATTTGCAGATTCCATGTCAGAAATTTTGACTGAAATGGGTGCCGATGAAACCGCGCAGGTGGTCAAGTCGGTGTCCGATGAGATTGCAATGTTGATCACCGTGACCGAAGCGTGACATGACATCATTCTCCCGCCAGTTTATCCGTTGATCCAGGCCATTTTGAGACCCGCCATGCACTGCCCAGCGCGATCCATCAAGTGCCCTGCTATCTGATCGAACGCGACTCGTGCCCAATGCCGTCTACGACGCCAGATACGCTCACAAGATTAGTGATTCATTTTGGAGAACTTTTCCACCAGCGCCATCACTTTTGCCCTTAAACCTAATTAAAAGTGTCCTCAATACGCCAGCGCTGCGCATACAAGGCCAGAATAACTTCGGGCGGCAGGCGTTGTAGGTCGGTGATATTGGTCAAGTACCGATACCGTTTGCCCTGCCATAAACATTCAACGAGGCGCATCGGTCGTTGACAATGCTTTTGGGCAGACCCTCATTCAATCAGCACATCATGCACTTGGGCGGTTTGGCGGAGGACCTGCTGCACCCGATAGACCGTATTCGATTTTGGCCGTGTGATAAACCACTGTTCATCGCGGGTCAATTGGTCAAAAATTTCAAAATTTGAGAAAGCGGCTGTCAAACAGCAGCAAGCAGTTTTTTTGCCAATGTGCCGATGATTTGCTGCCAAAAACGCGGGTCATGCTGCTTTCGGTCGTCAATGCTTATGATCGGGGTGCCTCGCCAGAGGAAATCGTGAAAGATTACCCCTCCCTGGCGCTTGCCGATGCCTACGCGACCATTGCCTTTTATCTCCAACACTGCGGGCACTCTGCCCATGCTGACGTCAATGCGGCGTTGAACATCGCATTTTTGGCTGCTGTCAAACAGCCGATAGTGGTGGATGGAAAGTCGGTTAAACCGACCTTCCGTTCGACTGCAAGCCCCCGACTTTAGCCAGGGGTAATTGATTGTTGGTTCATGAGTGATTGCTACAGCTATTTTACAAATTCCTCAATACACCATACAACACGAACGCCCTCCATGATAGAATGGAACAAAGGGATTGCCAAGCGGAAAAAGTCATAAAGTCGATGAGCGAAAACAATAACGAAGCACCTGAACTGATCGTGATCGGCGGCGGCTTGGCTGGCACAGAAGCGGCTTGGCAGGCGGCGCAAGCGGGCATCCATGTGAAGCTGTACGAGATGCGTCCGCAACACACTACGCCCGCCCATGTCACGGGCAATTTGGCCGAACTGGTGTGCAGCAACTCGCTCGGTTCCGATCTGCCTGATCGCGCGCCGGGTTTGCTTAAAAATGAACTGCGGCGGCTCGGATCGCTCCTGATTCGATGCGCAGAGTCGGCGGCGGTGCCCGCGGGCGGTGCGCTGGCCGTCGATCGGGAGCGTTTCGCGGCGGAGGTCACGAGCGCGCTCGAAGCGCATCCGCTGATCCGGCTGGTGCGCGAGGAAGTGACGCATATCCCCACGACTCCGTGCATCATCGCCAGCGGCCCATTGACCGCGCCCGCGTTGGCGGGCGAGATTGCGGCACTGGCTGGGCAAGAATATCTATATTTTTATGATGCGATCGCGCCGATCGTAAGTGGCGACAGCATCGACATGAACATTGCCTATCGCGCCAGTCGCTACGAACGTGGCGAAGACGACGATGGCGACTACATCAACTGCCCCATGAACCGGGATGAATACGAGGCGTTCATCGAGGCGCTGCTGACTGCGCCGTCCGAGCCGATTCACCAGTTCGAGCGCGAAGACCCACATTTCTTCGAGGGCTGCTTGCCGATCGAGCAACTAGCGGCGCGCGGACGACAATCGTTGGCGTTCGGGCCGATGCGACCAGTCGGGTTGATTGATCCGCGCACGGGGCGGCGTCCGTATGCGGTGGTGCAGCTTCGACAGGATAACGTGGCCGGAACGCTCTATAACATCGTCGGCTTCCAGACCAACTTGCACTATGGCGATCAAGAGCGGGTACTGCGCATGATTCCGGGTTTGGCGGAGGCGGAATTTGTGCGGCTGGGCGAAATGCACCGCAACACGTTTATCAATGCGCCGACACTGCTCACGCCGTCGCTGCACTATCGAGCGCGCGCCGATCTGCTGTTTGCGGGGCAAATAACGGGCGTCGAAAGTTATGCGGGCAATATCGGAACGGGGTTGTTAGCGGGCATCAATGCAGCGCGGCTGCTGCACGGACAGTCGTCGTGGGTATTGCCGGAAACGACGATGTTGGGTGCGTTGTGTCATTATGTGACGCACGCCGAAGCCGGACGATTCCAGCCGATGAAGGCGAACTACGGAATCATGCCGCCATTACCGACGCCGCTGCGGGGCAAACGTGAGCGCGCTGAAGCGTATGGTGTGCGCAGTTTGGCCGATTTGGATGCGTTCCTAGCGGCACAGGAAGCGGCAAAAGTGGATGAAAGTCATTGCTAAGCAATGCGGGAGCAATCGAATCAGAAACATGCTCGGTAACAAATCAAAACAAACGGAAAATTAACCTTCAATGGACGTGAATTTGATTTGATTTTCGGCGCACCGCGAAAATTGCAACAATATTGCAACAATCGGCGCGCCTCGTTGCGAGAGTGCCCTCTATAATCAATCGCAAAATAACCCTTTGCGTATTGATTTTATGAAACTCGAAATAGCCTTACCGACAAAATCTGATCCGTCTGTGCCCGGTTGGATGCCCGAAGACACCCTGGAAGCGCGCGCGCAATCGCTGGCGACGGTGAATGCGATCGCTGATACCGTCTACCGTTTTCTCGATTTGCAAACGCTGGTCGAGAAAGCAGTCGATGTGATCGTCAAATATGTTCCGGTGACATCGGTTGCATTGTTCACGCTCGATCGCACGGGCGAGTGGCTCGATCTGGTGGCGTGGCGCGGCTTCAACGAGGCAACGCTGCAAGTCGGCAGCCGCTTACCCATCACCGCCAGCTTGACCGGACTCACCGTCAGGCAGCAGATTGTCATCGCCACCTATGACATCGCGCACAGCGAGTCGCTCGAACCGCGCGTCAAGGCGGCGCTACTGGCACAAGGGTTGACGGGCTGTATCTCGGTGCCCCTACTATCGGAGTCACGGGCGGTCGGCGCAGCCAACCTGATCTTTGGCGAAACGCACCGTCTCACGCCGCTCGAATCGGATACGCTGCTGGCCGTCGGCAAAACCATCGGGCTGGCGATCGCCAATGCCCAGCATGTCAACCGCATCGAGACCGAGATCGCGGAACGCCGCAAGGTTGAGTCTGAACTGCGCACCTACAAAGATCACCTCGAAGAAATGGTGGCGGCGCGCGTGGTCGATCTCAAATTAGCCAATGCGCAATTGGCGGTGGCACAGGCGCGCGCCGAGGCCGCGAACCAAGCAAAAACGACCTTTCTCTCGAACGTGAGTCACGAAGTGCGCACGCCGCTGAATGTGATCATGGGCTTCACGGGTTCGATGCTCCATGATTCGCCGATTTATGGGGGCGAAGCGCTGCCTGAGTTGTACCGCAAAGACATCCAGATCGTGATGGATAATGGCGCGCGTATCTCGCATCTGATCAACGATTTGCTCGATTTGAGCAAGATTGAGGCGGGGTGCTTGGAATTACACCGCGCTCCGCTTGACCTGCCCGAATTACTCGCGGAAGTGGTCGCCGATTCGATCGGATTGGTGCGGGGGAAGCCGATCGACATCATCCAGGTGTTCCCGAAGATTTTGCCGTCAGTCTGGGCGGATCGGGTGCGCACGCGGCAGATCGTGCTCAACCTGATGTCCAACGCGATCAAATTTACGAGCGCCGGGCACGTCACACTTGACGCGCGGAACGAAGGCAACGTGATCCGGGTTTCGGTGACGGATACGGGTATCGGTATCCCTGGCGCGGCGCTCTCAAGGTTATTCGAGCGTTATCAGCAGATCGACTCGGAGATGGGGCGACGCGGGGGAGGTACGGGGCTGGGCTTGCACATCAGCCGACAACTGGTCGAGATGCACGGCGGTGAGATGACAGTCAGCAGCACGCCGGGGGCCGGCAGCGCATTCAGTTTTACTTTGCCCCTGGTGTCGGCAATGGAGCAGCACTCATGACCACGCTTGAGGTCAACGTTCCCATTGGCATCGTTGGGATTGGGACGTATTTTCCAGCTACCGTCGAAACCGCCACTGATCTGGTGGCGCGCACGGGCATCCCAGAAACGGTACTGCGCGAGAAGATGGGCATCCGGCAGCGACATATCGCGGGCGAAGGCGATACGGTCAGCTATATGGCCTCGTGCGCCGCACAGTCTGCCATCGCCGATGCGGGGATCGTCTCGGCACAAATTCGGCTGGTGATTTCGCATGGCAGCGAGCATAAAGATCATCTAGTGTGGAATGCCGCCGCCAAGATTCAGCAGAATGTGGGCGCGATCGATGCGTTCGCCTTCGAGGTGTATGCTTTGTGCGCGGGTGCGGCGCTCGCCATCCAGACGGCGCGCGGCCTGATGCTGGCCGATCCGGCGATCGAATATGCACTATTGGCGGCGGGCAGCCGGGAAAACGATCTGGTCGATTTGAGCAATCCGCGCACCCGCTTCATGATCAACTTTGGGGCGGGCGGCGGCGCGCTGATCTTACAGCGGGGCGCGTCACACAATCGAATCATCGGCATGGCGGCGCTGACGGATGGATCGTTGTCCGAGGCGGTGATCCTCACGCACAACGAATCGGATGGAAATGCGACGGGCGATCTGCGCGGCAAGCTCGACGTGGTGCAGCCGGACTATATGACCGAGCGGCTAAATGAAACTTCGCTGACAAATTTCGTGCGCGTCATTCGGGAAGCCGTCGAAAAAGACGGCGCACGGTTGGAAAATGTACGGTTTTTGGGAATCACCCACATGAAGCGCTCGTTCTACCTGCAAATCCTGGCGGCGGTTGGGCTGACCGCTGAGCAATCGGTCTATCTCGAAGATTACGGCCATATTCAGAGCGTCGATCAAGTGCTGCTGCTGCAACTCGGTTTGGCCGCCGGAAAGATCAAGGCGGGCGATTTGATCGTGCTGGCGGGCGCGGGCGTCGGCTATACGTGGAGCGCGGTGGCAATCCAATGGGGCTGACGACTGTGGATCGGCAAAAGTCATTTTACGTGACCGATTGGCTGCACAAGCGCGCCACCCTGACACCCGATTGCGTCGCGCTGACCGATGCGGCGACGGGCGCAGACGTGACTTACGCGGCCTGGAACGCGAACGCCAATCGCACCGCCAACTTCCTGCGCGATCTGGGGGTCGGGCGCGGCGATCGGGTGGCCGTCCTTGCCGGGAACAGCCTCGCCTACCTGGATATTTGGCAGGCGTGCGGCAAGCTCGGTGCGATCATGCAGGCGCTCAATTGGCGGTTGACGATCGCCGAACTGACGCCACTGATCGCCGATGCTGCGCCCACCATCTTGATCTACTCTGGCGAATTTGTGGAAGCGGTCAATCAACTGCGCCCTGCATTGACAAGTGTCCAGCATCTTGTTGCGATTGATATGCCTGCCGCGTCTATCGATCAGACCCTCAGCGCGCGCGACTCGTTCCCGGCGACGCTGGCCGAACGGATCGATCTCGCACCGGATGATCCCTGGGTGATCTGCTATACGGGTGGAACGACGGGCTCTCCGAAGGGCGCGATCTTGACCCATCGCAACCTGACCTGGAACAGCGTCAACACGATCACCAGTTGGGGATTGCGCCCAAACGACGTGACGATCCTCAATTCGCCGCTGTTTCATACGGGCGGCCTGAACGTGTTCACGCTGCCGCTGATTCACATCGGCGGACGGAGTATCCTGTGTACGCGCTTCGATGTCGATCAGGTATTCGACTTGATCGAGAACGCGGGCGTGACCGTCTACTTCGGCGTGCCGACCATGTTCATTGCGATGCAGAGCCACCCGCGCTGGGTAACGGTTGATATGTCGCGGCTGCGGCTCATCATCAGCGGCGGCGCACCGTGTCCACTGCCCGTTTTTGAGCGCTTCTGGGAGCGCGGTCTCGACTTCAAAACGGGCTATGGTCTGACGGAAGCGGGCCCGAATACGTTCTGGCTGCCGGGCGATCAGGTTCGTCGCAAGCCCGGCGCGGTCGGCTATCCGCTGTTTCACGTCGATGTCAAAATCGCGCGCCCCGACGGATCACCGTGTGGTGTCGATGAGGCGGGGGAACTGTTGATTCGCGGCGAGCATGTCACGCCCGGCTACTGGAGTAATCCGGCGGCGACGGAGGCGGCAATCCGTGATGGCTGGCTGCACACGGGCGATCTGGCGACCTGCGACGCCGATGGCTGCTACAACGTGGTCGGGCGGATCAAAGATATGCTGCTCAGCGGCGGCGAGAATATCTACCCGGCGGAGGTCGAGAGCGCCCTGCACGCGCACCCGGCGGTGGCAGCGGCGGCGCTGATCGCCGTGCCCGATCCGAAATGGGGCGAAGTCGGGCGAGCGATTGTCGTGATCGAGCCGGGTGTGGTGGTCACGTCGGAGGAATTGACGCGCTTCCTGCGTGAGCGGCTGGCGGGTTACAAAGTCCCCAAATCATTTGTGTTCGTGGCGGAATTGCCGTTAACTGGCCCCGGCAAGATCGACAAGCGGCGACTGGTCGCGGAATATGGAGAGATTGTCCTCACCCCCCAGCCCCCAC
>JBBRMW010000201.1:0-11027 GCA_038230635.1 Aggregatilineales bacterium | reverse complement strand
TAATTTCTTTGGCGATCAACAGCGCGTTGTAGTCATCCTGGTTAAATTTCTTGATCGTCAGCGTCAACCCGATCTGCTCCAACTGCTGTTTGAGGATCGCGCCAGCCTGATCGCCACGTCCGACGGGCGCGGCATAGGTAAGCGCTGTGCCGGGTGCCACGCCCGCTTCGGTGAGCAGTTGCAGCGCCTTTTTGAGATCGGTTTTGGGTGCGAACGCGCTGTTATCCCAACCGAGCAATGTGCTGGGAAACGGGCCAACCGCCTGTGTACCAAGACTACCCAATTCAGCTTGGTTGTAAGCCGCATAATCAAACGCATAGGTCATCGCCTGCCGTGCCTTGACGTTTGCCAACGGTCCATACGAGGCGGCCATGATCAAATAGTCGATACGCAGCGTTGGCTTCGGATCGAATTGAAACTTGTTATCGGCTTTGAGCTGCGCAATGTCCTGCGGGAGCAGCACCGTTGCCGCATCCGCCGCGCCCGTTTCGAGCGCACGCCGCCGCAAAGCCGAT
Organism: Aggregatilineales bacterium; assembly: GCA_038230635.1. Lineage (GTDB taxonomy): Bacteria > Chloroflexota > Anaerolineae > Aggregatilineales > UBA2796 > JBBRMW01. The sequence goes on along the minus strand of JBBRMW010000201.1, from coordinate 10,512 downwards.
TCCTCTTGCACCTTGATCACGACCTGATCGAAATGACTGCCCGCCCAGCCACCCCAATAACCTGGAAACTGTTTGAGCGTGATCGGTTTCCCATTTGCCATATCGTCGCCCGACGGCAAATCACCGCTGAGCATGTAGGGTCCCGTGCCCGCTTCGTGCCTGCCGAGCCAACCGTGCGCATTATCTGAGACGCCGCTGGAGTCTTTCGCAGTGTGTGCGGCGACGGCGGCAGGGCTGACAAATCCCGTGCCATACGAGGCGGCCAGTGCGATCAAAAAGAACGGCTGCGGGTGATCGAAAGTGATCTGCAACGTCGCTGGATCGACGACCTTGATTTGTTTATCGGGTTCGTTCAGAAACGTGCCCAGGATCGCCTGCGTGCCCAGGTTGACAGTTACCGTGCGCGTCAAGCCAAATTTGGCGGCGGCAGCGTCGAAGGCGGTGCCAACGTGAAATTTGACGTTTTGACGCAGATGGAAGGTGAACACTGTATCACTCTGATTGTCGATTTTTTCAGCCAGCACAGGCACCACATCACTCAGCGAATCGCCCTTCAGCGTGACCAATCCCTCATAGACGCCGCGCAGCGGAATATTCGAGTTTTCGTCGTAGGAACTAGCCGGGTCCAGATCGCTCGGCGCACTTTCGACCAGGACGTTCATCGTATTCGCGCCGGTCGCTTGATTTGCGGGCGCGCCGTGTATTGCATAAAGTGGCGTCAGACCGAGCAGCATACCCGCTGCCGCCAGCAAAACTTTTCGGGGGAACATGGTTCGTATTCCTGTTTTCATAACTCACGAAACCGATGATAAACGCCCACGACGAGCAGCACGCCCAACAATACAAAACCGACCAATCCGAACAATATCCGGTGTAGGGGCAGCGCCGATTTTTGAGTATTCCAAATATCGTCGAACACCCTCCGATTGATCGTCCGTTCCTCATTCATGGCGTCGGTGAAGCGCGTGAAGGCTTCACCGCTTTGACCCGGTAGGCTGCCTGTCGATAAGCGCGTCGCGTCATCCAATTTGTTGGGATCATTCGCCTGGATCAGGCCGCGTATCTGGCCGTCGAGTTTGAGGTAATCCTGCAAAGCCATCCGTGTCTTTTCAAGGGTAGTCGCCTCGCCCGCAAACGACACTTTGGCGACGAGCGGCTGAATCCCGTTAATCGCGCTGCTGTTGGCGCTCGTGATTTGATTTGCCACGCTCAAGGTGTTCGGCGCGATCTGATCCGCGCCATTGGTGAACGGCATCGCGGTGCAATCTGGCTGACCGCAGAGGCGCAGGGCGAGCGACGTTTTGTTGGCGTCAAAACTGGCTTGCCAGAACGGCGCGTGGGTCGGATCGATGACGGAGCCGCGCTGCGCACTGTTCGCCTCGCTGGCGATCGCCAACACGCGCGAGCTGGCACTGACACTGTAGTAGGCATCATCCACCATGTGGCGCAGTTGACCGGGCGCGCTTGCCAGTTCAATCAGCATCAGAATAGCGAGTACCCACCCCAGCACCATCGCCACGTCGAGACCGGGTGTCACGAACCGTTTGACCTTGCTCCGCAGCCAGAACGAGAGCGCTGTCAAACCGATTGCCAGCAGAATGACCAGCACACCCAGCAAGAGGGTCTGCCCATTGATGGCGACGCCTGCATTTTTCTCGGTATCTTGCATCGCCTTGAAATTCAGCGCTTCCAGTTGCAGCAGATAGCGCGCGATCTGATTTTGCAGATAGTTATCGGAGATGATGTATTCGTTGATCGCCGTCGCTTTGTCGCCATGCTGTTGAGCGGTCAGCAAATTGCCGATATGCTGCCAGAACTGATCGAACGCGAAATAATCGATCTGATCGTAGATTTTGCGTTCGTCATCGCTTTGCAAGGTCGAGCGCACCGTGAACATTTGCTCGCGGAACGTCTGATAGGCGGCGTGGATCGTATCGAGCGCCTTCCAGTGATTTTGGTTGTCGGGCGCGGTGGCGACGAAGCTGGCCGCGTGGGTATCGATATCGAATACGGCGCCCAGGGCGGCTTCGGCGGCACTCACTTTGGCGGTGCTATCCTCGGCCACACTGCGAAATTGCTCATAGGTCGTGTTATAGGCGTTCAATGCCTGCGCGATCACGATCAACGTCAGCACGAACAGGGCTGCGGCACCGCCCACCAGGATCGTGCGGCTCGAAAGCTGCCGTCGTGCGGGTGCGGCACGCGGTGTTGTCGTGCGGGGGGCGCTTCTTGCTGCGCTTGCCATATATTTATCCTTTTGCAAATGGGGCACAAAACCCTAATAGTAAGTATACGCAGTGCGCGCCAAAATGGGTGTAGAAGATAATCGCAAAAACAAGAATGGGACGGACGAGGCAGGCCGCGTCCGCTAACCTTCGCCAAATCAGTTCATCTCACTCAGGCGACGTTCCGCTTTATCGAGCAAATTGCGGGCGTCGCGGTCGTGCGGATTGACACGGACGGCGGCATCGAACAGCTTGCGGGCATTCGACCAATCGCCGCGATCCTCGTAAATCAAGCCGAGGTTGTAATGGGCATTCGGATAAAACGCATCGATCGCCAACACCCGCTGATACGCATCGATCGCCTTGTTCTGCTGATCGGGCGTGGAAATCGGCAGCACGCCCAAATAGGCCGCCGCCAAGTTATTCCACGCGGCAGGGTTTTGATCATCCTTCGTCGTCGCCATTTCGAGCGGCGGAATCGCGCGTTTGTATTGTTTGCTCAAAATGTACGCGCCGCCCAAGTTCACCGCCACGTCCACATCTTCGGGGTAAAGTTCGTGCAGCCGCTCCAAAATCGCCGCCGCATTCTCGCCATCGCCCGCCGCCAGAAACCGCGCCGCCTCACGCATTTGGCGGGTAAATTGTTCGTCTGCCATCGTTTCGATCATCTCCTCATATCGTTCGTCGTCGGTCGGGATCATAGCCAGCCGCGCCGCCGTCCCAACCCGATCGCCACCAAGACCGCGATCACGATTATCGCCAAAGCCGCCGCCAGTGCCGAATCGGTGGTCAGCGGCAAAATGACCATCAACTGCGTGATCGCAATGATCGTCAGCGGGATCAACAGCATCGCGCCGATGCCGCGCGTGCGACGAATCAATTCGGCGGTTTGCTGACTCATTGCCAACGTGGTCAACTCAGCCAATGCCGCGATCTGCCGATCGAGCACTGTTGGATAGCGCGCCAAACGACCCACCAATTGCTCGGCTTGTGCGGCCAGGTCTGTGCTCGTTGCCAACAAGGGATGTAATGTCACGCGCCGCAACCACGCATCGTAACCCACCGTGAGCGCTAACAGTTCATCGGCGCGCAAACGCTGTGCATAAATCGCCGCGATTAAGCTTGGTACGGCGCGTGACTGCGTATTGTTCACGACCTTTTGACTCAATTCGGTCAGGGCGTTGATCGCTTCCGATTGAGCCGTGAAAGTCGGCTCGATCACCGCCACGATCACGTTCCAGGCCAGCGGTGCGGTGCTCGTTTTCCAATCGAGCGGAGACTGTGCCGCCCGCGCAAACACGCGATTGATCGGGGCGACTCGTGCCTCATGGACGGTCAACAACACATCGGGCTTGGCGATCACCAGGACAGGCAGCGTATTCCAGATATTGTTGGCGGAGAAGGTAAATGGCAGACACGCCGTCAGCGCCAGACCATCGCTGAATAACGGGGGCTGCGCACTCAACAGCGCCGGCGGGAGATTAAAAGTCGCGGTCAGCCACCCTCGTTCAGATTCGTCGGGATCGACCGCATCCACCCAGACGCGGCGACCACCTTGCCGGATGATCTTGGCGATGGTCTCGCGGTCAGTCTGCGAATCGAGCGAAACCTTTTCGCCGTCGCTCGATGGGGTGATCGTCGCAAGGATGGCACGGATCATGTGCGCAAAACCTCCGTCAAATAAGCCTCGAAACGATCGCCATTGCAGGCGTCGATATAGCGCAGCAGTTCGCCACCGCCGATCGGATACAGCGGATAACACGAAGTCGGCCATGCGCCGCGCGGAGCGTGTACAACCGCCGTCACCATCGCGCCGACGACATCGACATCCTGACCCAACTGATCGACGATCTCCTCGGCGGTGATGATCACGGTTTTTGCGGCAACGGCCAATTCTCGATCGATGCCCAGATTGCCGTTCAGGCGTGCATTGCCAGAGCGATCGGCGCTCAGCGCATGGATCACGGCCACATCGGGCGCAATCGCCGGAAAGGCCGTTAGCGTCTCGCCCGAATACGGATCCTGCACAGTTTTTACGTCTGGGCGCAAACGCGGCAAATCGGTGCCGATCCAAGCGGGCGAGGGCAGATAACCGACACCGTTCAGATGCGCACGAATCCCCAAGGCGAGGCTCAACTCGGATTCTTCGACGATCTCGATCGTGCCCGCATTCCCGGCGATCGAAAACATCGGCGCGAAACCGAAAATCTCCAGGCCGAAGTAGCACGTTCGGGTGCGTGCGACACAGCCCGCCCCCACCAGCAAATCGGATTCATAGCCCGCCGTGAAACACAACAGCGTCAGATCGCGCGGGCGATCGGGGCGGTTGAGCAGCGCACGCACGAAAGCAACCGGTCGCCGATACAGCGTCATGCCGCCCAACGCCAACATCGCGCCGGACTCTACGAGCGAGGCCGCCTCCGCCAGCGCGATCAACTTATTTTCGTTCATGTCAGCCGCGTCAATTTTTGCGCGCCTGAATATGCATCTTAATCCCGCTTTGTGGGCTACCCGTGCCATTGTAGATCATTTTGATCGATTGGTTGGGCACGACCGTCAGATCGAAGTGGCGCACGATATACGAAACCATCGCCTTCATCTCGACTTGCGCAAAGTTGATGCCGATACAAATTCGCGGACCGCCGCCGAAACCTACCAGTGCGTATGGCGACTTCTTGTCTTCTTCGCGCGGTGCGGCAAACCGATCCGGATCGAACTTTTCGGGATCGGCGAAAATGCTGCGAAGCCGGTGGCTGCCCGCGATTTGATAGCCAACAAGTGTACCCGCCGGGATTAGGTAGCCATTGAACTCGAAATCTTCGGCAGCACCGCGTGGCCCAAAAGCCACCGGCGGATACAGCCGTTCGGCCTCGCTCAGCGCATTGTCGAGCACCTTCATCCGTTTGATGTCGTCTAAGGTCGGATCGTCATCGCGATCAAGGATCGCATCCTGTTCCGTGCGCACCCGTGCCAAGTACGCTGGGTTTTCGACCAATTGGTGCAGCAGAAAGGCGCTCAAGGTCGTCGAAGTTTCGTGTCCCGCCACGAGCAAGATGTTGGAATGGGCAACGATCTGTTCATCGGTCAACGCTTGACCATTTTCGTCGCGCGCGGCGATCATCATGCCCAACACATCATCAGTGGGCTGGGCGCGCCGCTCCTTGATCTTTGGCAGCAGCATCTTAGCAAGTCGTAAGCGCAATACTGCCTGCTTGCTGAGATATTCTTCATAGCTGGTGACGCCATCACCCAGGTACATCAATTCGTAAAAGGCGACACGAAACTCATCCACCTCAGGGCCAACGCGCAAGCCCATCAGCGCTTCGGCGGCTACATCGAACGTAATTTTGCGGGCGGCCTCATACACATCGACGGTGCCCGTTGCGTTCCACTCAGCGGTGCGGTCATGGACGATACGGTTCATCAGCGGCAGGTAGCGATCCATATAGGCAATCGTGAACGCGGGGTTCATCATGCGGCGATGCTGATCGTGTTCTGTGCCATCCATCGTCAGTAGTCCATTGCCCAACATGGCTACGACGCCCAATGCCATACCCCAACCCTGGTGGTGTGAGAATTTGAGGCGATTACCCGACAACACAAAGCGATTCGCCTCTGGCCCGATCATATACACCCATTCTTGCTGATAGCGTGTACCCTTGAAGATCGGGCCGAATTGTTCGTACATGCGCGCCAAGAATGTACCAGGATCGCTGTCATATTCTGGCGGAAACTGCGCAATATTCGGAAGATCGTGGATCGTTTTCAGCGTCATGCTCTGTCCTTTTGATCGTTAATCGTCGCTGAAAATACTCGAAAACCAGACAATCTGCGAATCAGAAGAAACGCACGGCAAACAGCAGCAGCAGATTGATCGTCATCTGGCATGTCCAGGCCGCGAACAAACCGAAGCGCAGCTTGATATAGCTGTACGCGAAATTGATCACCACGAACGCAAAGCCGATAACCGCCGCCACCAATGGAACCTCTGTGACGTGCAGTTGAGGGAAAAACAGAATCACGGACCAGACGCTGCCCGCAATGGCTGTGAACAGGAGTCCGCGCGTGGGTTGGAGCGCGCCGCGAAAAAACAGCGTCTCGCCAGCGGGCATCGCCAGCGCCAACGATTGGAAAACAAAGGCCGGCGCGGAGTTCTCGAACATGGCAAGCGTCGTGCGTTGAAGCTGCGCCGCCGCGATCAACATGAGCGGCACGCCGATCAGCGCGCCGAAGCCGATGCCCCACAGCATGTCGTTTGCGTTGGGGATTTCGACTTCCAAGTGATCGAACAGGATCGCCAGAATGCCCGCGATGATCAGCACCGACCACAGCAGCGTGTAACGAATATCCGGTGCGATGCCACCCAAGCCGAGCACCGTCACACCCACCAGCACCAAAAATATCAGCGCCGGATCGATCGGGTGCTGATGTGGCAGATCGTCATCGGCGGACGCGGGTTTGCGCGGCGCTATATCAGCCTCGTCGCCCGCCTCCCAATCGATCGGAGCGGGCGATGTTACTTTTGCGTCCGGTTTGTCAGGGTTCAGAGACGGCAAGCTCACGCCAGCGCCTTGCCAAATGCCGCGACCACTGCCGGGATGTGTTCACGCTTGAAGCCGTTGTGAGTCACAGCGCGGAGTTGGCGTTTGCCATTCGGATTGATGCGCACCCCCTGCGTGCCCAGCCTATCCGAGATGCTGCGGACATCGTGGGGGCAATCATCTGTCAGTTTGATGAACAGCATATTCGTCTGGACTTGCTTGAGATCGATCGCCAAACCGGGGATGCTTGCCAATTCGGTCGCCAGCAGCCGCGCATTCTCGTGATCCTCGGCCAAGTGGTCGGGCATCTCATTCAGGGCGATCAGTCCCGCCGCCGCCAGGATTCCCGCTTGACGCATTCCGCCGCCCAACACTTTACGGACGCGATGCGCTTTCGTAATGAACGCTTTCGAGCCGACGACCAACGATCCGACGGGTGCGCACAATGCCTTCGATAGACAGAACGATACGCTGTCCGCGCCCGCCACCAGATCGCGCACATCGCAGTGGGTTGCCGTCGCCGCATTGAACAGTCGCGCGCCGTCGATGTGCAGGCCGATCCCATGTGAATGCGCCAGGTCCGCGACCGCATTGATGTAGGCGAGGGGCAGCGGCGCCCCTGCGACCCCGGCCTGCGTGTTTTCCAGGCAGATCAGGCGCGTAATCGGAAAGTGCGAGTCATTGCCCCGGATCGCATCTTCGATCGCGTCAAGGGCCAGTGTGCCATCGGGCTGAACGGGCAGCGGGCGCGAGTGAACGCCACCCAGCGTAGCCGGATTACCCGCCTCGTACAAAAAGACGTGCGCCTTGTCACCAACAATAATTTCGTCGCCGCGCGCGCACTGTGTCAAAATCGCGGTGATGTTCGCCATCGTGCCGCTGGGGACGAACAATGCTGCCTCTTTGCCCAGGCGAGCAGCAGCCTGCTCTTGCAGGGTGTTCACCGTCGGGTCTTCGCCATACACATCGTCGCCGACGGGCGCTTCAGCCATTGCGCGGCGCATCGCAGGTGTCGGGAACGTCACCGTATCGGAGCGTAAGTCAATGGTTTCCATATCCACATTCTGACTCCTGTTACTTACCAAAGCGTTGACCAGTTCGTTGGCTCGATGAAGATCAGCCTATCTGCTGCGAGCCACACACCTGGACCCACACTAAATGTTATTGCTCGACATCATCGCGGAGGTGCTAATACTTCTTGACGAGCATCTTGTAAACGGTGGGTTGGCGCGATTGCAGGGTTTGGAATTCCTCGCGGTATTTACGCACTTCGTCAAGATCGATGCGCGCCACACAGAAGCCTTCCGAACTCTTTTTCGTCTCGGCATCGGGTTCTAACTGCGCAAAGATTTTGCCGCGCGGCCCGACTATCAGCGACTCGCCGCCGAAACTCATGGTCACGTCGTCGCCAACGCGATTGGCCGCCGCCACGAAGATTGAGTTTTCAAAGGCACGCGCCCGCACGTAGGTTTTCCACTCGTCCATATGAGTCGATTCCCAGTTTGCCAGCACACAAATGATCTCTGCACCTTCAAGTGCCAGACTGCGCGCCACTTCTGGGAAAGCCAAGTCCCAGCCCAGCATCAACCCGATCTTGCCCACTTCGGTATCAATCACCGGCAGTTTGAAGCCCTCGCGGAAGGCCATGCGCTCTTCGCCGCGCAGGTGAACCTTGTTATAGCTGCCGAGCAGTTCGCCCTCCGGCCCAACCATGATGGCGGAGTTGAACAGGATGCTCTCTACTTTTTCTTTGGTTGCCATTCCAAACGCGACGTAAACGCCCGCATCGGCTGCCCGTTGCGACATCAAATTGACAGCCGGGCCGGGCACGCGCTGCGCCAATTCCGTGAACTTGACGCCGAGTTCATAGCCGCTCGTTGCCAGTTCCGGGAAAACGATCAAATCGACTTTTTGCTGCGAAGCAATTTTCGAGATGAACTCCGACATCTTGACCAGATTGTTTTCGCTGTTGCCCAGTTCGGGTTTCATCTGAACGGTGGCAATCGTGATCTCACGAGTCATGGACGATCCTCAATTCTCAGCAGGTGAAACGCACCCGAACGTGCGTTCTAATTCGAAGTGTTAATTATACCAGATTTTCCGGTTTTTGCTGCGATTTCGGCGTAAGTTCGGGGATTATTACCGATCCCCTTTTGCATAGCTTGGGTACAATCCAGACAATGGATCGAATTGAGGAGCGGCATGTTGCGAGCGAATGAATCAGTGGCTTCGTTGTGGACCGTTTTTCGGATCGTATTTGGCAAGGAAATGCGTGAACTGCGCCGCGATCGTAAAACGCTGTTCTGGCTGCTCGCGCCGCCGATCATCTTGCCCGCGATCGCACTTGTGGCGGCGGTCTTCATCGGCACGCAAACTGCCCATTTGGTAACTACTGGCTTCGCGGTAACAGTCGTTAACAGTGGGGCCGCGCCAAGTTTGCTCGCCAAGCTCAAGGCGAGTCCTGCCCTGATCGTGGATGAGGCGGCCAGTGCAGACGCGGCGGGAACAAAATCGATCACGTTGATCGTCCCGGACGGGTTTCAAGCGGCGCTCGATGCAGGACAACCTGTTCATCTCCAGTTGATTCAGCATGATACCTCATTCGCCAGCACACTCGCGCTTGGTGCAGTACGCAGTGAGGTGGCCGCCTACAATGACTCGGTATTGACGGCTCGGTTGGCGTCGCTCGGCCACGATCGAAACTGGCTCGCCCCGGTCACACTCGATGAAACGCAAGCGGCGACCAGTGTCGCATCGGCCAGCACCAGCGGCGTCACGGGCGGGAACGCCGCGAATGCGGGGATTGGCGCCATCTTTTTACCTCTGGCGCTCACCTCGTGGTTGATTGGCGGTGGGCTGGGCTTGATCGTGGATACGACGGTCGGCGAAAAAGAGCGGCAAACGATCGAGGCGCTGCTTGTTACACCCGCCAGCCGGATTGGGATGGTAATCGGCAAATTGGCGGCGGTGATGGTGGTATCGCTGATCGTGATGGGCTTATGGCTGATCGAGGGCGTGTTTTTGTCGGTTGTGGTGCAAGCCGGGCCACAGCTTTTGGCCGCACAGGGTATGAGCGCCTCAGCGGCAATCAGTTTGATCGCGCAAAGTGGACTCTCGATTGGCGGCTTAATCGGGGTTTTGCTGCTGCTGTTCGTGCCGTTCGTGATCGTGCTGAATGGCCTCGTTATGGCGTTTTGCAGCGTCGCCAGCAGCTATCGTGAGAGCAATGGCTTTTTGTTTTTGCTCCAACTGGCGGTACCGGCGTTGGTGTTAATCTCGATCTTCAGCATCAACCCCGATGCCGGACTCGGCTGGTATGCCGCGCCCGTGATGGGCACGATCCTGTCGATCCGTGATCTGTTTAGTCAAACGCTGACGTCGGGCAAGCTGGCGGTTTCCGTGATCAGCACGAGTGTATATGCGGTGGCCGCGATCGGGTTGGTAGTGTACGTCTACTCGCGCGACTGGGCACTGAGTCGCCGCTGAGGTCAGACGCGATTTTGCTATAATGGGTTTGATGGGACGGTGAAAGGACGGTCGGACATGGATACAGTTGACTCGTCAGAAATTGACACACTCGAGTACTGGGAAAAGTAGGCGCCAAAACTGCTCAATACGCCCGTATCCGACTTGGAACGGGTGCATTCAGAATTAGGGGCGAGAGCTGCGCTTTGGCTGAAGGCCATGGACTGGCGGACGCGGCAAGCCGCCGTCCCTACGAAAACGGCGTATGGGGTAGGGACGAC
>JBBRMW010000200.1:0-11091 GCA_038230635.1 Aggregatilineales bacterium | reverse complement strand
CTCGAACAAGAATCATCAGCCACAGGCGGCATTCAGGTTAAACGACTTCGGGCTGGCTGGGATAATGACTATTTGCTTAAAGTGCTCCCTATGGCTGATCTGCCGTCTTTACTTTCTTCAGTTTAGACGCAATTGCCCTGTCAGCTTGACGCTCACTCGTGGCGGTAAACTCTATGTCTTTGAAAACGTACCCGCGCGTGTTTGCCCAAACTGCGGGCATCGCTATTACGATGGGCCGATGATTACCCGCCTCGAACGTCTCATCCGCGAGAACGCCCTCAAAGATGCCGAATCGTTGGAAGCCTACAAGATTCCTTACGCCCCCGTGGGCGATTGACAATTCGCAGTGCGATTCGTGGTAGACTTAACCACCATCCACCGCACGAATAGCGACAGAGGGCTATATGACTGACAAACCGCTTCTCCTCGATATTCCCGAAGAACTGCTGGTGCAGGCGCAAGCTGCGCATGTGGATATGCGGCGACTCATGATCGAAGCGCTGGAAAATGAAGTCCGCCGCGCACAATCGGTGGACAGCGCCGACGGCATCCGACCCTCGTTGCAAGAGATCGAAGCAGCGATTGCGGCGTCTACGGAGCGGGTGGCTTCTGGGCAAGTCGAATTGCGCATTTTCGGTTTGGACAAGGAGACGACCTGGGTTAGCGATGATTTCGATGATCCACTTCCCGACGAATTCTGGTTGGGTGGCGACCCGTGAGATTATTGATAGACACGCACACCCTCATCTGGCTCGCCGAAAGCCCAAACTTGCTTTCGCCAAAGGTGGCGACGCTCATGGCAGATATGAGCAATACAATCCTCTTAAGCCATGTCAGCATTTGGGAAATGCAGATCAAGATCAATTTGGGCAAAATGAAATTTACGACACCGCTGCCTCAAAAAATCGCTCGGCAGCAGGCCAGCAATCGGATCGTTCTACTTCCCGTTATTTTGGAACATATTTATCAACTGGATGGATTACCCCGACATCACGGCGATCCGTTCGATCGCCTGTTGATTTCGCAAGCGATTTATGAGGGAATGCCAATCCTTTCGCATGACTCAAAATTTGCCAGCTATGCCGTTCATGTTATTTGGTGAGCACTCGATGCCTATTCTGATCACCGAACTCGTTCCAGCAAAGCCTCGGTTGTGAGGACAGTAGCAAATTCCCCATTCAGACTCGCCAGCGCGATCCGGTGGACAATTTCGGCGGGATACTGTTCACCCTCGATACCCGTCCGATCGTAGGTGGCAGTCGCATCCGAGACGACGAACGTCTGGAAGCCGAGATTGCCAGCCATGCGGGTTGTCGTCGAAACGCAGTGATCGGTGGTCAGGCCGACGATCACCAGCGACGTAATGCCGCCCGCGCGCAGCCGTGCTTCCAGATCAGTGCCGATAAACGCGCTGTTGACGGTCTTTTGAAAGATCGGCTCGCCGGGCAGAGGTCGCGCCGCAGGCTTGATCGCGTTACCCGGCTGTCCTGGACGCAGTGGCGATTGCGGCAAAATGGAATCATGCTGCGCGTGATAAACGGGTCGCCCCTGGTCGCGCCAAGCCGTCAACAGTCGCGCGATGTTCGCTTCGGCCTGCACATTGTTGCGCGCCCCCCAAACCGGATCGTCCCAACCCTGCTGCACATCGATCAGGAGCAGCACGGCGTTTTGCGGAAGTTCGACCATGGTATCCATTCTCATTCAATGATGCTGTCCATTGTAACGCCCAATTGCGAGTCATTCAGGGAAACGCACCTGCACTTTTTTGGCGTTTTGAATCGCTTAGCGTGTAAATAATCCCCAAAATCCGCCTATAATTAACATGAAACCACTGGCTTCGTGGGTACAAGATGACCATGCTGCGACGAATCAGGCGAATAACTGCCGTTCCGGTTTTTGCCGATGAAGAAAAGACGCGCGTCGCTCGGCTGCTGCATCATATCGTGATCGCGGTCGGGATTGGCGCGCTGCTCTCGATCGTAAACGCTTTCACCACGCCATCGCCGACGAACCGTCCGCTGTTTCCATTTATCATCGTCGTGGCGAGCGCCGTCTGTTTCATAGCGTTGTATCGTTGGCCGCGACCCGCCTGCCTGTTGTTTACGAGTGGCTTATGGCTGCTCACGACAGTCTCAGTGGCGACCAGCGCGGGCGTCCGTGCCGACAGTTTCGGCGTGTATGTGCTGGCGATCATCCTGGCCGCGATTTTGCTGGACGAATCTTACGCGATCGGCTTTACCGTGCTGACGATCGTGGTAGGTCTGGCACTGCTGTACGCCGAACGTGCCGGCTTGTTATTCACCGCACCCTTCCCCCCATCGACCCCCGAAGGCACGCTGACCATTCAGATTACCGTCCTGCTGGGTACGGCAACACTGTTGTTTATGACCGCGCGCGGCATTCGTCGCACATTCCGGCAGCTTCAACAAACGGACGAACAACTCGCAGAGCGCAATCAAGAATTGGAACGCCAAATTGCAGAACGACAGCACGTAGAAGCCGAACGCAACCAGATTGACGGGATTTTACGCACCAACGAGGCGAAATATCGCCAGCTCTTTGAAAACACTGGCCTTTCGACCGTCATCTACGAACCCGCTGGCACCATCGTGCTGATCAATCAGCGGTTCGCCCATATATTTGGCGGTCAGCCCTCGGAATTTGTGGGACGATCGCTGTTTGCGGTGCTCAGGCCCGAACTGGTTGAATTTCATCGGCAGCAGACACAGCGCGTGATCGAGACGGGCAAGGGTGATATTGGCGAACTGGAAGTGCGCTCCGAAAAACAGTGGTTTTTGCTCAACACACAGCCGTTGTTCGATGGGCAAGGTAAACTATACGCGCTGCAATTGGTGGCGCAGGAAATCACCGCCCGCAAGCAGCTTGAAAAGCAAGAACACGAGCTGGCAATCGCGCTCGAAAAAGCCTCGTTCCTCAGCGAGTTTTTGGGCACTATCTCCCACGACATCAAAACGCCGCTGACCATGATCAACACCAGCCTGTACTTGCTCGAAAAAAACCAGGATCCTATTCAGCAGCGCGACCGCATCCAGCAAATCAAGGCGCAGACGCTTCTGGTCGAGAAGTTCATCCAGGATATTTTGACCGTTTCGCGCCTCGATTTTCTGCCCGGCCTCAGCTATCAACCGGTCGATGTGAACCGCTTACTGGCGGAAGTCGTCGCGCAGTTGTCCGCCAAAGCCGACCAAAAGCAAATCACGCTGCGGCTCGATCCGACACCCGATAATCCTGCCGTTGCCGCCGATGTCGATGAACTGCAACGTGCTTTCACCAACCTGATCGACAATGCGCTCAATTACACGCCTGCGGCGGGCAGCGTCACCGTCCGCACCCTGCGCCAACCAGACTGGATCGTCATCGAAGTAGCAGATACCGGGATCGGCATCAATGCCGACGATGTGCCGCACATCTTCGATCGATTCTATCGCTCATCAGAGGCGCGCTCGCTCGTGAAAAGCGGGACGGGGTTGGGTTTGGCGATCGTCAAGAAAATATTCGATATGCACCACGGCAGGATCGAAGTGAGCAGTGCGCCGGGGCAGGGTACAACGTTTCGGCTGCTGATGCCCGTCGATCGCCTCCATCAGGCCGCGTAAATGTAGAAATCAAACCAGCACTGGATCGGCGCGCTTTTTGTCGACGCGCGGTAAACTTCCGCACCAACAACAATTCGCAGAATATCAGAGGACTCGATGAAATCCGATCTCGATCGGCTGATGGAAAAATACAAACTCGACGTGATCTTCGTCTATGGTGACGAATCGCCGAATATGCAGCGCAACTATCTGATGAACGGCGCAGATGCGGGCGGCCACGTCGTCAAAGTGCGCGGCCACGATCCGGTCGCCATTGTCAACGGCATGGAAGTGGACGAAGCGGCCAAAAGCGGACTCAAAGTTCACACCTGGGAAGATTTCGGCTGGAGCGCGCTCTTTCAGCAATATAAAACCGATCGGCCTGGCCTCGAACGCGCTGCGATGGCCGCGATCTTTGAAAAGCTGAACTTGGCTGGGCGCGTCGGCTTCTATGGCACTGCCGATGTGAATCATCTGGCGTGGCTGATTCACGAGGTGTTCCCGACGCTGCCCAACGTCGAAGTCGTCTATGCTCACGATGCGATTGCACTGTTTCAGGATACCTACGAAACCAAAGACGCTGCCGAGATCGGCCAGCTCAAGGAAGCGGCGCGGCTGTGCGCGGAAGTTGTGCGCGCCACCTGGGACTTCATCGCCGATCATCGCGCCGACTCCGATGGTTATGTAGTCGATGCGGCTGGTGCGCAACTGACGATCGGCGCGGTCAAGCAGTTCATTCGGGCACGCAACCTGGAACGCGGCCTCGAAAACGCCGACGGCATGATTTTCGCCCAGGGACGCGACGCGGGCGTGCCGCACAGTTCCGGCGAGGACGATCAAGCGCTGCGCACCGGTCAGAGCATCGTGTTCGACTATTTTCCGCGCCTTACGGCCAGCGGCTATTTCCATGATATGACGCGCACCTGGTCGATCGGCCACGCGACGCCGGAAGTCCAGCAGGCTTATGATCACGTCATGGAAGCCTTCAACATCGTATCCGATTCGATCAAGGTCGGCGACGACGGCTCGCTCTATCAGGGGCGCGTGTGCGATGTATTCGAGGCGCACGGCCATCCGACGCCGCGCTCGAAACCCGGCACCAACGAGGGTTATGTCCACAGTCTGGGCCACGGCCTCGGCCTGAACATCCACGAAGCGCCCAGTCTCGGCATGGTTTCGCGCGGTGGTGCGTTGGCGCGCGGCAACGTGTTCACGATCGAGCCGGGCTTATATTACCCGGATCGCGGCTTCGGCATCCGCGTCGAAGATACGGTCTATTTCGACGAAAACGGTACCTTGCACGTGCTGACGGACTTCCCCTACGATCTCGTGCTGCCGTTGAAGGGCTGAAAGGACGCACCATGATCGACTTATACCCGCTGCTGTTCGAACCGCTTTTGATGGAACGTCCCTGGGGCGGTGATGGCCTGACGACGCTTGGCAAGACGCTGCCAACGGACGCAAAAATCGGCGAGTCGTGGGAAATTTATTCGGATAACGTGATCGCCAACGGCGCATTATCCGGCCAAACCCTGCGCGATGCCCTCAGTCTGTGGGGCGATCGGCTCGGCCTGCACGAGGGCGACGACTTCCCGCTGCTCGTGAAATTTCTGGATGCGCGCGAATGGCTGTCCGTTCAGGTGCATCCGAACGACGAGCAGGCGCGCACAATCGAAAATCAGCCGCGCGGCAAAACCGAGTGCTGGTTTATCCTGCACGCCGAACCTGACGCCCAAATCGCCTATGGCACATCGCGTCCGATGACAGCAGATGACTATCGGGCGGGCGTCGCGGCGGGGAAAACCCGCGATCTGATGGCCTATTACCCGGTGCGCGCGGGCGATTTTATCTTCGTGCCCGCCACCACGCCGCACGCGATCGGGCCCGGCATTCTGCTCTACGAGTTGCAGCAAACTTCCGATACAACCTATCGCATGTACGATTGGGATCGCCCCGGTGTCGATGGCAAGCCGCGCCAATTGCACCTCGACAAGGCGCTGGCCGTGATGGACTTCCAACCGCACGAAGCCATCCATCCCAAAACGACCGGATACGCCGATCAGCGCGGTAACTGGGTCACGCCGTTGGTGAAAGGGCAATATTTCGGACTCGATCATATGCGGGTGGCCGCGCCGGAAGCGGCCTATGAATTGGCGGGGCGTCCGCATGTGCTTTCGGTGATCGAGGGTTCGATCGCGGTGAACGACGTGACGCTCGAAAAAGGCCGCTCGTTGCTGATTCCGGCGGGGCTGAATCACTATACGCTTACGTTGCCGTCCGGCCATCCCGACGCACTCGTTTTGCGCGCGTGGCCGATCTAGAGAACCTCCCCCTAAACCCCTTTGCCGTAGGTAACAGCGAGGGGGTGCAAAGCTACGCGACACCCCTCTCCGTGAGGACGGAGAGGGGCAGGGGGTGAGGTTCTGGGGCTTTCTCACATTGAGTCTAACAAACGAGCGAATACGCTATGAGCAAAAAATCTGCGCCAAAATTCTATGTCGTCTGGCGAGGTCGCCAAACTGGTATCTTCACCACCTGGGATGACTGCAACGCCCAGGTGAAAGGTTTCGCGGGCGCGCAGTTCAAAGCCTTCGAGAGCCGCGCCCAAGCTCAGGATGCCTTCAGCCGACCTTACGCTGCTCCTTCAAAATCCGCATCGCCACCGAGTCGCCAAAATCCCGCGCGACTCGTCAATGCTGACGCACCCAGCCCGATCCTCAAAAGCTACGCGGTCGATGCGGCGTGCAGCGGCGTGCCCGGCCCGGTCGAATATCGCGGCGTCGAAACGCTCAGCGGCACGGAAATATTTCGGCGCGGCCCGTATCCCGATGGTACCAACAACATCGGCGAATTTCTGGCGATCGTCGAGGCACTGCGCATCTGCCAGACAAAAGCGCTCACCCTCCCGATCTACTCGGATTCGGTGACGGCGCTCAGTTGGGTGCGCGTGAAGACCTGTCGCACGTCGCACGAACGCAGTCCCGCCAATGCGCCGCTGTTCGATCAGATCGCGGAAGCCGAAAACTGGCTGCGCACGAACACCTACACGAACCCCGTTCTCAAATGGGAGACCGATACCTGGGGCGAGAATCCCGCCGATTATGGCCGGAAGTGAGAAGGATTCACCTCACCTCCGCCCTCTCTCCGTAATCACGGCGAGGGGGACTGAGGGGAGAGGTAAATCTGTGGCATATGATTGGTCAAATCGTAAGTTCGCTTGTAGAACTAGGGCGTGTCTGCAAAGTGTTTGGGCGGCTGACCCCTCTCCCCAACCCCTCTCCCACGCAGGCGGGCCGAGGGGCTTGACTCCCCTTTCCCCCCGCTTGCGTGGGGGAAAGGGGCCGGGGGATAGAGGGGTTTGCAGACACGCCCTAGTTTTCAATAGTTTTTCAAGGCCGCGTTAGCGCTCCTGCATTTTCCGTATCTTTTCGCGCAGCCCATCGAGCACGAGTAGTTCATCGCGCTCACCTTCATAGTACCAGTGTTCCCAGCCATTACAAACGGCGACTTCGCCGATGCGCGCGCCCATTTTGTGAATCGAGCCGCGTTCGCCGTCACTGGTGCGTAGCGATCCGTCCGCTAACACGGTGGCTGCTTTGCCCAGATTCTTGTCGAAATAAAGTGTAGCGCCGGGCACCAACAGACTGTTTTCGAGCAGCGCCGAGAAGGCGACGCGCGGCGCAGAACGCTTCGTCGCAAATTTGCCGAGCACTTCATCATCGGTACTGGTTGGTGGCGCGATGGCCGCGATTCGTGCCTCCGCCCCTCGGATATATTTGGCTTCGCGCTCGATGCCGATGTAATGTCGCCCCAACTTTTTAGCGACCGCACCCGTTGTACCCGTCCCAAAAAACGGATCGAGCACCACATCGCCGGGATTGGTGCTGGCGAGGATCACCCGATACAACAGCGCTTCCGGCTTTTGCGTCGTATGGAGTTTTTGGCCGTCGATCGTCAATCGCTCGCCGCCCGTACACAGCGCGATTTGCCAATCGCTGCGCATTTGTTTTTCATCGTTCGCCATTTTCAGGGCGTGATAATTGAAGGTGTAGTGCTTTTGATCCTTCGATTTTTTGCACCACAGCAGCGTTTCATGCGCATTGGTGAAGCGCACGCCGCGAAAATTCGGCATGGGGTTCGTCTTGACCCAGATCACGTCATTGAGGAACCAAAACCCCAAATCCTGGAGGATGCTGCCCACCCGATAAATATTATGATACGAACCGATCACCCAGAGCGTTCCGGTATCTTTCAGCACGCGACGGCAAGCGGTCAGCCAATCGCGCGTAAACTGGTCATACGTGGCGAAATCACCAAACTGATCCCATTCATCATCGACGGCATCGACTTCGGACAGGTTGGGACGCAGCAGCGTATTTTGAAGTTGTAAATTATAGGGTGGATCAGCAAAGATCAGGTCTACCGATTTTTCGGGCAGTTCTCCCAAAATTTGTCGGTTATCGCCTTGATAAATCCGATCGATCTCAAAAATCAACGTCATTATTGCGCTCGGCTCATGTCACGGTGTCGGGGCAGCGGTCGGATTGGCACGTCCGCCCCACGCATCGAATTGCGCCGTTAGTTTATCCAACTGCGCCTTGAGCCAGCCGTTGAAGGTTTCATCGTAGACATACGTCGGCGCGATGGTGACTTGTGGCGTGGGAGTCGCGCGATTCGGTGCATAGCCGCTGACGACGAGATATTCTTGCGTCGTGATCGGCTGGAAACCGAGCACTTCGGCGCGGCCACGCAGATCGGTGATGTTTTTGTGGTGGGCGATCTGCGCGATCATGTCCTCTTTGTTGCGCTGGAACGAGTCGCGCGTCTTGACCAAACCCTCCAACTCGAAGCCGGTGGTAGCGGTGGCGGTGGCCTGTGCCAGATACAGCGCACCGATCAGGATCGCCACGAACACGATCAGCGCGGCGATCGCCAATGTTTCGGTCTGATTGCGCGCCGCCGCCTGTCGCAGCGCATGTTGAAACCAGCCGGGTCGTCGTTCACTCATAGCCGTTAGTATAGCAGGAAGCGCCGGGGCTGGTCAAAATCGGCGGAGAGAGCCGCCCGCCCCCTTATGGCTCGATTTGCCAGACCTGAATCGAATAGGAGGTCGCCGTTGCAAGCCGCTTGCCATCGGGACTCCAGGCCGCCTGATGGCCGCCGCTGTTCGCCTCTTTGATGATTTGCCCTGTCGCCAGATCCCAAACGCGCATATCGGGCTTTACAGTAGTACCTTCTTGAACAGCAGCTAAAAGTCGTCCATCAGGGCTGAGCGACCCTGTCAATGACCAATTCGAATCGTCTGGATCGGTCAGCAAACTGGACAACAGGTTTTTCGTTGTGGCGTCCTTTTGTGCGTTGGCCGCCAACAAAGCGTTAAGGGTGGCTCGTGGCATACCGGCAAGCTTATGTCCGGTTCGCATATCGTATGCCTCAAAGTTGTCGCCTATATTTTTATCAACCAAGATCAGACCATAGATTGGATCATTGCTAATTGCCCATGAGCCGATTCCATTCTGGCAGCAGGGAATGCGCATAATCTGGCGGCCAGTCTTCGCATCCCATAAGGCGGCTTCATCCTTGTCACGGACAGTTATCACGCCTGTACCATCTGCCGTCCACATGACCGACAATGTTGAAAAGTAGGCCGACGGCTCAGCCGCTGCCGGCCATTGGATGATGTGCAGTGGTTGGCCTGTCGCCGCGTCCCATAGCCGAAGTGTGCCGTCTGAGGCGACACTGGCGAGTTGTGTGCCGTCAGGACTCCAAGCGACCTGTGCAACGGTGGCCGTGTGTCCCAAAAGTGTCAAGTCGGGGAGTCCGATAGCCGAGGTTGGGCGCGCATTCGGATCAGGCGGCGGATCGAAGGGCATCCAGCCGATCATCGCTTGTTTGGTCAATTCGCGTTGAATTTTGCCGTCCGCGCTGGCGACCCGATAGGCTGGATACCATCGCCCGCCACCGGATAAATATTCGCCATCCTCGACGATCAACCAGGGTTGAGTCGGATGCCATTCGACAGAATGCGTATCATATGGACGTTCTCCGCCGTAGGGGATCATTTGCGCGATCTTACCCGTATATCGATCGCGCACATTCAAACGCCCGATAGTGAAGCCAAACATATCAAGCATTGGTGCGGAAACGTCGGAAGCCAAATAATGCCCATCCGGCGAGGGCTGGTAAATATTGGCAGGTGCGACCGTAATCAATTGACCAGAAACGGGATCGAGGCGATAGACACCATGGTAGTAGCGAAATGAAGGCGTTGGATAGCCAGCGGCCTCGATCCAGGCAAAAGTCTTATCGAAATCCACCCCGCTTGTATCAAGGTCAGGAACGCTGACCTTGAAAACCTTAAAATTGATGAGGTTGACAATATACAACGTGGGCTGAGCGCTGTAAACAACTGCCCATTCATTGTCGTGCGACCAGTATTTGCTCAAATTTTTATAATAAACAGGTTGCGAGCAGACGCCAAGTTTACTATCCCCAATAAATTGAAGAGAACGATCCCGCGTAGACAATAACCATGCTTTTTCCAATCCCGTCGTATTGTCGGAAGGCAAAGTGCATACAATAGCATAGCGTCCATCGTCTCGCCATTCAACATCCTCAATAACTTGTCCAAATAAAGGCGTGCCGAACACGTCACCTGTTATGAGATTTTCCAGATGCAACATATCGGGTAGTATTTTCCACGCGGTCCACTCCGACGGCGAATTCCATGTCGCTATTCCGCTATAACCATCAACATCACCGCTGCCAACAATGCGATCGATGATTGTTCCATCTTTGTAAACCATGCCTACGTGCGTGGCCTCAATTTTTGTCTTCTCATCAAAAGACTCGTAATCGAAAGTGGCATACGCCCCATTAGATGACCACAACAGATCAAGTATCGAGATAGAGCCGGTGGGGAGTGCATTAAGGTTTGATTGTGCCAAAAACTTCCCGTTCGTCGGGTCAAAGAGATAAATCGTGTTCCCGTCGCCGATAAGCAAGAGATCTTCGGTGGGGGACCAGGCTATTTCGGATGCGAATTGGATTTGCTCGATAAGAGGGAAACGCACTTTGCCATCGCTGCTGATGAGCCAGGGGCGCGGGCCATTGAATAACTCACCACTAGCACTATAAGTACCACTCGTCCAGGCGAACCAGCGACCCGACGGAGACCAACCGGGGCCACCGACGATCTGGTACTCGTTGGGCATCACACCCGCCGCCAACACGCGACTATCGGTGCCGTCGGCACGCTCGATCACGACGGCGTTGAGCATGTGCGAGTAATAATACAGATAGGGCGCGGTGCTGGTAGGCGCAGCCCCGCCGCGCACCGTCGGAAAAGTCGCCGCGAGCAGGATGATCAGACCGACGCACAGCCGTTTGAGGCTTGCCCTCTGGATTCTCCACTAACATGACACGAACTTTTGCGCAAGATTGAATCTCGCAACACGACACCCCCTCACTGTGGTTACTGAGAGGGGGTGAGGTT
>JBBRMW010000199.1:0-11280 GCA_038230635.1 Aggregatilineales bacterium | reverse complement strand
CAAGACCGGGGTAAAAGCATCCAAAGCCGATATCGAGGCCCTCAACATCCATAATCATGAGGTTTGTCCGCAGTGGAATTACACGCTTTACCCCCGTGCCCTGGACTAACCGCGGGAATTTATACTTTTACGAGCCCTAAATCGTCGTAGCAGAACGTAATTACGATTAGGCAACACGAGTTTTTCAGCGCCTGCTCGCAAGAGGTACTGACCCTTGCGCGCGAGCGGCCATGTGACTTGCATCGGTTTTACATTCTGCATCCAGAGTAATGGCACATGTGTTTCAGGCACTGTACCGATGCCTGAGATCAAAGATACGGCACGGAAAGGTACTACCGGGCCAGTCGAGATTTTCATCCCGTAATCATGTAGAGAGAAACCCCAGGCGCGCACAATTGCCATAATCTGATCGTTCTGTTCGGAAATTGGCAGATGTAAAACATATTCATCGTTCAACACCTCAGACAGTGAGAGGGATCGCCTCACCAGATGGGCGAAATCTGCCGCGTTGTTACTTGACGTGATCGTAACTGGGCCATCCTGAGAAGAGCGCTCGGCGAGTAAAATAATTGATTCCTGCAGTACCTCACCAAAAACATCCCGCCGTGAATCAAACAGATGAATTGCCACTGGACGTGCTCTTGAAAAGAAGTAGCTTCGAAAACGTGCGAAATAGCTGCCCGCCGCATAACTACGCGGGGTGATATAAACGAGCTGTCCATTTTCCTTAAGGAGAGTCACACCAATCGCCATAAATATCGCGTAGATATTCGGTTGCCCATGCACGATTGTTGCAGCCGCCCTGGCACGTGGATCGGATTTGTTGAGTTTGAAATAGGGCGGATTTGCAATGATGAGATCAAAAAGACCATTTTTACTCGGTGGGGCCTGATCAAACATATCTAGCATGGGTTGTGGCTTGGATTCCAGCACCCCTGCGTGCGATAGGACGAAATCGCCTGCGACAATCCTAAAAACAAGGGTGCGTCTGCGTGCTTTCATCCATGCTTGCACATACCGAAGACACGTTTCTAAACAATCCATAAGGTCGGGATCAACCTCATATACCACCAGATCAACGTCGTGAGTGATCCCTTCGCACAAAGCACATGACAATATACCTACCCCTGATCCAGGATCAAGAACTCGCACAGGGTTGCCCGGCGGTGTGATCAGGTGCGCCATGAATTGCGCGATAGGGATAGGCGTGAAATATTGACCAAGCGCTTTCTTGGCTGGAAACCGAGACAAATACCACCGTCCGACACGATCAGCGTAGGCGGTTGGTCGTTCATCGACCTTTGGGCGTGGAGTATGATATTCCATTTGACAAACCTGATCAGGTAACAGAAGTGAGTATGCTCATAATTCCTGGCGGGCAGTCGCTCCTAGTCGGCGCGATCCGTGGGCGTTGGCTGATATGCGCCTTCTATCCACTGCGAGCCATCCGCGCCCACCTCTTTTTTCCAGACGGGCACAATCTCCTTGAGGCGATCGATACCATAACGCGCCGCCTCGAAACAGCCCTGATCGCGGTGGCCGGAGGCGCACGCGATCAGGACGGTTGGCTCACCTACCGTCAACTTGCCGATCCGCTGAACGATGGCTATACCTAACACCAGCGGCCAGCGCGCACGGATTTCGGCGGCGACTTGGCGCATCTTGGCGACAGCCATCGACTCGTAGGCTTCGTACTCCAGGTAGGCGGTATGCGCCAGATGTCCAGACCCGGCGGCGTCAAGGCTGGTTTCGCCGCGTACCGCACCGCTGAACAGGCAGACTGCGCCAGTCGCGGGTGTCGTGATGGCACGGGTCAGCGCATTCAGATCGATTGGATCGTTGCTCACCTGATAAAGCTCTGGCAGAGTCGTTTCAGAGTCAGCGCCACCGCTCACGGGCGGGAAAAAGCCGATCTCGTCGCCGTCGTGGACGGGATCAGCCGGGAACGCGAATTCCTGATTGATCGAGGCGACCGCCGTCCCCAATGATTCGGCCAACGGTGGCACGGCGGCGCTCAGCGCGAGGCGCACATCGGCCAGTGTGGCCGAATCATCAATGAGACTCAGCGGCAAGCGATTGGTGCCCGCCCGGTCTTTAAGCGCGGCAAACAATAAAATGGTGACGTTCATGACGCAACAAAATCCCCGCTCTTGCCGCCATGTTTTTCCAGCAGCCGGACGTTCATGATGCGCATCTCGCGGTCTACCGCCTTCGCCATATCGTAAATGGTCAGTGCCGCGACGCTCACCGCCGTCAGTGCTTCCATCTCGACGCCCGTTTTGCCGATGGTGCGCGCGGTCGCCTCGATTCGCAGCATCGATTCGCGCTCGTCCGCCGTGATCTGTACGTCGAGGTGCGTCAGGGCGAGCGGATGGCATAGTGGAATCAAATCAGCGGTGCGTTTGGCGGCCATGATCCCGGCGATGCGCGCGACAGTAAGCACATCGCCTTTTTTGATCGCGCCTGCCTGAATCAAACGCAAAGTTTCGGGGCGCATGTGAACGTCCCCCGCCGCCACTGCGATTCGCTCGCTGTCGGGTTTCGCGCCGACATCGACCATCCGCGCCGCACCCGTCGAATCAATATGCGAAAGTTGATCAGAAGTCATGGGGTGATTATAAACCGTGCGGATGATGATTACCACGTTACGGTACGTAATATCAGGGCGATTGCAAGTGAATTCGTGGCAGTAGACGGACGCAGCAGGCCGCGTCCCTACAAAAGCTGCCGTTTTTGTTGGAATATGACCTGCCGTGTCCGACAACTTTGCGACAGTCCTGTGCGTTATACTCATTCGAGAGGCATTGAACAATCCGAGACGAGGCTTTTTCATGGCGGATGACAAATTTCGCTCTGGTTTGCAACGCACACGCCAGGGCTTTTTCGGCAGGATCGCGCAGGCGCTCACCGGTGGCGGCGCGACGGACATCACGGAAGAGACATGGGAAGACATCGAGTCGCTGCTGGTGCAGGCCGATGTGGGCATGACGACGACGGCGCTGCTGATCGATCGACTGCGCGCGCGCGTAAACCGTGAGCGGATCAAGCAGCCAGACAAGTTGCGGGCCGCGCTCAAAGAGGAACTGCGGGCGCTGCTCAAAACGCCGACACCGCTAAACGTCAGTGGCCGCGATTTGTCGGTGGTATTCATCGTCGGCGTGAACGGATCGGGCAAGACCACGACAATCGGTAAACTGGCGCACCGTCTGACGCTTTACCAGCGCAATGTGATGATCGCGGCGGGTGATACCTTCCGGGCGGCGGCGATCGAGCAGGTTCAGTTGTGGGGCAAACGGGCAGGCGTCCCGGTGATCGCGGGGCTGCCGGGCGGCGATCCGGGCGCGGTCGTCTATGATGCGGTGAGCGCAGCCAAAGCACGCGGCGCGAACGTGCTGCTGGTCGATACGGCTGGCCGCTTGCACAATCGCTACAACCTGATGGAAGAGTTGCGCAAGGTTCGTGGCGTTATGTCGAAGGTGGTGCCGGATGCGCCGCACGAAACGCTGCTCGTGCTGGATGGTACGACCGGGCAAAACGCACTGGCACAGGCCAAAGGGTTCACTGAGGCAGTGCAGGTGACGGGCTTGATCATCACGAAACTCGATAGCAGTGCCAAAGGCGGGATGCTATTTGCGATTCAACAGGAACTCGGACTGCCGATCCACTATGTTGGGTTGGGCGAAAGCATTGACGATCTGATCGCATTTAACCCAGAATATTTTGTTGATGGTCTGTTCGAGGATTAAATTTGCCCGAAACGATACTTCCGCTGGTATTGCAAGGGTTCGGGACGAGCATTGGTTTGATCCTCGCCATTGGTGCGCAAAACGCCTTCGTGCTGCGGCAGGGTTTGAAGCGCGAATATCTGTTTCCGGTGGCGCTCGTCAGCAGCCTCGGCGACTTTTTCCTGATCGCGCTGGGGATCGCGGGGTTGGGCACGTTATTCGCTACGACGCCGCTGCTCACGACGTTGGCGACCTGGGGCGGCGTGCTGTTTTTGATCTATTTCGGCGTGCGGTCGTTTCGAGCGGCCTGGAAACCGGGCGCGCTAGAAGCGACGCAGGAATCCGCGCCGCTGTCGGGGGTGCGAGCGGCGGCGCTGACGGCGTTGGCGTTCAGTATTTTGAATCCACACGCCTACCTGGATACGGTCGTGATCATTGGCAGCATCGGCGCGAAATATCCGATCGAGGAACGATTGTGGTTCGGCGCGGGGGCAATGCTGGCCTCCTTGATCTGGTTTTTCGGGCTGGCGTATGGTGCTGGCTGGCTGACACCGCTGTTCAAAAAGCCGCTGACGTGGCGCGTCCTCGATACGATCATCGGCTGCATCATGTTCGCCATCGCGCTCACGCTGATTTTCGGCAAGCGGTAGGACGAGCATACAACCCTGACAGACTCGACTATGCCCGCCTACGTTGCCGAGCATTGGCGCATTGTTTCGCGGCGAAACACGGGTTATCATTGCGCCGATGGTGCGTATTTGGATGTTGCCCACTCGGAGAATCGCCGCGATGATGATCGAAATTTTGCTCCTCAATGGGCCAAACCTGAACCTGCTGGGCATCCGCGAACCGGATATTTATGGCGCAGTCACGCTGGCCGAGATCGAAAAGCGTGTAACCATGCACGCGGATGGCTATCGGGTCAAAGTGCGCACCGTTCAATCGAACCATGAGGGTGCGCTGGTCGATGCGCTGCACGACGCGCGGATATGGGCGGCGGGCGTGATTCTGAATGCGGGCGCGTATACACACACCTCGCTGGCGGTGCGCGACGCGATCACGACGGTGGCGTTGCCGGTCGTTGAGGTGCATTTATCGAACGTCTACGCGCGCGAGGCGTTTCGCCATACCTCGCTGATTGCGCCCGTGTGCATCGGCCAGATCACGGGTTTCGGCTGGCGCAGTTACTTGCTGGCAACCGAAGCCTTACTCGCACATCTGAACGTGTTGCCTTGAAGCGGCAAATACGCATATAATAGTTTCCGTAACTATAGGCGAGCGTTACGTCCCCATTTAGGGCGGCACTGCGGAAATTAGGCATTATGAGCACTCGTGAGCGTCCCCTTATCTTGACTGTCGAAGACGAATCGCGGATTTCGCGCTATTTGCGGAGCAGCCTGCAAATGGCGGGCTATGATGTGTTGGTTGCCAACGATGGCGTGCAAGCGCTCGAACAGGTGCAGCGGCATCAGTTCGATCTGATCTTGCTCGATCTGGGGTTGCCGCATATCAACGGCTTCGAGGTTTTGGAGCGCGTCCGCCAGAATTCCGAGGTACCGATCATTGTGCTGACGGCACTGGATACCGAAGATGACAAGGTGCGTGCGTTGATGATGGGCGCGGACGATTATTTGCCGAAACCTTTCGGCAACCGCGAACTCCAGGCGCGGATCGTGGCGGTGCTGCGGCGGGCGCGGCCACCGGAGACGACTGCGCGGCGCGAAACCGTCTACGTCAACGGCAGCTTGCGCGTCGATCTGCTGGCACGCAATGTGACGGTCGGGACGCAGCATATTCACCTGACTCCGACGGAGTATCGGCTGCTGGTGATTTTGTGCGAGAACGTTAACAGTGTGCTTACCCACGATTATCTGCTGGCGAAGGTGTGGGGAAACGAATATAGCGAGGATGTCCACATTTTGCGGGCGACAATCTGGCGGCTGCGACAGAAGATCGAAGGCGATCCGGGCAGCCCAACATATATTGTGAATGAACCGGGCATTGGCTATCGGTTCGTATCGCAGAATGGCACGAGCGCTGCACTCTGAGCGAGGAAACCCGGACCCTTGGGTAAGTGTGGTGAGGGGTAGACTGCACAGATGCGCGGTAAAAATCCAGGATAGGGACGGGTGCTTGTGTCATTCACTTCCTTGATCACGCAAATCTTCAGTGCAGTTCCCCTATTATCTTGGCGCTCTACGCCTGGAACTTGATTGTTTTGTCAATTTCATAAACAACCGCCCCTTGGGTAGTAAGGTGAAACCCGTCTTTGACCTCATCTAAGTTTATGCCTTATCCTCAATTGGATTAGAACACCATCAGAATCAGATCGTTACTGCAAAACCTGCGGGAAATTGGTATAATGTGTGTATTGCTGAGTACCTGAAGTATTGCACTGTATCGTTAGTGGCGTCTCAGAAAGGAGGCGGCGCACGCGACCCGTCGTGGCAGCGTTTGCGCCCGTTACACTGTGAATAACCCCCGCTTTAGAAATTGGTTCGTGTACATCTTGATTGCCATCGCCGTCATGGCGATTATTCTGGGTGTGCGTGGCAACGGACAGCCCGCCCCCACTGATATGAAGATCAGCGTATTGGCCGCACAGATTATCGCCGACCCCACCCAGTTCCAAGATATTTCGGTGGTGGGTCCCTATGATGTGCATGTGACCTATGTCAACGGCTCACAACCCGCACTCACGCACAAAGACCCGAACAGCAACCTGCAAGAGCAGCTCGTTGCTTTGGGCGTCCCCAAAGAGCTGATTCCCAAGCTCAAGATCGAGTACGCCGCTCCCAGCGACCTGACGCCGATCCTGCAATTGCTCTCATTGTTCTTGCCGCTGTTGTTGATCGGCGGCTTCATCTTCTTGATGCTCCGGCAGGCGCAGGGTACGAACAATCAGGCGCTCTCGTTTGGCAAGAGCCGCGCGCGCATGTTCACCGGCGATCAGCCGACCGTGACCTTTGACGATGTGGCAGGCGCAGACGAAGCCAAAGAAGAACTGCGCGAAATTGTCGAATTTCTCAAAGAGCCAGATAAATTCATTCAATTAGGCGCGCGTATCCCGAAGGGCGTCCTCCTGATCGGCAGCCCTGGTACAGGTAAAACGCTGTTGGCGAAGGCCGTCTCCGGTGAGGCAGGCGTGCCATTTTTCAGCATTAGCGGTTCGGAATTCGTCGAGATGTTCGTGGGCGTCGGCGCGAGTCGTGTGCGCGATCTGTTCGATCAGGCCAAGCGCCACAGCCCATGCATCATCTTTGTCGATGAGATCGACGCGGTGGGTCGTCATCGTGGCGCAGGACTCGGCGGCAGTCACGATGAACGCGAGCAAACGCTCAACCAGATTCTGGTCGAGATGGACGGCTTCGACACCGATACCAACATCATCATTGTTGCCGCCACCAACCGCCCCGATATTCTCGATCCGGCGCTCACCCGACCCGGTCGTTTCGATCGGCGCGTGATCCTCGATCGGCCTGATATGCGTGGCCGCGAAGCCGTCCTGAAAGTGCATACACGCGGCAAGCCGCTGTCCTCGGATGTCGATTTGTCCATTCTGGCGAAATCGACGCCCGGCTTCGTCGGTGCTGACCTCGAAAACCTAGTCAACGAGGCCGCGATCGTGGCGGCACGCAAGAACAAAAAGAGTATCGCCATGCGCGATTGCGAAGAAGCGATCGAGCGCGTCTTGCTCGGCCCGGAGCGCAAATCGCATATCTTCACGCAGGAAGAAAAGCGCCTAATTGCTTATCACGAAGCGGGCCATGCCGTCGTGATGCACATGCTGCCAAAATGTAATCCTGTCCGCAAAGTCACGATCGTGGCACGCGGCATGGCGGGTGGCGTGACCTGGAGTATGCCCGACAATGACACCTCTCTGATGACGACGGGCGAACTGCGCGACATGATGGCCGGATCGCTCGGCGGTCGTGCGGCGGAGGAGATCGTCTTCAACGAGATCACCAACGGCGCGTCCAACGATCTCGATCAGGTGACGAAGATCGCGCGCTCGATGATCACCCGCTGGGGCATGAGCACCAAACTCGGCCCGCGCGTGTTCGGCAAATCCGAGGAGATGGTCTTCCTGGGGCGTGAAATCTCCGAACAGCGGGACTATAGCGAGACGGTCGCACAGTCGATCGACGAGGAAGTCCACAACCTGATCACCGAAGCCCATGAGCGTGCGCACGGCGTCCTAACTGAATACCGCGACAAGCTCGAACTGATCACCAGCCGCCTGCTCGAAGTCGAAACGATCAACCGCGAAGAGTTCCTCGAACTGATGGGTGGTCGTCCGTCAGCGCTGCGACACCAGGTGCAATCCAATTCGCAGCTAGGCTCACAGCAAAACCGCGAGACCAGCAGCGACGCGCCGCCAAAGTTCGGCACCGCGCCTAGCATGGCGTAAAAACCCTCGCCGAATCTGATCAGATATTTAGTGCCCCCAAACCAGAATCACGGTGTGGGGGCATTTTTCTTGGAAGACATCCGATCGAGGTTATCGCCATGCTTGACTTTGCCCTGATTACCGCTTCAGTATGCGCACTGCTTACCCTCGCGTTCCTCGCAACCATCACACGGAAAACACAGCGTCCACATCGTCGTCGATTCGCCGTATTGGGGATGACTTTGACGCTGCTCGTCAGTCTCAGTCTCATCACCGGACTCGGCTATCGATTTTGGTACACACACCGTCCACTGCCGCCTGCGGTGAGTCAGCAGTTATTTGAAGGGGTCACGTTTACCCGCGAACTTCGCACGGATCCCCGTTCCCTGGTGATCAATGTGTTGCGCGTTGATTTAACCGCACCAGGAATCAGTTTTATGGTCACGCCGCCAGAACAGTTGGAAGGTGGTTTCCATCTGCGGGCGCGGACAACCTCACAATTTCTGAAGGAATTTGGCGTCCAATTGGCGATCAATGGCAGCGATTTTGAACCCTGGCGCGCGCACTTTTTGGATTACTACCCGCATGTTGGCGATCCGGTCAACGTGCGTGGCTTCGTGAGTTCGCGCGGAGCGACCTACTCCACCACGCGACTCTATTTACCCGTGTTATACATTTCCGCCAATAATACTGCGAGTTTTCAAAAACCGAGTGGAGATATTTACAACGCAATCCCAGGTTTTTTCATGATCCTCAAAGATGGCAAATGGGATGATCCCGGCTCACTCGATGTTGATCCGCGAACCGATCTGGAACCGCGCACCGCAATCGCGCTTGATAAAACCGGTCACACCATGATTTTGATTACGGTCGATGGTCGTCAGCCGAGTTACAGCGAGGGCGTCACCGTCCAGGAGTTAAGCGGGATTGCGGCTGATTTTGGCGGTGTCATCGCTATGAACATGGACGGTGGCGGATCATCCACGATGGTTATGCAAGGGAAACCCGGCGAGTCGATTGTGCTGAACTCGCCGATCGACGCAGAGATAGTGGGTCGGGAGCGCGCCGTCGCCAATCATTTGGGCGTCTTTGCGCGTCCGGTCCAACCGTGATGGATAGATTTCCATGCGCGCCAAATTAGGGTGTGCCGCCCGCCGCAGCCGGCACGGGTGTCGTGCCGCCGGCCGGGGCATGGACTGCCGCTTCGATCGCCAGAATGCCCTGCGCCCTGAAATGCGTCACCAAATCGTCCAGTGCATCTTTCTTTAGCTGCTGTTCCGTCGTTGCCACTGGCAGTGCTGCCGCTTTTTCGTTGAGCGCATCGGCCACATCGTGCTTGACCGCCGCATCGACCGCTGTGCGCAGTTCGGGATTCAACGAACCCCATTCCCAGTGCATCACCACATTGCCGGCCGTCGGATTCTCACGCGGAATGAGGCGTTCGGCAGCATAGGGTACCGCTGGCCGACCCGGAATCGCTGCCGGTGCCAAGTTGCCCAATTCGACGGGAAAAGTATCCATCGGGTTATTGGTCGGTCCTGCGCCAGCCCGCGCCGCTGCCCCCGCCGCCCGCATTCGATCGAGGTCGATCAACGAGGTGCGCACAGCGGCCACCGCCATATCGCGCGTCGTCGACGAGCGGCTGAGATTATTGTCTCCAAAATCTTGCCAGTTGACGGGACCGGGAGCACCCGAAGCGCCTGCGTCCGAGGTGACGTTCAAACCATTGGTGTTGTCGTAGTTGTGCGAGGCAAGCGATACAATGTCACCTAGTGAAAAGGCACGGATCGCAGCCCCACCCAGTGTACGAACATCCCCCTCGATGGAAGCCTGACTTGGAATCTGACCGAAGAAATTCAGTACGCCATGATGCCCGGTCAGGAAAGCGCGCATATGGACGGCCATATAGGTGATGAATTGGTCGATGGCAAGGGGGAAATGGGTTGTATACCATGCTTTAATGTTGGCCCGTTCGGTGCGCACATGCCCTGCTGAAAACATGTCGGTCAAAAAATGGTTGCCGAAAGCCTCCGTGGTACGCGCATCCGCGAATTTCGCCGCGTCACCCGTCGCACCCGACTCGAACGCCTTTTGGCACGCTTGCCGATGGTAAACCTCATATTGATTGTTGGCCGTACCGCCCGCGCTGAAATGCGCAATGTTATTGGCGGCCAGCCTATAATAGTTGTTCATTACCACATCTTTGACAGTTGTTTGATCGACGGCGGGTTCCGCGCCGCCGCCGGTCGGATTGAGGTCTTTCCAACGTGCCCAGCGAATCTGATCGCGTCCATTCTGGCTGCGCGCCAAATCGCGCATCTGGTCGAGACTTTCAAAGAAATCGCCCGCCACCGCGACCATCTCCCCATAGGTCAGATACTCCGGCACAGCATCCGTCCCGACATTTAGATCGGTCGCGGCACCACCAGAACCCGCCACGCCAAGATCGCGGTGTTCGGGGCCTTCAAAACGGTTCACATACGAGGTGCCCGCCAAGCGCCCCCTCACCATTCCGGACAGCGATCGGCGTGCGGCGGCATTGCCGTGTTGTGTTTGTATATTCATCAACCGTGTTTGCGATTGGGTGAGTGTATCAGTGAGAGAAGTGACGTCAGAGAATTGGGACGCGAGTGAAGCGGTGGGGTGAACGTTCGTCGATTTCGCGGTCGAATCAGATTTTTTGTCGCGTGGTCGCTGCATTCAATACGCTCCTGTTCTTTAGAGACGAGAACATGATTCCTTCCATCTATTGCATTATATAGCTTTTGGGAATGCAATTGTCGTAAATAGTACGAAAGGATAAACGCTTCCACACGCAAAATCCCTTTATAACTCACCTTACGCAGGAGGGTATAAAATAGGGGAATGACAAACAAAGAACTGCTCGACATCTACAGCGAATACCTGATCAGGAGCTTCGGACCAACCACAGGGACAGGTTTGGCCGGGTTGTTAGGGGGAGCAGTGAGCCACGACCAAATCCAGCGGATGTTGGGTAAAACAGCACTGGGGTCAGCCGATTTATGGGCGATTGTGAAGCCGTATGTGCGACAGATCGAGCAACCGGACGGGGTGCTCATCATTGACGATAGCATCGCTGAGAAGCCCTACACGGACGAGAATGAGATCATTTGCTGGCACTACGACCACAGCCAGGACCGGAAT
>JBBRMW010000198.1:0-11307 GCA_038230635.1 Aggregatilineales bacterium | reverse complement strand
GTAGGGACGAGGCCTGCCTCGTCCGTCTCGAACGTGCATCGCCGGGGGCAAGCCGTTCGGAACGACTCCGCCCCCATCCTTGACGTTCCGCCCCCGATCGGCTAAAATCGAGCGTCTGTCGATCCGACTTTATCCGACGAGCGTTCATGTTTGAAAACCTGACCAACAAATTTCAGGATATTTTCGACCGTCTGGGACAGCGTGGCACGCTGTCCGAGGCGGATGTCGACGTGGTGATGCGCGAAGTCCGGCTGGCGCTGCTCGAAGCCGATGTCAGCCTGCCCGTCGCCAAGGATTTCGTCAAGCGGGTGCGCGAAAAAGCCATCGGCGCGGAGATCAGCAAGGCACTCAAGCCCGGCCAGATGGTCGTCAAGATCGTGCATGACGAACTGCTGGCGACGCTCGGTGAAGGCGGCACGCTCTCGCTCAGCGGTGCGACGCCGCGCGTATTCATGCTGGTCGGCTTGCAAGGCGCGGGTAAAACGACGATGGCCGCCAAGCTGGCGCTCAAAATGCGCAAGGAAGGCCGCCGCCCGTTCCTGATCGCCGCCGACACGCAGCGCCCCGCCGCCGTCGATCAGCTCAAGACGCTCGCCAAGCAGTTGGGCATCCCGATCTACGAGGAAGGTACGAGCGCCTCGCCGCCCGACATCTGCGAGCGCGGCCTCAAAGTCGCCAAAGAGCAGGGCGCGACGATCGTGATACTCGATACGGCTGGCCGTACCCAGATCGACGATCGGCTGATGGACGAGTTGGTCGAGATCAAGCGCCGCACGCAGCCCGCCGAAGTTCTGCTCGTCGCCGACTCGATGACCGGGCAGGAAGCCGTCCGCATCGCCGAAGGCTTCAATGGGCGCGTCGGCATCACAGGCTTGATCCTGACCAAAGTCGATGGTGATGCACGCGGCGGTGCGGCCATCAGTATGCGCGCCGTGACGGGCGTGCCGATCAAGTTTCTGGGCGTCAGCGAAAAGCCCGACGGCCTCGAAGTCTTCCACCCCGATCGGCTGGCACAGCGCATCCTCGGCATGGGCGACGTGATGACGCTGATCGAACGGGCGCAAGAAACGTTCGACGAGAAAGAAGCGGAGCGGCTTCAAAAGAAGTTCCTCAAAGCCGAATTCAACCTCGAAGACTTTCTGGCGCAGATGCAGCAGGTCAAGAAGATGGGCCCGCTCGGCCAGTTGCTCGATATGATTCCCGGCATGAACAAGCTCAAGGATCAGATCGATCAAAACGAGGCCGAAAACCAGATGAAGCGCATCGAGGCGATCATCCGCTCGATGACCACGCAGGAACGCCGCGATCCGCGCCTTTTGAATGCCAGCCGCAAACGTCGGGTGGCACGCGGTGCGGGTTACGTGAACAGCCCCAAGTATCCGCAAAAAGAGCTTGAGGGAATCCAAGAGGTCAACGCGCTGCTCAAGCAGTTCCGCGAGATGCAGCGTTTGATGAAGATGCTCGGCAAGGGCGGACGCCCCAATCTGGGCAACATGTTTCGCCAGTAGTTGATTTTGCCAGTGATTTCGATCGAAAACCCGTTCAGAGCGTCCGCAACACCGGACTCGTCAGGAGATTAGTTAAGATGGTTCGTATCCGCCTTCGCCGTATTGGCCTCAAAAAGCAGCCCGTCTATCGTATCGTCGTCGCCGATCGGGAAAGCCCCCGCAACGGCAAGTTCATCGAGAACATCGGTTTGTATAACCCACGTACCGTCCCGACCACCATGGACTTGGACGAGTCGCGCGCGCTCTATTGGCTGAGCGTTGGTGCGCAGCCCAGCGAGCCGGTCGTCCGCATCCTCGCGTGGCTCGGCACCGATGCTCGCCTGGAGCGTCTGCGCAAGGGCGAAGCGATCGAAGCGCTGGTCGCCGAAGCCGCCGCCGAAAAGGTCAAGCGCGGTCCTGGCAGCCCGAAGACCGTCCACCTCGCGCCGACCAAGAAGCCGGAAAGCCTGACGGTCGAGGGCGCAGAGAGCTAAAACCTCCCATCTCCCTCTCCACAACGGAAGGGGGATTTCAATCGTGCGCCCGGGGCTGAAGCCACCGGGCTGAAACCAAGTTTTTGAGAGGTTGGTGTTGGCAACTATATGAGTGATCAAGAGATGCGGACGGATCAGTCTCTCCAAAATTTGTCTTCAGCCCGGTGGCTTTAGCCCCGGGCGTAAAAGGTCGTTTTTTATGAAAGAATTGGTCGAATATATTGCGCGCTCGCTGGTCGATCACCCGGAGGCCGTCGAAGTCGTTGAAACCCGACACGGCAGCACGATCGTCCTCGAACTGCACGTCGCGCCCGAAGATATGGGGCGCGTGATTGGCAAAAGCGGACGAGTCGCCAATGCCATTCGGACGCTGCTGCGGCTCGTCGCCACCCAGCAGGGCACGCGCATCTCGCTTGAGATCGTGTGAGCGCCGATGGCTGACTCGCCGCACTACTTGATCATCGCCCGGATTCTGCGCCCGCATGGGGTGCGCGGCGAACTCAGCCTGCAAATTATTACCGATTTCCCCGAACGTCTGCGCGAACTGCAAAAAGTTTATCTCGCCCATTCCGCCGAACAACCCGATCGCCCACGTCCGTATCGTGTCGAAGGCGCGCGCCCGCAAAAACAGGCGTCGTGGCTGCTGCGGCTGCGCGGCGTCGAAGATCGGGATGCAGCAGAACTGCTGCGCGGGCAATATGTATTCGTCTCGCTGGCCGATGCCGTGCCGCTGGCCGACGACGAAGTGTACTTATTCCAGGTGATGGGCTTGCAGGCACAAACGGTCGCGGGCGAAGTGCTCGGTCGCGTCGTGGATATTATCGAGACGGGCGCGAACGATGTGTACGTGATTCGCGGCGAGATTCGCGGCGAGGTGCTGATCCCGGCGGTGCCCGGAATTTTGATCAACATCGATGTCGAAGCGGGGCTGATGATCGTTGATCCGCCGCCCGGCTTGCTTGACTAGCATCGAAACGATACGCATACGATGGATGCCGCCGCGCTTCGCTATTGGATCGGCTTCAATCGCATCAACGGGATAGGCGCGGCACGTTTCAATTCGTTGATCAAGTATTTCAACGCTGATCTGGCGGCGGCATGGCACGCCCCGGAACGCGAAATGCTCAACGCCATCGCCGATCGACGCGCTTGCGACTCCTTTGTCAAAGCGCGCCAAACCGCCGATCTAGATGCGGATTTGGCCGCACTTACGCCGTTCGACGCGCGCGCCATCACGCTGCTCGACGATGAATATCCGGCATTGCTGCGCCAGATCGATAGTCCGCCGCCGCTGCTATATATCCGGGGCCGGCTGACCGAAGCCGATTCGCGCGCGTTCAGCATCGTCGGCACCCGCAGTCCAACCGCCTATGGCTTGCAAGCGGCGCAAGAACTGACGGCGGCGCTCGTCACAAGCGGCCTGACGATCGTCAGCGGTCTAGCAAAAGGTATCGACAGCGCCGCCCATCGCACCGCGCTCGGCAATGGCGGACGCACGATCGCGTTCCTGGGACATGGCATTGATCGCGTATACCCCGCCACCAATGGCGCACTGGCCGCCGAAATCGTCAAAAATGGCGCGCTGATCACCGAGTTCCCACTCGGAACGCCGCCCGATGGGGGTAACTTCCCGATGCGCAACCGCCTGATTAGCGGCATCTCACTGGGCGTGTTGGTGGTCGAGGCGACCGCTCACAGCGGCGCACTCGGAACGGCCCGCGCCGCGCTCGATCAGGGGCGCGAGGTGTTCGCCGTGCCGGGCAGCATTTACAGCGCCGAAAGTCAGGGCACGCACCTGCTGATCCAATCGGGTGAGGCCAAGTTAATTTACCGCGCCGATGACATCCTGGCCGAGTTGACTGTGGGCGGCAAAAAAGGATCGCTGGCGGCCACCGTCGCACCCGATCAAGCTGTTATCCCTGCACCCGCGCGCGCGCGCCGCAAAATCACCGCGCCCGATCCTCCCCCAGATTCGATGAGTATTGAGCCAGCATTGAGGTTTCCGTCAGATGTGCCAGTTGACCTGAGCGAACCAGAGGCGTTATTGTTACAATCCCTCACCGCGACGCCCAAGTACATCGACGAGTTGGCGGCGGAAACTGGCTTGCCAATCGGTCAGGTCACGGCGACGCTTACGCTGCTGGACATGCGCGGCCTGATTCGCGCGGTGGGCGTCAAAAGCTACACGCGCTGAGACAACGGGCGACCACGCCGGGTTCGCCCGCCACCCTCACCAAAACGGTAAGGGTGCTCTGATCAACGAGGAGTAATTGTTCATGATGGATCATTTCTATGCACTCATAATGGCCGGTGGCGGCGGCACCCGTTTGTGGCCGTTGAGCCGTAAAAGCCGCCCGAAACAGGTGCTGCCTCTGACCGAAGAACGCACGATGATTCAAATTACGGTCGAGCGGCTCTACGATCTCCTGACGCCCGATCGCATCTTCATCGTTTCCGGCCCTGACCTAGCCGCCGCGCTCCATGAGAATGTGCCCGCCCTGCCCGCCGAAAACTTTATTGTCGAGCCAGAGCCGCGCAACAGTGGCCCTGCCGCCGGACTCGGAACGTTCGTCATCGGTCGCCGCGATCCGAACGCGGTGATCGCCGTCTTATCCGCCGATCATCACATTTCGCGTGAGGGCGACTTCCTCGAAAGCCTGCGCACCGCCGAACATTTCGCGCAGCAGGGACACATCGTGACGCTCGGTATCAAGCCGTCCTATGCGGCGACGGGCTTTGGCTATATCAAGCGCGGCGAGCGACTCGGCGAGTTCGGGGCGATGGAAGCCTATCGATCGGAGAGCTTCCACGAGAAGCCCGACGCCGCGACCGCCGAAGCCTTCATCCAATCGGGCTTGTATAGCTGGAACGCGGGCATGTTTATCTGGCGCGCCGACAAAGCGATCGCCGAATTTGAGCGTCAGCAGCCGGAGATGGCGAAGGGCTTGCACCTGATCTCGGATAACAAGGTGGACGGCCAGTTCGATAAAGTCTGGGCGAGTTTTCCCGTCAAGTCGATCGATTATCAGATCATGGAAAATGCCAGTGATGTGGCCGTGATCCCAGTCGATATGGGCTGGAGCGACGTGGGCACCTGGGGCACACTATTTGAAGTGCTGACCAAAAACAGCGACGGCAACGCCACGCGCAGCAACGGCGCGGAGCACATCCAGATCGACACGCATCACACGCTGGTGGTCAGCGATCGGCTGGTGGTGACGATCGGCGTCGATGATCTGGTGATCGTGGATACCGACGATGTGCTGCTGGTCTGCCACCGTGATCGCGCGCAGGACGTGCGCAATATCGTGCAGCAGCTTCGTGAGCAGGGCAAAGACGACTACTGCTGAAGAAGAATCCTCGCTGGGGTTACGGCGAGGAGGTTGGGCGATTGCATCTAATGGTCAAACCAATCAAAGGCCACGTATGTCTAGGTTTGCCTTCCGACTCCCCCTCTCCGTGATTACGGAGAGGGGGCCGGGGGGTGAGGTGAATGCGCGAAGTTTGATTGGTTTCACCCTAAATTCGCGGAATCGGACGGACGCGGCCTGCCACGCCCGTCTTTATGGATAGAAGCCGCGCGTGAGCGTCGCCTGTGCCACCCGATTGATGGCCGTGATCTGGGCGGCGGTCCGCAAATCGACTTTGTAGGTGTCGCGCGTGTTGATCACATCATCGAAAGCGCGGATCAAAATGCGCTCCAGGCGGCGGTAAACCTCGTCTTCATCCCAGAAAAATTCTTGCAAACCCTGCACCCATTCAAAATACGAGACCGTCACGCCGCCCGCATTCGCCAGAATATCGGGCACGACCAGAATACCCCGATCGTTGAAAATGGCGTCGGCTTCGGGCAGGGTCGGCCCGTTCGCGCCTTCGACGATCAGCTTGGCACGCACGCGCGGCGCGTTTTGCGCGGTAAGCTGACCTTCGAGCGCCGCCGGGATCAACACATCGCACTCCAATTCGAGCAGTTCGGAGTTGCTGATGCGGTCGGCGTCGCGGTAGCCTTCGAGCGAGCGGCGCGGATTATTTTTGAGGTACTGGCGCATGGCGGTGATGTTCAAGCCCTTTGCATTGTAATAGCCGCCGCTGATGTCGCTCACCGCGATGATTTTGAAACCCAGATCATAGGCGCGCTGCGCGGCGTTCGAGCCGACGTTGCCGAACCCCTGTACGACGACGGTTACATCTTTGGGGCTGTGCGCGTTTTCTTGCAAACGCAGCGCCTCCAACATACACACGATCACGCCGCGCCCGGTGGCTTCCTCGCGTCCTTGCGAGCCGCCAATATTGATCGGCTTGCCCGTGACAACGGCGGGCACCGAATAGCCCATCGTCATTGAATAAGTATCCATCATCCAGGCCATCGTCTGGGCATTTGTGCCCATATCGGGCGCGGGAATGTCGATTTGCGGGCCGATCAACAAGATAATTTCAGAAGTATAGCGGCGCGTCAGGTTGGATAATTCCGTCTCGCTGTGATCGCGCGGCTCAACGATGACGCCGCCCTTCGCGCCGCCATACGGCAGATTGACCAGCGCGCACTTCCAGGTCATCCACATCGCCAGCGCGCGTATTTCATCCTGGCTGACGTGCGAACTGTAGCGGATGCCGCCTTTGCTGGGGCCGAGCACCGTGTTGTGGTGGATGCGATACCCGGTGAAAACTTTGACTTCGCCGCTATCGAGCCGCACCGGAAAATTGACGGTCAGTTCGCGCTTCGGCCATTTCAAAAACTCGGCCAGCCCGTTGGGAAGGTTTAACAAGGACACTGCATGATCAAACTGGCTCAGCGCCGTTTGGTACGTCGGATCAACCGTCGCGTGCAGGTCTGGGATCAGATGGGCAACCATAATCAAGGAACTCCTATCTCATTGACAATAATTCAGCTATGTGAACTTGCACAGTGCAGGGAAAGCAAAAGGTCAAAAAAACGAACGAGGACATAATTTTTGATCGTGGCTTACCTTGCCTTACCATTGTAGCGGATTTTTGGGCGAACAGCACAAACCGTCCGCCGCGCATCATAAAAACTTCATCATAAAAAAACCGCAATGTCACCGCTTGGCTATTTGATATTAGAACAAATATTCGATACAATCAAAGTCTGTATTTTTTGTTCCGACTTTCCTTCTAGGAGGCGACATGTCTGACGCCAAGACGATTCATCAGCAGTTCAGTGCCACTGTGCTCACGATCCTCGATGAAACCTTCGAGAATGTACATGGCATATTCCTCGATCCGCAGACCTCGTTGTTCGAGACGTTGGCGACCATCTCGGCAGCAGAGGCTTCGCGTCCCGTCTCGGCGACCTGTGCCAGCTTGGCCGCTCAAGTGGAGCATGTGCGCTTTTACCTCGATCTGACCATCGAGTTTGCGCAGGGGCGGCGGCCTGCCGAAAAAATCGATTGGGGCGAAATCTGGCGCACCGTGCGCGAAGTGACTCCCGACGAATGGGAAGCCAGCAAGACGCGCCTGCGCGAGAGTTACAATCGCCTCTTAACCCTTGTCAAAGGATCTGAAACCTGGGATAGCGAAGGCGCGATGCAAGGCGTGCTCGGCGTTCTCGTCCATACCGCCTATCATCTCGGCGAAATTCGACAGGCGTTGTGTACGCTTAAGAGCTAATGGTCAAACCAATCAAAGGCCACGTATGTCTAGGTTTGCCTTCCGACTCCCCCTCTCCGTGATGACGGAGAGGGGGCTGGGGGGTGAGGTGAGTGTGCGAAGTTTGATTGGTTTCACCATAAGGTAATTGAAACGAGGCGGCCTCGGTTGAGTCTCACACGGACATTCCGCCGCAACGATTCCTCATCGCCCGCCTCTGACCGCAACCTGCCCGCCAACACCGCCGCCGGTTTGCCTCGCTATCCGATCTGCCGAACGTGGGCGATCTCGTTGCTGCCGACCACACGTACCTGCCGAATCGGCACCGGCACCACGGCCAGTGTGCGCCCATTCAAAGCAAAGAATTCCAGAGTGATTTGCTGCCCGGTTTTATCTATATCCACGATCGTTCCTACATCCCTTGCTTCGAGGCCGTATTCGGGAATATCGACAACCAAGACCACCTCCTCAAATTCCACAAACATCGTTACTCCACCTGCACCCAAATCGCTCCGGTCAAAAGCGGATAACTCTCGAAGCCATCGGCCTTAGCCGTCGAAACTCGGTGGAACATCGGTTGATATGCTGTGCGGCGTCGGCGAAACGATCAGGCTTGGCGACGTGCCGTTCGACCAATGTCCAGCGATCGGCATATCCCCGGCGCTCCCAAAATTGAAGGCATTGTCCGCAAATCCGGTCGTCAGTGTGTTGCGCAGATAGAGATTGCCTTTGGTTGGGCGGAAAATACCGATTCCGTCGTGACCTTGACCAATCCAATCGCCCGCGATCGGCACATCGCCTGACGTGCCGAAAACCAGCGTATAGTCGGCGAAGACCGTCCCGCTCGTCTTATTAGACAGGTAGAACGTGGCTCTCGCGGGACGATATACGCCGGGCGTGTCGAATCCTTGACCGCTCCAATCGCCCGCCACGCCGATGTCGCCAGGGATACCCAGCACCATCGTGAAATCGGCAAAACCCGTCGTCAACTGATTTTTGAGATAGATCAAGCCGTTGGAAGGCCGGAACACGCCCGCGCCCGCATGAGTCGCCGCCGCCGTCCACCGTCCCGACAGCGGAATATCACCAACACTGCCGAGCGTGAACGTGTAATTCGGCGCGCCAGAGGTGTTCGAGTCGCGCAAGTAGAACACGCCCGTGTTCTGGTTGTAGATGCCGATCGTGTCGAGGCCGTCGCCGTTCCAATCGCCCACGACCGGATACGGTTTGCTGGCCGGGTTGAAAGCGGCCACGCTGTCGGCATAACCGGTCGTGTTGCTGTTGCGCAAGTAGAACGTGTTGGTGCTCTTGCGGAAAATGCCGATCATGTCTTTTAGCGGATGTACCTGATCGAGCCAGAAAATGGTTGAAAAAAAGTTGCTGTGGCCGGATATGTCAGTGACCGCAAGCGTAAACGAAAGGTAATCCTCACCATGCCCATAGCCTATGAATGGCGGCGTACCAGAAATGACGCCTGCACTATTCAACGTTATGCCTGATGGCAACGAACCACCCGTGAGGCTGAATGTATAGTTCCCATCGCCACGCGCTGATGTCAACGCCTGTGAATAAAATTTACCTCCTGTTGCAGCAGGCAGCGGAACGGGAAGGATCGGAATGATATTGGACTCGTATGCCCCGGCGTCGCAGGAATTCTGGCGCGCAACCCCTCGCTGATCGGTTGTGACGACGGGCAACACGCTTGTCCAAGCACAAAAACCGTGACCAATAGCCGGACTGCCATTCTGGAGCGAAGTTGTTTGTGTGGCCCCACCGTTATTGGCGGGCGGATTGACCAGCCCGTCGACTGGTGGCACCAGACCATACCATCCAAAAATATCGTGATTCTGATCAAGTGTCAGGTTGTTGTTCGGTTCCCCGATTCCCACAACGTTGTATCCCAATGTCGTTGTTACGGGACCCTGAATATCCGCATCATGAGTGTCTATTGCGGTATTGTGGGCGATCAGGTTGCTACCTAAATAAGTTTGGCCGGAGATGTTAAGTCCACCCCCGCCGCTGTAACCTGTCGCAAAATCGGTTGCCGAATTGCCGACAATGGTGCTGTTTCCCATTTTAAGGATGCTCTGTAGATCATAGATCGCGCCGCCGCTTCCCGCGGAATTTCCGTAAAACGTGCTGTTGCTGATTGTCATTGACGGAATAATCGGAACAGGTCCCGGATTCGCAATTGCGCCACCTAACGCAGCCAAATTGCCTATAAAGGTACTGTTGGTGATTGTAACCGTATCCTGATTGTTGATGGCACCGCCATGATCAGCTTTTGTATTTGCGGCAAATGAGCTGCTATCAACGGTCAGGCTCCCTTTGTAATTGTCGATCGCGCCACCATCGCCATAAGATGATGTCTCAACGGCCCCATTATTGAAAAAGGTACTCCCGCTGATTGTTATTGTGCCCGCATTGTTAAAGATGGCACCGCCATACAATGCGGTGTTCCCAGAAAATGAGTTGCTAATAATGGTCAGCGTTCCGCCATTGTTATAAATTGCGCCGCCGCCTTGTGTGTTACTCAGAGCCGTGAGCACATTCGATGAAAGGGTTAGACTCGTCAAAGTCAACGTGCCGCTATTTGTGACGGCACTGTTCGTGACCGAACTGCTGTTCTGGAGCGTCAAACCGCTTATGCTCACCGTCGTGCCCGCATTGACCACGAAAATCCCCGACGCATGATTGCCGTCGACGGCCAGGGTCGCCGCGCCCGGCCCCTGAAGCGTGATGTTGTGCGCAATCGTGATCGTGCCAGCGGTCAAGATGATTGGGCTGGCGAGGCCGCCCTGAAAGGTGATCGTATCACCGTTGGCGGCAGCGGTGATCGCATCGCGCAATGTACAGGTCGTAGTGCAGTTGCCGGGGCCATTATCCGCGTTCGTGTTGACGACCAGCGACGCCGCCCGCACGGTTTGCACGTTTCCGGGTATGATGCCCACGAATGCGCCGATGAGGAGCGCAACCAAAACGGCGAGCGACAAAATCGAAATTCGTTGACGGTGGCGCATAAAGGAATCTCCATGAGGGCAATTCTGTCTTGATTGTAAACTATACGCTAAAAATGTTAAAGGATGAAAAATAGCCATGCGAATGCTCTTGCAAAATCAAAATAGACCATCACCCCAGCCCTTTCCTATGAGGGACGTCAAGAGTGTACGGGTTTTCGAGGATTTCTGATTCATTCAGCTACCACCCAGCGGGTTTATGAAAGGTTCCGATTGCACGGCGAACCGTCTGTAGCGAACCCTCCGCTCCCCGACCTTCAATAAATTATTCACAACATCCCAAATCAGTGCGCGCTGACGCCTTTCCACCTGCGGGAGAGAGGCAGAGGATCAGGGTTTTCCCTGCCTGCCAAAACAAACCATATCGTTTCATTTTTCAAATTTTCCATTGCTCCGTCATTGCTTATCAATGAGCAGTTGTTTCGCACAAACCCATGAACCCATCAGGGTGCATTCAACGTTGGGGGCGAGATTCGGGAATGGACAAACCCCTCTATCCCCAGCCCTTTCCCCCACGCAGGCGGTGGGAAAGGGAGCCGAAGCGCCGGCGCTCGCTGGGGCGCACCCATCGGCTGAGGGCCGTCTAGCAATCTCGGTCAGTGGTCGGGTGTGACTCCCCTTTCCCACCGCTTGCGTGGGGGAAAGGGGTGGGGGGATAGAGGGGTTCTATGATCTGCCCCCAAACTTGAATGCACCCAACCC
>JBBRMW010000197.1:0-11317 GCA_038230635.1 Aggregatilineales bacterium | reverse complement strand
CTATCCCCCGACCCCTTTCCCCCCGCCTGCGTGGGGGATAAGGGGTCGGGGGATAGAGGGGTTCTATGATCTGCCCCCATCCCTGAATGCACCCAACCGATTTACCTCACCCCCTCAGTCCCCCTCTCCGTAATCACGGAGAGGGGGAAGCCAGCCCATACCCACTGCGGCTATCGCTGCATCATTTCGGTTGTAGAACTAACACGCCTCATAAATTCGATCGGGGCATCAGACGAGCAACCATGTCGGGTCGCCCGCGTTTTAGGTGTGCCTATCGTTTGAAAGCATTTGGGCAAAGTGCGAGCGGCACGGCTGGCGTAACTTGCTATACTTTCCCCCCATCGCTGCGCCGCTAAGGAAAATTATCTCGTGCAACGCATCACCCTTCCCCACAATTGGGAGTTCAAACAACACGATCCCGACACCTTTCTGCCGACTGAGCTGGACTCAGGAGAAGGTTGGCTGCCCGCCACCGTGCCCGGCACTGCGCATCAGGATTTGCTCGCGCTCGGTCACATCCCCGATCCGTTCATCGGGATGAATGAAAACGAGGTGCAGTGGGTCGGCGAACAGGGCTGGCTCTATCGCTGCACGTTCAACGTCAGCGCCGAAATGCTCGAAGCGCCGTCGGTCGATCTGGTTTTCGAGGGGTTGGATACTTACGCAAATATTTGGCTGAATGGC
This sequence comes from Aggregatilineales bacterium, assembly GCA_038230635.1. Classification (GTDB taxonomy): domain Bacteria; phylum Chloroflexota; class Anaerolineae; order Aggregatilineales; family UBA2796; genus JBBRMW01. The sequence continues at coordinate 10,633 of JBBRMW010000197.1, read as the reverse complement.
AGACGACTCACGCACACTCACAATATGTTCGTGCCGCTGCGCATCGCCGTCCGCCCGCCCCTTCAAGTCGGCGCGAATATTCTGCAACTCTATTTCGAGTCGGTCGTGGAGCGCGGCCATGCCGACGAGGCGAATTTTGGCGCGCATCCGGTCTGGAATGGCGATGCCAGCCGCGTTTATGTGCGCAAGGCGCAGTATCACTATGGCTGGGATTGGGGGCCGAAGCTGCTCACGACGGGTATCTGGAAACCTGTTATCTTGGAAGCCTATCGCGCACGTATCGATGATCTGCACGCCCCCGCGACCGTCAGTGACGATCTGACGCACGCCGAACTGCCGATCACGTTCTCGGTCGATGGTGCGACGGCGGGGCTGCGCGCGCATCTGAGTCTGCACGATCCGGCGGGCGCGCTCGTCAGCGAGATGATCGTCAATGTGGCAGACGGCGGAGCCACCAACGCCACGTTCCAGATCGCCGATCCGGTTTTGTGGTATCCGCGCGGCTATGGCGATCAGGCGCGCTATCGGCTGACGGTCACGCTGCTCGACGGCGATACCGCCCTCGATTGGCGCGAACTGAAGTTGGGCTTGCGGCGGTTGCGACTGGTTCAGGAGCCGCTCCGCAGCGCGCCGGGCACGTCGTTCTACTTCGAGATCAACAACATTCCGATCTTTTGCGGTGGCGCGAACTGGATTCCCGCCGACAACTTTTTGCCGCGCATCACCGATGATCTGTATCGGCGCTGGCTCGAACTCGCCGCCGAGGGCAATGTCGCCATGCTGCGCGTGTGGGGCGGTGGCATCTACGAGTCGGACGCCTTCTACGAGATTTGCGACGAGTTGGGCTTGCTGGTCTGGCAGGATTTTATGTTCGCGTGCGGTATCTATCCGGCGACTCGTGTTTTTTTGACGAACGTTCGGGAAGAGGCCGAAGCCGCTGTCCGCCGCCTGCGCCATCATCCATCGCTGGTGTTGTGGGCAGGCAACAACGAGGATTACTCGATCGCCGTTTCGCACGGTGCGTATGATGCGAGTTTCGAGGGCGACTTCACGAAAACGCCCTTCCCCGCCCGCGAAATCTACGAACGGCTGCTTCCCGATGTGTGTGGACGGCTCGATCCGACGCGCCCCTATTGGCCGGGCAGCCCGTATGGTGGTGCAGACGCCAGCGATCCGACCGTCGGCGATCGACACACCTGGGAAATCTGGCATGGGGCGATGGCCGATTACCAGAACTACACCGATTATAGTGGCCGCTTCATCAGCGAATTCGGGATGCAGGGGTTGCCAGATATGGCGACGATCGAAAGTTTCAGCGAACCCGCCGATCGGGTAATGGGGAGCGCGCTGCTCAACTTTCACAATAAGGCCGAAGGTGGCGAGCGGCGGATCGCGCATTATCTGGCCGCCAACCTGAAGCCGCCCGCCGATTTCGCCGAATATCTGTATCAGACGCAGTTCATCCAGTCGGAGGCGATCGCGGCAGCCTTCGATGGCTGGCGGGCACGCTGGAACGCTCCCGGCGATCGACTGACGGGCGGCGCGCTGGTCTGGCAGTTGAACGACTGCTGGCCTGTGATCAGTTGGGCGCTGGCCGATTCATTCCTGCGTCCGAAGCCCGCCTATTATCGGATGCGGCGCGCGCTTGCTCCCATAGGGATCAGTATGAGCATGAGCGATGGCAAGTTCTCCGGCTGGGTCGCCAATAGACGGCTTGAGACGCTGACCGCCGAGATCGCGCTGCATGTCTGGTCGCTGGATGGCGAATCTCTCGGCGAATTACGGCATCCGATCAGCGCGCCGCCCAACGCCAGCACGCCATATCCGATGACCGCGCTCACCATTCCCAATCGACCTGATCTTGTGATCGGCGCACAGTTGATCGGCGAAGATGGTGCGATCATCGCACGCGCTGCGTATTGGCCGGGGCGCGCCAAAGATCAAACCTACCGCGATCCGGGGTTGCAAATTACGCGGGTCGCGCAGAATCAGATCAAGCTGGAAGTCGAACGTCCAGCACGCGGGGTCGTGTTGAGCGCGCCGGACGGATCGCGTTGGCGCGACGCCATGTTCGATCTGCTGCCGGGCGATTCGCAGATCGTCGAGTCAATCGGCGCGATCGAGGGATCGGAAATTCGCGTGAGTTGTCTGGCGTTCGTGGATCGTGCGTTTTCTATCGGGTCGTAGCCTTCACCTGTCTACGCTATACATTACCCACAAATCAACCTCACCCCCCCAGCCCCCTCTCCGTCACCACAGCGAGGGGGTGTCCAGCCGCTGAAACCGATCGGCGCGTCAAGCAGGACGCGGGTCGAGCGCCCCTCTCCGTGAGGACGGAGAGGGGTTGGGGGTGAGGTGAATCCAGTACGATTAAGATGTGGGTAATGGATAGCCTGTCTACGGACGGGCACGGATAATCGCCCGATGCGATCAGCAAATTACGCACTTCACGGCGCAGTGCCGCCGGAATGTACGTCGCGCTCATTTATTTTGTGTGCTGAGCTTGAGCCGTGCTTTGGCTTTCACCAATGTCATCAGATGATCGATCTGACTGAAATTATCCATATCTATACGTTCGTCAGGTGTCAGAGTCCCAGCACGATTCCTGTCCAACAATTGATGGGCGCGATCCTGCAAATCGGCAGGCAGTCGATAGGCCGCGATCTCCTCCAACGTCGGCGCAGCGCCTAGAAAATCTGTGACAACCTCTTTGATCGTCCTGACATACATGTTTGTCAAATCTTATTCCTCTTTCTAATTCTACAACCGAAATGATGCAGTGATAGCCGCAGTTGGTATGGGCTGGCTTCCCCCTCTCCGTCCTCACGGAGAGGGGGACTGAGGGGGTGAGGTCAATCTGTGGCATTTGATGGGTCAAATCGTAAGTTCGGTCGTAGAACTAATGCCTCGGCACGCGCGTCCGAATCAGGAACTCCTCTTCGCGCAGCAGCAGATCATCGATCAGCTTGGCGACCAACGGCATCGGCGGCAAGCTGCCCGCCGCCACGCGCGTCTGCCACGCTGCATGTACTTCGTCGAGCGTGCCCCACAAATCCTCGTCGGAAGCCTTGATTTGCGCGTGCAGCATCAGCCCGGCCAGCACCAACGGCATATAAACGTGCTGCATATCGACCGCGCCTGTGCCTTCGAGCGCCTCGACCAGCCGATTGGCCTGATTCAAATGTTCGGCTGGCGATCCAAGCGCATCTTTGAACGAGCGCGCCAGCATGTGGAAGCCCAGCCGTGTGGCATCGTGCAGCGCCGGAATATACATCGGTCCGAGTAAGCGCGTATCGTCTGCCAGCAGGGCGGTATCATCGATATGGGCAGCCAACCGTTGGAACCAGCGTCCCTCGGTGACGCGGAAACCCTCTTCGAGTTCCAGGCCATCCTCCAACGTGTAAGCCAGCAGTTTGCTGATGGCGATCACTTCGCCGGGTTGCAGCGCACAGCCCGCCGCCCGGAAGCAGCGATCGGTCTCGTCAATCAAGGGTTCGTACAACCGGGTGCGCGTCAAGCCGTTGGTAAATTGACGGGTACGCGCTTCTAACACGGCGTATTTGCGCTGATCGTCCTCGAAGGTGCGCCCATCCCACAGGATTTCGTAGCGTGGGGCGGCGCTGCTCGCGCCCGCTGGCACCTGTCCCGGCTTGATCTCGATCGCGCCATTCAGCGTGTTGAGCAGCCGTGTCCCGGCCCCCGCCGCACCCGCGCCGAATCCGACTTCGTTTTGCAGAATGGCGAGTCGATGCGGCGACATGGGCAGCGAACCCGCGATGCGTCCTTGTCCCGGCTCGCGGATCGTCTTGGCATTGCGGGGGCGGCGCGCGTCCACGCTCACGCGGATGGGATACGTGGTGGGTGGCGTCGGCGCGAGCGGCGTGATCGGGATGTGGAACAGGCCAACTTCGCCCGCCGCCAACAGGGTTTGCACCGAGTCGCGTGTGGTGAACAGATTGACGCGGTTGCCAGCGGCGTCTTTGCGCGGCAAACTGATGTTCAAGGTGATCGGCACCGGTTGATCGCAGCGATTTTGCAAGATTACCAATGCCTCGAACGCCTGCCCGACGACCGCGCTGCGCGGATAAATGGCGAGCGCTGCCTGCACCGCATCGGTGGTGAGTCGGGTGTTGCTCAACATCCCCAGCACATCGGGATACGAGCTTGGTGTAACGACTGCTAGGCGCTGCATGGCTGAATTTTCGCCTCGTATATTATGCACATATTAAATCTATTATACGGTAAATCAGCGTGGATAGGGATCGCGCACCGTGCATTGTTGGCGTTTTATAATCGCTTCACAACGCGCTGCAAACGTGGCGGACGAAGACGGACGAGGCAGGCCGTCGTCCCTACACCAGACGGTATCTTGTAGGGACGATGGCCCGCCTCGTCCGCTGTTCGTCCACTTGCCCCGACTCGCCTGATCGTCCGAAGGCGGCTACAATACGATTCATGACCATCAGGGATTTCTGGCAGACATGATCGGCGAGTTGGATGCACAAGTCGGGCATTTATTTGTGGTCGGTGGGCGTGCCGTGAGCGCCAAGCCGCCCGGTGCGCTGATCATGACTTCACCCGCGCGTGCGGCGCGTGGCCGCGAAGGCGATACCTTCTACACGCTCGTCACGCCTGCGGGTGCCGAACAGGCGCAGGCCGCCTTCTATGAACAGCTTGCCCACATGGCCGCCGATCACTATTTCGCCACGACCGGCGGCGTCACCAATGCGCTGCGCGAGTCGATCACAGGTGCCAACGAGCACCTTTTAAGCGGCGCGGGTTCACGCTATCAGGCTACGATCGTGTGTATGGTGCTGCGTGGGCGCGAGGCATTCACGGCGCGCGTCGGTCCGTGTCTGACGCTGCTCAAGGCGGGCGAGACGCTCAGCAGCGCGCCCGATGACTTGCGAGACGAGTATGCACTCAACGGCTTGCCACTTGGTTACAGCCCGTCGCCGGACATCAAACTCGGCCACTACGATGTCGGCTTGGGACAAGTGCTCGTTTTGAGCGATACCGGATTGGCTGCCATCGGGCGTGATCAACTGGCGGCGGCACTGGGTGGCGACACGCTGAACGTGATGGTGGATGCGCTCAAACCGCTGGCCGCGCCGCGCACGCAGGCCATGTTGATCCATTTCGCGCTCGCACCTGTGCCCGCGCCCTCGATCGCCGTACCGATCCCGATCCCGCTGCCGATCAACGCTGCCGCGCCCGCCGCCCCAAAACTGCCCACCCTGATACGCACCGAACCGCGTCCAAGCACCCCGCCGCCGAGTCCGGGGATCGCCCGCGAATCGCCGATCCCGCGCTTGATCGGCAACATCCGCCATGCGCTGTACCTGATCACACGCCCATTCGTCGTGGCCTTCGTGTTTATTTTGACCAGCATCGCGCGCGTGCTCAACGGCATACTCGATCGGCTGCTGCCCGAACCGGAAGATGGCAGCCCGCACATCCCGGCGACGGTCGCGGCGGGCGCGGCGATCATGATCCCGGTATTGATCGTGTTCGTGATGGTCGGACTGCGGCTGTCACAGGTGGACGAAACCAACTTCGAGAAGCTCGTCGCGCAGGTGCAGGATCAGGCGAATCAGGCTGCCGCCGTGCCGACCACCAATATCGATCGTGCCAAAACGCTGTGGCAGGCCGTGATCCAGCGGGTGGACGAGGCAGATAAGCTGCATCCGGGCGATCCCGTGCTGGCACAGATTCGCGCCAAAGCACAAGGTATTCTCGATAGTTTCGCCAGCGTCACCCGGCGACCCGCGACCCCGCTGCGCAGCTTCAACGCCAGCGTCAGGTTGGGCGCGGTGTTCGTACAAGGTGGCACGGATGTGTACACGCTGGATATGGCGGGCAGCGCGATCTACCGCGACACACTCCAACAGCCCGCGCTGATCGGCACGCGCGGCACGCAGCCGATCGTGCAAAGTGGCTCGGCGGTCAGTGCGTTCTCGGTCAAGCATATCGTCAGCATGATCTGGATGAACGAAGGCGGGATTCGCAACTCGCACGCGCTGGTTGCGCTGGATACCCAGGGCATTCTGGTTTCCTATTCGCCGACGTTCGCGCCTGCCATCGCCCAGCAGTTGCAGGGCACGGATCAATGGGTGAAGCCCGTCGCGGTGCGTTCGTGGCAGGATCGGCTGTACGTGCTCGATCCGGGCGCAAACCAAATCTGGCGCTATTTGCCATCCGGCACCACGTACCCCAACGCGCCAGAGGAATATTTCGGCAGCGCGTACCAGCGTCAACTCAGCAGCGCCGTCGATTTTGCGATCGATGATAAAGGCAACGTCTATATTCTGTTCGCGGATGGCACGCTCAAACAGTACAACGCGGGCGCAGAACAGGCTTTTACGCTCAACGGGCTGCCCGACGGCAAGCTCAAATCGGCGAATGCCATGTACCTCGATACGATTTCTCCGCTTCCGGCCATCTTCGTCACCGATCCGGTCGATCAGTCGATCTACGAGTTCACGCTGGCGGGGGTGTTCCAGGCGCGCTTCCGGGCGAGCGATCCGAACGCATTCAGTAAGTTGAGCGGCGTTTTTGTGAATGGGAGCAGCCTATACGTGACGGCGGGGCAGGTGCTCTATTATCTGAACACGGGCGAGGTAACGGCCCCGGCCACGCCAGCGCGGTGAGTGTCAAAACCCCTCTATCCCCCGGCCCCTTTCCCCACGCAAGCGGTGGGAAAGGGGAGATAAGCCCCTCGCCTGCGGGAGAGGGGTCGAGGGTGAGGGCGGCATTTACAACACGATCGCCCCAGATACGCGCGCGCGCTCCATGCCCGACACAACGGCCCAGGTCAAGCCCAGAAGGCCGATTTCTGGGGGGAAGCGCACACGGTCGGCCAGATTCATGGTGAGCAGCGGACAGCACAGCAGCGCCGCCCGCAAATAGGCTCCCCAGTTTTCAACGGCGATCTCGGCCATCAGTGGTCTCAACACCCGATCGCGTTTGCTCTCGAAGAACATGCGCCGCACCGCCGATGGTTCGTAATTGTGTCGCATCGTGATCGTCGATCCGTCGTCGTGCCAATTGAGTCGCAGCGATTCGGCGACTTCCGCCGGGTGGTACATCCAAGTGGCGAAAGCATTGTGAAAGAGCGGTTTCGCCAGATCGAGCAGCGGATGATGTCGCCCGCCGAACGCCGGATCGAAATACACCAAACCCGTCGGCATATCGAAGACGTTGCCGTTGTGCGCGTCGCCGTGCCCGATCACCGACCAACCCGCCTGATCGGGACGCAAAAGTTCGCGCGCCAGATCGATCGCGGCGTGGAGCGTCCCCGCATAGGCCACGTCGTTGATGATCCAGCGCCGCCCGATCAGATCGTCCCAGGCCAGCGACTTTCCGCCCGGCAGCGCAAACGGCTTCCCGACGTAAAAATCGGCGTAGCGCTTATCGAGCCGATGCGCGAATAACTGATGTACAGGCGCGTTCGCGGCTTCATCCGCCGTCTGCCACGCGAGCGTCTTTCGGTACAGCCGCAAAAGTTCATCATCGGCAGCTTGTTGAGCGTCCCGCAGCCGCTCAAACTCGGTATTGCTTTGACTCCCCATCTCCGTCCTCACGGAGATGGGGCTGGGGGGTGAGGTCAATCCGGCGCTGGGGGGTGAGGTCAATTCAATCGCCCGCGCCACATCGAACACCGACGGCGACTCGATCCGATCGTAGATTAAGAACTGCTTGCCATATTCGGTCGAAGCGATCAGCGGTTTGATGATCGGGTAGCCGGCCTCCGCCAACAGGGTCGAGTTGTAGTATTCGCTGACGATGCTGCCCGGCTCGATGTGCGTTTTGAAAAACAGGTGGCGGCCATCGTTCAAGCTCAGAAACCCGTTAAACGAGTTGAGCGAGACGGCCAGCGGGCGCAGTTCGACGGCGGCAGCATCCAGTGTGGGGAACGTCTCGCGCACGAAGGCGAGCAGCAGCGACTCCGCCGCCCCCCGATCGCTGAACTGGAGCGCCTGAATCCGCGCCAGCCGATCATCGTTGGGATGCGTCAGAGTCACCAGCGATCGTATTCTTCGGGTTCGACATGGGGCACTTGACTAAGTACCTGTTCAAATTTCTGAAGGCTCGCGCGGGCGGCACGTTCGTTGAAATATTCTTCGGTCAACATCGCCGAAATTTTTTCAGCGAGCGCCAATGCGATAAATTGGTTGATCGACACATGATCACGCTTGGCGAGTTCTCGGACTGTATCATGCAATGAGTCGGGCAAACGAACACTGATTGTACTCATACAGCCTATTTTACTCCAAATTGCCCAAGAACTGCTCGCGCTTGCGGATCGCCATCGCATGTGCCGGGAAGCCTTCATAATCGGCGAGCGTGGTGGTGGTATCTTTGAGCGCGTCGTAACCCTGGCGGTTCAGATAACCGATGCCGCTGCGCTTCAAAAAGTCCCACACGCTGACCGACGAAAACGATCGCGCGAAACCACCCGTTGGCAGGATCGCATTCAGACCGAGGCAGTAATTGCTGATCGGGATCGGCGTATACGGGCCGAGCAAAATCTCGCCCGCGTTTTGGATGCGATTCACCGTGCTGAACGGATCGCGCGTCAGGATTTCGAGGTGTTCCGGCGCGTAATCATTGACAAAGGCGATCGACTCGTCCAGGCTTTCGGTGATCAGGATGCCGCCGTAGCTGCCGAGCACATTCTCGACGAACTTGCGCCGCCACTCTGGCAATTCCGCGATGTAGGCGGGCAGCGCATCCGCGACGCCCTGCGCCACCACGCGGCTGTGCGTAACCAGCAGCGCCGCCGATTCGGGGCCGTGTTCCGCTTCGACCAACAGATCGAGCGCGGCGATGCGCGGATCGGCGTGGGCATCGCACAAAATGATCGCCTCGCTGGGTCCGGCGGGCACACCCACATCGACGATTCCGTAGAGCAGACGTTTGGCGGCGGATACGTAGCTGCTGCCCGGCCCGACGATCTTGCTGACGCGCGGCAAAGTCTGCGTCCCAAAGGCCAAGCCCGCGACCGCCTGCATCCCGCCGACCGCGTAGACCTCATCGATCCCGGCGACTTCGGCGGCTACCAGCGATGCCGCATCCGCCCGCCCGGATTCGTTCGGCGGCGTCACCACCACGATTTTCGGCACGCCAGCCACGCGCGCGGGTGTCGCCAGCATCAGCATCACCGAGGGGAACGAGCCTTTGCCGCGCGGCACATACAAGCCCGCACTGGCGACGGGCGTAATCTTTTCACCTGCCATGATGCCCGGCTTGATCTCCATGAACCACATCGGTTCGGGCATTTGCTCGTGGTGGAAGCGCTCGATATTGTCGTGCGCAGCCTCGATCGCGCGGATCACATCGGTTCCGACGGCGGCGCGCGCTTCGGCGAAATCGGCGGGCGTGGCGCGGATGTGATCGGCGTCGTAATTCGGCGCATCGAACTGGCGCGTATAATCGACCAATGCGGCGTCACCTTCGGCGCGCACCCGCGCAATCACCGACTGCGCCAGCGGAAATAAGGCGGCAATGTCCTGTTCGGCGCGCCGCATCAAGACGGCTTTTTCGTCGGCGGTCAGCGCGGCCAGTTCTCGAATCTGAATCATGCAAGCTCCCGTAAAGGTTATGAGGGCTAATCGTATCAGCCCCGCGCCGATCGGGACAAGGGGCATTGGCGATCGTCTGTCAAATGTGCCAAGTCAAGTCATGGACGAGGCAGGCCGTCGTCCCTACAGACTGCGACCCTTCGCCAACACGAGCAGCGAGGCGCCACCAAACAGACGGATGCCCAAATCCGCGTGCAGCGAAGCCGCCACCCAACGAACGGGCAGCGCGATCATTCGCCGCAGGCTGTGCCGCGAGTGCGTGATGCCGATCCTTGTATACTGCCAATCGACGATTTGAAAGCCGCTGTATTCCAGGGCGGCAAGGGCGGTTTCTTTGGTGAAATAGTGCAAGTGACCGACATTTTCGCGCGCAGCCAGGATCGGCTTCACGCGCAAAACGGTAGACAACGTGATCTCCAATGGGATGTGAAAGATCGTGTAGTTGGCGCGCGAAACGAGACGCTTCAAAAAGCCGAGATAGTCTTCGACGTGCTCGATCACATCGACGCATAACAGCAGCGAAGCGTGGTCGGTGGTTTCGGTGAAATCGCCTAAAACGAAGTGCAAGCGATCATTGCTGCGCGTATTTGCCAGTTCGATGGCGCGCGGTGCAATATCGTATCCCGTAAAAGTCGAGTCGTGCGGCAATTGTATTTGAAGCTGGCGCAAAATTTCGCCCGCGCCACAGCCTACATCCACCACGCGCGCCACATCAACGCGATTCCGCGCGATGATCGTCAGTATCCGCGCCGCTTTCCAGGCCGAATCCTCCACATCATAGGACGGATGGAGGTCGGCATAGGCATCAGAAGTATAAAAGTTTTCGGCGCACATTTTCGACCTTTATATGGGATGTCTGAAGCGGTTTCGGCAGCGTCACTTCAATCTTACCGCGCACAGGTTAGGGTGTGTCTGCAAAGTGTTTGGGCGGCTGACCCCTCTCCCCAACCCCTCTCCCACGCAGGCGGGGCGAGGGGCTTGACTCCCCTTTCCCCCCGCCTGCGTGGGGGAAAGGGGCCGGGGGATAGAGGGGTTTGCAGACACGCCCT
>JBBRMW010000196.1:0-11374 GCA_038230635.1 Aggregatilineales bacterium | reverse complement strand
GGAAGGGGAGAAGACGAAGACAGTTCGGGCTGACTCCCCTCTCCCGCAGGGCGAGGGGACGGGGGTGAGGGCAGCGCCCACCAACCGATCACCGCGCCCAAAAACGTGAGCGTAAAGCCGCACAGCCCGATCGATGGCCCCGTGTACAGCGCGAGTCCGGCGGTATAGGCGATGCCGAGCAGCCCCGTCACCGCGAGTCCGCGAATCGCACCCCGCGCGCCGCGAATCCAGGCCGCCAGCAAGAATCCCGTGCCGACCAATATCACAATATATATGGCGAGATCGAGCGCGTGCCGGAGCAGTGCCGCGCCCGTGCTTTCGTCGGGGATGGTCGTCGTCAGGCGCTGCAAATGCGGCCCTTCGCTCGTGGGCTGCGCGCCACCGAGCGGCCAGGGCAGCAGCAGGATCGAGATGATCACCAGCACCCAGCCCATCGTAGCAATGATCAATGGTCCAACAGGAGCGCTGCGATCGATCGAATAATCGTCGGGCAGGGCTTGGTCGTCGTAGGGTGTGCCGGGGCGCGAAGCAGTCATCATATTCACATTCACAGTGGTTACGGTAGCCCTTGCGCTTCGCTCGCCACGCCGTTCGACTCGTAGGCCGCGCGCCATTCCGCCATCAGGGTTTTCACCTTGTCGAGATCGAGGCTTTCGTGGAAGTGAAAGTTACATTGCAGCATTGGCGCGCGATCGCAGGCGGCCAAGCACGTCACATGTTCAACGGTAAATAGGCCATCGGCGGTCGTATCGTCGGCGTCGTGACCGTGCCCATTCGCGTGTCCGAGGCCAGCCAGATCGCGCACGCCCTGATAAAACTGATCCGCGCCTTTCATCGCGCACGGCAGATCGGTGCAGACTTGTAGCCAATATTTGCCCTTTGGCCGTTCGCGGAACATCGTATAAAAGCCCGCGATCGAAACGACCTGCGTGGGATCCATCTCGCAGGCGGCGGCCACATCGGCGATGGCTTCGGGTGATACCCAGCCATATTGTTCCTGTGCCACATAGAGCATTGCCATCACCGCCGAACGCTTGTCGGGGTATTTGGCGAAGATTTGCTTGATCCGCTCGTCATATTTTGGGTCGAACACGAAAATCCCTCACTGTGTGTCGGTGTCGTTCAGATCATCCGCGTAACGCGCCAGTATCGCGCGCAAACCGTGCTCATCATCGATCTCGCCATCGCTGTGGAAGCGCTCAAGCTCGACATGCCCATCCTCGAAAAACTCGATCTCCCAGCGTTCACCGGGTACGGCCACCTGGATCATGATCGCGTCGCGCACTTTGTCCAGACGATACCACAGTTTCAGCGCTTTGAGTTCGTCAATAAAGTCGAGTAGTTTACCAAGCGATTCTCGGACTTGAGTGGTCATCGATCGACTTTACAGACCCGCGAACAAATCAACATAGTTGCCATCGGGATCGATCACGACCGCGTAGCGCTGACCCCAAAACGCATCCCAGGGCGCTCTGCGACCATGATAACCCTTTTGCACGACGGCTTCATAGAGTTTATCGACTTCCGCCGGATTCTCACAGAGGAAAGCGAGGTGCATCCGATCGCCGACGGGTTCGACCCAATCGGGATTCAGGCTTTTCACCAGTTCGAGCGTATCCCAGGCGATCCGAAAGCCGCCCGCTGTGGCATATTCGGCGTGGTCTTCGGCGTCGAGGTTCGCGGGAATCTCCAGGCCGAGCAAACGATAAAAAGCTAATGCGGCGGCCATATCGCGCACGGCGATGCCCACGAGATCAGGTTGTGCCATGTGTGCCTCCCAGCAATGATGAATCTAAAATACCCACGCGATGCCTTCTTTGTGAAAGTCGTTGTTGGTCAGACGACGCAGGCCAGAACCATCGACGTTGATCACGTAGACCTGATCGGTCGTGCCACCTTCGTGATTCGAGTGAAACGCGATCAGTGTGCCGTCTGGCGACCACGCGGGCACAAAGCCAAAACAGGCGGTTGAGACAATGTGGCTTTGCAGCGTGTCCAAATCGAGGATGTGCAGCCGATGATAGCCATCCTCCAGCGAAGCGTAGACCAGTTTTTTGCCATCGGGCGACCACGACGGCTGCTCATCGGAATAGCCATTATGCGTGACCTGCCGCAGCGCCCCCGCCGTCGCATCGGCCACGAATAATTCCTCGGACTCGAACGAAGCCGAGTCGCCGGCGCTCTGGTTGATCGCGGCAAAGGCGATTTGTTTGCTATCCGCCGACCATGCCAGCTTCGGGTAAACCACATAGAAGGTGCCGATCGGGATGACCGTCTGCGTCTTGACATCGGAAATCCACAAATCCGAGAGGCGATCGTTTGTTTTCGTCCAATAGGCGATGCGCGCGCCGTCTGGCGAGACCAGGGGGCGGGTGGGATCGAGCAGCGCCGCATTGGTATATACGTCATCCTGCCCGGTCGCCAGATCGACCACGCGAGTACTGCCGTAGTCGCTGTAAATGACTTTATTAGCGTGCGCGGTCGTTGTCCCGGTGAGCGACGCCAGCAGATGCGAGAGCGGCGTCACGAGATAACCCAGCGCGAAACTGAGCAATATGGATACAACGATCAGCACCAGCAGTCGCCACGACACGTGCCGCCGACCTTTCCACTTTTCGCCATTTTTGCGCTTGGGCAAGACCAGATCAAAGGCGGATTCCCCGTCATCCTTGATACGAATCTGCGGCTTTTCGGCTTGATCAATCATTGCTCAAATGTCCTCATCCCGTATCGGACTTGTCGTCTTTGTGCAGGCCTGCGAAAACATCGCTCACCTTGAGCGCAAAGCCCGGCAGCAGAGCGCCGCCATCGAGCGTATCGTTCACGTCGAGCACGATCACGTCTTTGGGCGATCGATAGATATGCACTGATTCGCGTTTGGGGAAAAACAACCAGACTTGCTGAACACCGGCCTCGAAATATTGCTGAACTTTATCCTGCAAATCGGCAGCGGAATTGCTGGGTGAAACAATCTCGATCGCTAGGTCGGGCACCGTGCGCTCGTATTCGTCGGTCATTGGCGTCAGGCGTGCTTTTCGCGTAAACGCAATATCGGGCGCGCGCACCGTGTCGGGGTCTTCGGCGAGAAGATAGCCGCTGTTGTCGATCAATTCCCCCAAATCGTGATCATCGACATGGATGCTCAAGAGCTTGATCAGGCGGATCATCAAAAAACCATGCTGTCGTTTAGTAGGTGGCATTTCGATCAGTTCACCTCGCACGAGTTCAAAGCGGCGACCATCATCGGGGAGACGTTCCAGATCGTGACGAGTAATTAAACGTTCCTGAGTAGTCATAATTCCTACCTCATTATTCCTCGGCGTAGCGGTTCAGCAGGGCATCGAGCACTTCGCGGCTGTCGATGTTTTCGGCCACCGTCGCGCTGACGAACCGCTCGAAGCCCACGCTGCCGTCGTCGTGAAACTCGACATGCCAGCGCTCGCCCGGCACCGCGATCTCGACCGCGATCAGGTTCGCGCCATAGGCGAGCCGATGCTCGATCCCGATCTGGCTCAACTGATCGAGGAAGACGAATAACCCGGTCTCGTTCACGCGCCGATCCTCATCATCAACGCATGACTCCCCCTCTCCGTCATCACGGAGAGGGGGCTGGGGGGTGAGGTCAACGCGGCCATTTTAAGCCGACCCTCACCGATCGCAATCGCCGAGCACGATGTCGATACTGCCGATGATTGCCACCATATCGGCCAACATCGCGTTCTTGGAGAGCAGCGGCAGTGCGCTGACCAGCATGAACGACGGCGTGCGGAAATGAACGCGATGCGGATTCGTGCCGCCATCACTCGACAGATAGCAGCCCAATTCGCCGCGCGACGACTCAACCGCGACATACACTTCGCCGGGCGGCAGTTTGAAACCTTCCGTCCACAATTTGAAGTGGTGAATCACGGCTTCCATGCTGTTGCCAAGTTCGGCGCGCGGCGGCGGCACATACTTGCGATTGTTCGAGATGAACGGCCCCTTCGTCAGCCGCTTCATCGCCTGCTTGATGATCCGCACCGATTCGCGCATTTCGCGCATCCGCACCATGAACCGATCGTACACATCGCCGTGATCGCCGAGCGGAATATCGAAATCGAACTCCTCGTAGCACGAGTATGGGCGCGCCTTCCGCAGATCAAAGTTGATACCCGATCCGCGCATGGTCGGGCCGCTGGCACCCCAGGCGATCGCCTCTTCGGGGGTCATGACGCCGATGCCCTGCGTGCGATCGATCCACAGCGGATTCTTGACCAGCAGCGTTTCGTAATCATCGATCTTCTTGGGGAAATAATCGATGAACTTTTGCAGAGTCGGCAGAAACTCGTCGGGCATATCGCGCCACAGGCCGCCCGGACGGAAATAGCTGGTCATCATGCGCTGGCCGGAGCACATCTCGAACAAGTCGAGAATCATCTCGCGCTCGCGGAAGCAGTACAACATCACGCTCATCGCGCCGAGATCGAGCGCGTGCGTGCCCAGCCAGACAAGGTGGGCATTCAGGCGTGTCAGTTCGGCGAACAATACGCGGGCGATCTGGGCGCGTTCCGGCACGTCCAATTCTGCCATCTTTTCGATAGCGAGACAGTACACCAGATTGTTGGCAAGTGGATTCAAATAATCCATGCGATCGGTCATGACCAACGCTTTGGTGTAGGTCTTGGCCTCCATGTTCTTTTCGATGCCCGTGTGCAAAAAGCCGACATCGGGCACGCAGTTCACGATGGTTTCGCCATCCATCTCGACCAGCAGGCGTAAGACGCCGTGCGTGCTCGGATGCTGCGGCCCCATGTTGAGCAATACCGTTTCGCCACTGAGCGCGCGCGGCGAAACGAGATGTTTCAGTTCGTCAAAAGTGCCGTCGAAGGTTTCTTCGACCGGGTTATCGATCTGCATCTCTTGTAGCGGCATATCAACGTTCGCCATAACGACATCCTCCTACTGGTTTACCTCACCCGCGCCCCTCGCCGCAGAACCTCACCCCCCAACCCCCTCTCCGCAATCGCAGCGAGGGGGAGTCGAACCATCCGCATTGACTCCCCTCTCCGTGAGTACGGAGAGGGGCGGGGGGTGAGGTGAATTATTCGTTTGCCTTTACATCCCGCGCTGACGGCTTCTGCCGTTGAATTTCATCAAAGTTGAACGTGAACTGCACCGTCTCGTAGCCGAGCGGATAATCTTTGCGCAGCGGATGACCGACCCAATCACGCGGCATCAGAATCCGGCGCAGGTCGGGGTGGCCGTCGAAGGTGATGCCCATCAGGTCGAAGGCTTCGCGCTCCTGCCAGTTGGCCGCGGGCCAAATGCCAGTGATCGTCGCAATATGCGGCTCGTCGCCCGCCAGATACACCTTGAGCCGCAGCCGGATGTTGTGAAACATCGAGTACAGGTGATAGCACAGCGCAAAACGCGGCTCGGCGGGATAGTAATCGACGGCGGTCACATCGGATAGCAGATTGAATTCCAGCCCCTCAGTATCGCGGCAAAACGTCAAAATATCGACGATATGCGCGGGATCGACGACGACGGTTGTCTCGTCGCGGAACAGGATCACGTCGTGGATGGCTGCCGGGAATGCGCCCCGGATCAGATCGACGGGGTTGAGCGCGGTTTGCATAATGGACTCGATTCCCTTCTCGCCTAGCGGCCAGCAGCCCAATCGCTGATGTGTTCGCCGCGCACTTTTTCGTGCAGCGTCAAAATGCCGTGAATCAACTGTTCCGGGCGCGGCGGGCAGCCCGCCACATACACATCGACCGGCACGATCTCATCGACACCCTGAATGACGGCGTAATTGTTGAAGACGCCGCTGCATGAGGCGCAATCGCCCATCGAGATCACCCATTTCGGGTTCGGCATCTGGTCGTACAACTGGCGCAGTACGGGAGCCATCTTCTGGGTGACGCGCCCCGCCACGATCATCAGATCGGATTGGCGGGGGCTGGCGCGCATGAGTTCCATGCCGAAGCGCGACAAATCGTAGTTGGATACTTGCGTGCTGATCATTTCGATCGCGCAGCAGGCCAGCCCGAACAACATCGGCCACATCGCGCCCGTGCGTCCCCAGTTGACCGCCGTCTCCAGCGACGTGGTGACGACGCCCATGTTACCGAGCTTAGAACTTACTCCCATTCCAATGCTCCTTTACGCCAGGCATAGACCAGCCCGACCAATAGTATGATGATGAACGTGCCCATTTCGGCCAGCGCGAACAAGCCGAGCTGACGCGCGACGACCGCCCAGGGCAAGAAAAAGACCACTTCAATATCGAACAAAATGAACAGCACGGCCACGAGGTAAAACTTGACGGGCATCCGGCGCACCGCCGGGCCGATCGGCACCATGCCCGACTCGTAGGGTGCGAGCTTACGGTGGGTGGGACGGCGCGGCCCCATCAACGTGGACAGCGTGACGATGATCAGGCAAACCACGGTGGTCAGGATCAGCAAGACGCCGACGGGTGCATATAGATCGAGCATAGCGGGTTTCCTCTGCCTGAACATGCGACAAATCGCAATTGAGAAAAACAGAGCAATCAACCTGGATGATAACACTTCCCCAAAAGGGTGTCAATCAAATTTGGGGGCGCGTGCAAAGGGTGGACGGGCAATGATAGACGCGACTCGAGGCGAGACGGACGCGCAGAAGGGCCATCCCTACAAAATCCATGCGTGGTCACGGTGCGGATCATGGACACGCATTTCGTAGGGACGGCGCTTCTGCGCGTCCGTCCGGTCATGGTCAATTGAACGTCACCCGCGCATGAAAATGTATTTCGTAGGGACGACGCTTCTGCGCGTCCGTTTTCTTGTCGAAGGCAGGGATTACGGGTCTCAGCCGCCCAACAGCTTGTTGACGACTTCTTCCAAAATCATCGGCGAAAACGGCTTGACCAACACCTGTACAACACGCCCCACGTTCTCTTCGTCGAGACGCATCGGCACCGCCGTCGCCAGCACCACCTGCGTTTGATCGAGGCGTGTTTGCGAGCGAATGTACGCGATCACATCGTTGCCGCTGACATGCGGCATCGCCAGATCGAGGATGACCAGCGCGGGTGTTTGTGCGGCCAAAATGCGTAGCGCTTCGGCACCGCCGTTCGCGGTGAGCACCTCATAATGGCTATCCTTGCGGCTGATGATGCGCTTGAACAGGTTCAACAGGTCGGGTTCGTCTTCGACAATCAGGATCAAATCGGCTGACATGGATTGGGTTATCTGCTGCTTTCGTGACAACTGCAATGGTACTACGAATTGATTTCATTATAAATCAGAAGGGCGCAGGTTGTGTATATAGGTTTTTTAACGGATTTGCGCCCGCATTTACGCCCTTCACAATTATCAAGTTGGGCGGGAGACCAGATCGGGGCGGGAGACCACATGGAGTTCACCCCTGCCAAGACCGTCGGTAGTAGGGGCGAACCCAGCGTGATCACCCGTTTGCCTAATTGTTCGACACCCCCCTCGCTGTGATTACGAAGAGGGGGTGAGGTTTTTCAGCGACCGGGCGCACTCGCGGTGGATGTGCCGCTCATCGAGGTGCCGACTTCGACATCCGCTTCGAGATCGACATTGGTGGGGTCTTTGACGAACAAAGTCCCGACGACAACGGTCATGAGGGCGATCGTGATCGGGAAGATCAAACCCGCATAGAGGTTTTTGGTCGCCAACGAAAGCGCCGTCGCCAACACGGGGATCAACCCGCCAAACCAGCCATTGCCGATGTGATAGGGCAGCGACATCGATGTATAGCGAATCTTGGTCGGGAACAGTTCGACCAGGAACGCTGCGATCGGGCCATAGACCATCGTCACGAAAATGACCATGATGAAGATCATCAGCACGAGGATAGGGACGCTATAGGCGGGGTTAGCGACGCGCGCGGCCACATCGGTCACACTCGGATTGGTGAACGGCCCGGCATTGTACATCGTCGCAAAGATCGGGAAAAAGCAGATCGCGGCGATCAGGCAGCCCGCCAAGATGATCTTTTTGCGCCCTATCCGATCGGAGAGCGCGCCCATCACCACGAAAAACGGCGTGCCGAGCAGCAGCGCAAGCGCCACGACGCTGTTAGCCGTGTTGAAATCGACCTTCATCACATTTTGCATGAACTGTGAAGAATAAAACTGCGCTGTGTACCAGACTGCACCTTGTCCGGCCACCGCACCGAACAATGCCAGTAACACCAATCGACGGTTGAACGGATTGCCGAAGCTCTCCGCGATCGGATTTTTGGATGTTTTGCCACTTTCCTTGAGCCGCGAAAACAACGGCGACTCGCGCATCGAGATGCGGATATACAGCGAAAGCGCCACAAGTACCAACGAGAACAAGAAGGCGAAGCGCCAACCGTAGCTTGTGAAATCTTTGAGACCCATCACGTTGCGCAGGAGCAAGACCACGATCACCGAGAGGAACAAACCCGCCGTTGCCGTGATCTGGATGAAGCTCGTATAAAACCCGCGCCGATGAGCCGGTGCATGTTCGGCGATATACGTGGCCGCGCCACCATATTCGCCGCCGAGCGCCAAGCCTTCGAGCAGTCGCAACCCAACCAATGCAGCGGCGGGCAGCCAAAATAGCGCATCCTTGGGATCGAGGACGGGCATCAACCCGATGGCTGCCGTCGAGAGTCCCATGATCGTCAGTGTGACCAGGAACGTATATTTGCGGCCAATGATGTCACCCACACGCCCAAAGACTAACGCGCCGAATGGCCGCACCAGGAAGCCCGTCGCATAGGCCGCCAACCACAGCAGAATCGACTCATCGGGTTTAGCAGTGCCAAAAAACTGTGGCGCAATGATGGCAGTGAGGCTGCCAAACAGGTAAAAATCGTACCACTCGATCATCGTGCCGAGCGACGAGGCAATGATGACTCGCCAGATACCTTGTGGCGCGGCGGCGGCATTGTTTGCCGGCAGCGCATTCGCTTGTGCCATGCTTTATTTCCTTCCGAAACTAAGTGGGTAAATCCTAACTTCGATCCGAACCAGATAGTTGCCTCCCCTGACCGATCATTCTAACATAAATTCGCATTTGCAAGAATTGCGGTTAGCGAACGCCCTGTGGTCTCGGCGCGTTCTGCGATATGATTAGCCGCGATTCGCGTCACAAGCGCGAAACAGACAAACGCAAGGAGATCGCAATTCAATGAGTTCGCTTCGCGTCCGAACGCGCAATAACAGTTGGCAGTGGTTGGTCATCGGGATCGTGCTGGGGCTGGGCTGTTCCAGCGTCACCTGTCTGGCAACCTATGTCGCTGGCTTCACGAAATTCAACCTGCCGGGCAGTGTGGCGGTCGCCGATAATCCGACGCCCACGTTGATATGGACGAATACACCGTTCGTCGTCACGGCCACCACCGCCCCGACGACCACCACCCCGCCTCCGACAAGCGCGCCGGTGACCGCCATTGTATCGGTGGGCGGCGTCGCCACGGCCACCTCTTTTGTGCCCGTCCCAACGGATGGAGCGTCTAGTGTTGCGCCGACGCTCGCCCCGGTCGGGACGAATCTTGCGCCAACGCCGACCAGCGTGCCGCCCGATACTACGTCGGCACAGACCGGCAATGCCACGCAGGCTGTCGGCGTGACACTCGCCCCGGTCAGCGATCAGCCGCCAGCGGGACTAACCCTCACCGATCTGGTCAACATATCCGGCGGCACATTCAAAATGGGCACGACCACGCGCGAAGCCAGTCAAGCGCTCGATGACTGCACCACGCGCGACAAAGCGCACTGCACGCTCGATATGACCCAGGATAGTTTGCCCGAACACGATGTCATTCTCGATTCATACCAGATCGAAAAATTCACCGTCACCTATGAGCAATTCGTCGCCTTCCTCAATTCATTGAGCATCTCGTACAAGACGGCCTGCGGTGGCAGCGCGTGCGTGGCATTGCAAGACAATGGCAACTTCAAAGGCAGCTACATCAAACAAGAGGGCGTCCAGTATAAGTTGACGACCGAGATCGAACGCAACAATCCGGTCGCATTCGTCACATGGTATGGCGCGGACGCCTATTGCAAAGCGATCGGGCGGCGGCTGCCCACCGAAGCGGAATATGAGCGGGCGGCACGCTACACCGATAAGCGCGTGTATCCCTGGGGCAGCGGTTGGGACGCCACCAAAGCGAATACCAACCGGCCACCGCAGGGCGGCACGCTGGCAGTCACATTGTATGCGAGCGGGGCCAGTCAAGAAGGCGTATACAACTTGGCGGGCAATGTGTCGCAGTGGGTGAGCGATTGGTACGACGCCAGTTTCTATAAAAGCACGGACCAGTCGCGCTTCAATAAGCCCAAAGGTCCGACACGCGGCACGCAGAAAGTGATCCGGGGCGGCAGTTGGGACGAGCCGCCATTTTTCGCGCGCACGGTTCAGCGTCAATCGCAAGACCCGACCAACCCAACGGCCTCGGTGGGTTTCCGCTGTGCGCGCGATGCGCCAATCAACGGGGGAACATCGGGTACGGATAACGGGGGCAGCTCGAACAGCGCTGTGACGCCGGGTAAGGGGACGCCTTTAGCGCCCTCATAAAGACCCGGCGCGATTTTTACCGAAACCGAAACGGACGCGGCAGGCCGTCGTCCCTACAAGAATGACGGGTCTTGTAGGGACGTGGCCTGCCTCGTCTGCTATCTTGAAATACCTGAGTCTGAGCCGCGAATCAGCGCCGATCGCCGCGATTGCCGCCCAGGATCATGCCCAGCAGCAGCCCGATCAGCGCGGCCAAACCGAGCGTTTGCCACATGTTTTGCTTGACCATCTCGGTAGCTTCTTCGCCGATTTGATCGAGCGTGTGACTATCCAGGTACAACGCCGCCTTTTCGATGCCGCGCGAGAGCTGTCCCGCCTGCCGGATCATCTCGTCGTTGCCGCCTTTGAGCGCTTCGGTGCGGATGGTGTCGGCGGCGTTCAGGAGCGCATCGGACGCTTTATCTTTGGCGGTATCGGCGTTTTCACGCATGGCACGGCGCGCTTCGGCCATTGCCTGGGCGGTGCTGGCGCTGACGTTTGCGCTGACTTCTTCAGCCTTCTGTTGGACGGTTTCGGCGACCTTGTTCAAATCAGCCTGTCGTTTTTCGGACGCTTCCATAGCTTGATCTCCTTCATTCGATCGTCAGATAAACCCATTGCAGAGCCGTGTAGCGCGGTTCTTGATGCAGTGCTCTCTGTTACTTAAATTATATAGTGCTTTCCTCTGAGTTGCCCACCCAAAGGGGGCACGTACAAAGTCGCGGAACCTCACCCCAACCCCCTCTCGGCACGCAGCGAGGGGGCGTCGGAGCGCGGGGTTGACCCCTCCGCCGTAGACGGGGCGGGGGGTGCTTTGAGGCATTTTCTGGACTTTGCACGTGCCCTGG
>JBBRMW010000195.1:0-11400 GCA_038230635.1 Aggregatilineales bacterium | reverse complement strand
TCGAACAAGAATCATCAGCCACAGGCGGCATTCAGGTTAAACGACTTCGGGCTGGCTGGGATAATGACTATTTGCTTAAAGTGCTCCCTATGGCTGATCTGCCGTCTTTACTTTCTTCAGTTTAGACGCAATTGCCCTGGATGTTCACGTATATCAACGGTTGGCTCTGCTAGATTTTGAGTGGTGATAATGATTGAACGATTTATGTAAAGCAGATTGTCCTCATACGCATTTTCCTGTGTATCGTATTTTACGATAAGCACTTGCTGAGGTATTCCAATAACCTCAAACAACTCGCCGATATTTATTGATGTACTGTTGTTTAATTCGAGTTTTGTAGATAAAGATGCCGCGTCATATTCAAACAAATCAACCCATTGGATTGTTGGGTTCGTACTTCCTCCATTTGCATTATTCGATGAGTCCGAGTCGCTTACTAGCGAAAGAGCCACATGTAAATCTTTCGACTTGTCATCAAGGTTGCAATTACCAGATGTACAATTCAGCGAATAATTGGGTAAATTGCCATAGACATCTTTGATTCGCTGCATCGCCTCATCATGCGTCGTTTTCCCCGGCGTGATCCCGATCCAGCACGGCAGCGCACAATAATCGCTAGGTGCAGCAGCGTGACCTCCGGGCGAGTCGGCTGGGAGTGGCCGATCGCCAGGGATGCGCCGAGTCCGAGCGTCAGGGTGAGGATCAAGGCGAAGGTGGCGATTAGCAAGCGGCGCATGATACTGCTTTCACAGAACTGGCGGCGTGGAGCGGTTCACGGATTACCATTGCTGCAATTTCCTTTCTCAGGGATTCGGCACATGGTTCACACCAAAACCGCGAAAAGAGTCAAAAGACAGTAAATCCTGTTTAGAGAAACGATCCCGCAGTCCGATTGCATACACAGGATTGCCGAGGCCAACGATGGAATTAGGAAGCCCTTCAAGGGCAAAAAAGATGTTGATTTGATGTTGAACGTATACCAAATCAGCACCATAGTTACTTCCATCATGTGAATCAAAGGCAATCAATTGAGGGCCGCCCAGTTTAGAAGCCAGATCGCCAGCACTCAATAAATATCTGAGGGTAAGCGCATCAAGCTCTGCTAGGCGAACATAATCAATCAGAGCTTGGTCGTTTCTTGTACCTGAATTGGTCATCATATCTATATCGAGGCGAAATTCTTTTGATTTGCCATAAAGAGCGCAGCTATCGAGTTGCGAGTCACAATCCAACGAATAAGCTGACAAATTCCCATAAACCTCTTTTATTCTCTGTATCCCCTCCCCAAACGTCGTTTTCCCCGGCGTGATGCCGATCCAGCAGGGCAGCGCGCAGTAATCGCCCAGATGCAACAGCGCGACTTCGGGACGGGGCGGCTGGGCGTGGCCGATCGCCAGGGATGCGCCGAGTCCGAGCGTCAGAAGGCTCGTCAGGATGAAAACAAATGCGATCAACCTGCACATGATTTCCTCGTTGGCTGTGACGGGCGGCCACGCAGGGCCGCCCCTACAAATCCGCGTTTGGCTAGGGGCGAACCCTGCGTGGTCGCCCGCATTGGGGGTGAGGTTCTTCTTACTGCAACGCCAGCGTCTTGCGATCGACCGCCGCTTGCGCCATCTTCACGAAGTCGGCGACGGCCATCGCGCCCAGGTCTTCACCCGTCCGCAGCCGCACCGATACCGACTGCGCCTCAACATCCCGATCGCCCGCGATCAGCATGTACGGGATTTTGAGCGTTTGCGCCGTCCGAATCTTGGCGTTCATGCGCGCGCTGGAGTCGTCCACCTCGGCGCGCAATCCGGCGGCGCGAAGCTGCCCGGCCACGCCCTTCACATAATCCAGGTGTCGATCGGCGACCGGAATCAGCTCGACCTGAACGGGCGCGATCCATACAGGGAAGACGCCCGCGTGGTGCTCGATCAGGATCGCCATGAAGCGTTCGAGACTGCCGAACGGCGCGCGATGGATCATCACCGGGCGGTGTGGTTGGCCGTCCTCGCCGATGTATTCCAGGCCGAAACGCTCCGGCAAGTTGTAATCGACCTGCACCGTACCAAGCTGCCACTCACGCTTGAGCACATCGCGGAAGATGAAATCGAGCTTCGGGCCGTAGAAGGCGGCTTCACCCTCGGCGATGAAGTACGGCAGTTCGAGCTTGTCGGCAGCACCGACGATCGCGTCGATCGCCTGCTTCCAAAGCGCCGGATCGCCGACGTATTTGTCGCTCTTGGGATCGTTGATGCCGATGCGCGCGCGGAAATCCGTCATTTCCATCGTGTTGAACACGGATTGCGTCAGCTTGACGACATTGATGAACTCCTCCTCAAGCTGATCGGGGCGCACGAACAGGTGCGCATCATCGACCGTGAAGCCGCGCACCCGCGTCAGGCCGCTCAGTTCGCCGCTCTGCTCGTAGCGGTAGACCGTCCCGAACTCCGCCAGCCGCACGGGCAGATCGCGGTAGCTGCGTTGTTCGCTGCGGTAGATTTCGATGTGGTGTGGGCAGTTCATCGGCTTGAGCATGAACTCCTCGCCATCCACGTCGATCGGCGCGTACTGGCTGTCTTTGTAATATGGATAGTGGCCGGACGTTTTGTATAGGTCGAGCTTGCCGATGTGCGGCGTCACGACGGGCTGATAGCCGCTGTCGATCTGGCGCTGCCGCAAAAAGCGCTCCAGAATATCGCGCATCAGCGCACCCTTCGGCTTCCACAATGGCAGTCCCTTGCCGACCAGCGGACTGAACGTGAACAGGCCGAGTTCCTGGCCGAGCTTGCGGTGATCGCGGGCTTTGGCTTCTTCCAGGCGGTGCAGGTACTCTTCGAGTTCCGTTGCCGTCTCCCAGGCCGTGCCGTAGATGCGCTGCAACTGTTCGCGCTCGGAGTCGCCGCGCCAATATGCGCCTGCCACGCTCATCAGCTTGATCGCGTTCGCGTTGATCTCTTTCGTATTGGCGACGTGCGGCCCCCGGCACAGATCGCGGAAGCCGTCCTGCGTATACGTGCTGATGATGGGCTTTTCGGCCAGTGGTTCGCCGTTCTCATCGAAGCCACCTTTTTCGAGGCCGTCGATCAGTTCGATCTTGTAGGGCTGATCTTTGAAGATTTGGCGGGCTTCGTCGGCACTGACTTCCTGGCGCGTGAAATCGACATGTTTGCCGATGATGGCCTGCATCCGCTTTTCGATGGCGGCCAGATCATCGTCCGTGAGTGCGCGCGGCAGCATGAAATCGTAGTAGAAGCCATCTTCGATCGGCGGGCCAATCGCAACGTGGCCGTCGGGGAATACTTCGAGCACGGCTTCGGCCATGATATGCGCGGCGCTGTGCCGAATCTTATACAGGTGGCTGTCTTCATATCGTTCAGACATGAGCGTTAGTCCTTTTGATTTGATTGTGCGGGCATTAGGGCAATTGGAACGATCAAAGCGAGACGAAGCAGGGGGATATTACGATCGCCCTGCCGGGTAAAGTGGCGGCTTACCCGGCAAGCGCATCGCGCAGAACCAGGGGCCGCTATCGGGTCATGCCATCGGTGTCGGTCATATCAGCCACGACGCGCTGGCACAGGCATCATTTCGGTCGCGTCATCGATGGAGGCTTCGCTGTACTGCACGAACACCGACTCAAACACACCCAATGTCATCATATTGTCGATAGTGTCTTCGATGGTGTCCTGATCGAGACTATCGACCACAACATGCGGCGTTTCGATGGCGACGAAGCGCACGGGCGGCATATTGACAAGCTCACCCGCCACTTCCCGACTCATCTGCATTTGACGCTGCAAATACGGAATGGTCACGAAGGAGGCCGACCACATCGCGCCGTCCTCGGTCTCGACGATCACATCGGTGCTGTCGCGTACATTATCGAAGTCGCGTTCGCCTTGCTGTTCGATCCAGATATGCTTGATCATGGATAATTCATTCCTGCTTAACATGGTTTCAATGCTTCTACCTCCATCTTACGACAGTTTTCTCAGTTTTTTACAACCGGATACCAACTTGCCGTATACAAAATAGCTAAATAAAAAGCCCCTCACCCAGCTATGGGGCGAGAGGCTCGCGGTTCCACCCAAATTCCACACGCGGGATAGATTTATCCCAACCTGTGATCTTGAAGCCCAATAACGGAGGCGATCCGGCTGCGCTTAGTCGGTTTCCAGCGGGGAAACTTTTCTGCGCGACGCTCACGGGTGGTTTTGGCTGATGGCTTGCCGGGCGCGCTTTCAGTCGGACACTAGGTCGCGGCGCTACCCTCCCTGGGGCATGTCGATCAGTTACTCGTCCCGCTTGACGCTTTACATATCAAGTTGTGAACGATGATAGAACGTGCATCGGGATTCGTCAAGGGGCGATTTTTTGACTTCCGAAGCTGGACCGGCGTGTTTACGCTGGCACATCGCCCCGCAGGACGGTTTGCAGTGCGCGGATCGCCACTTCGAGCATCGCCCGGTCCGGTTCGCGGGTGGTCAGACGCTGCGTCAGCAGATTCGGCGTGGCAATGGCGCGAATCATCGGATTATTCATGTTGCGCGCGCTGTACTGGATAAACTCGTAAGCGATCGCGGCCACCAATGGCAGCATCACGATCCGCGAGATCAGGCGCTTCAACAATGGTGGCCGCCCCAAGAAGGCGCTCAACAGCACATTAATTACGGCGACGGTCAACAAAAACGCCGTTCCGCAGCGTGGATGTTCGAGCGGAAAGCGCGCCACCGATTCCGGCGTGAGCGGTGCGCCCGCCTCGTAAGCGTTGATCGTTTTGTGCTCTGCGCCATGATAGGCGAATAAGCGCTTGCCTTCGTCCAGTTGGCCGACCGCGCTAATATACCCAACCACAATACCCAACCGGATCAAGCCTTCGAGCGTATTGGCGAGCAAGCCGCCCTTAATCCCTAACAGGCGCTCGATCCAACTTGAGGTCAAAGCAGGTGCGAGGACCATGATCCCCGCCCCGAATCCGAGTGATGTCAGAGTGACTCCTGCCCCCACCGCCGGATCGTTGAAATCGGGTGCGGTGTCTCCGGTTTTGATGGCCGCCGCCCAGACCAACGCGCGTGTGCCGATGCCCAGCGAATCCCAGAGCGTCGCCAGTCCGCGCACGAACGGCAGACGACTGAGTGAGCCGCGATACAACGCACCGGGCAACGTTTCCTCATGGACGACGATCGAGCCATTCGGCGCACGCACCGCGACAGCCACACGATCACGGCTGCGCATCATGACACCTTCGATCACGGCCTGTCCGCCATAGGTTTTGAGCGGCTGACGCACGCCGTTTTCGCTATATCCATTGTGTGACATAAATGATTTGCCCATCTTGCTATTTTGTATCGAAGATACCACTCGCCAGCAGTTCGCGCAGCGTCGCCTCAAGGTCGAGCGTCTTGCCACGCTCCCAGGCAGCATCATAAGCCATTTTACCAAGATCGCGTTCCAGGTCGGCGGGCAAGCGACGGATGGCGGAATTGCCCTCAAGCATTCCCGCTATCCAGCGTGGATCGCTGGTTTGGCGGCTCAAAAGGGTGACCGCAACTTCACTACGACCGCGCGCTGCCACCACTCCGGCGACAATGGGTGCGCCGAGCAGCATGTGCCAAGTCGAGCGAAGTTCAAGCACGACCGTGAGTGCGGGTCGTAGGTAACCGCTGGCAGTCGGGATAGTACCTTGCTCCCAGGCCAACAGGGCGCGAATTGAATTCCAGAAGATGGATGCGAAGGGAAATGTCAGCATCATCTCGCGGCCCGCTTCAATCAAAGTTGCCGCCTGTGCGTAATCGTTTTCACGCATGGCGAGTATCCCTAGGAGCGTATTTGCCATCGCTTCGTGATACGGGTCTTGCACACTTTTAGCGGCATTCAGCAGCGCGTGGCACGTCTTGTATGCAGTCGCGGTATCATCGAATATCAATGAGCGGTTGGCCTGTGCGCCACCATCCAAAAGCCCACCCACCCGATCGCCGATCTCATGATAGAGCTTGCCAGCATCTTCCGTGTATTGGGTGCCTAGATCGATCTGTCCGATGGAGAACAGTTCGCCCGTCAGGTCATTGAGCATTCGGGCCACCCAGAATTTGTTGCCTGCGGCTTTGGCAACATCGCGGCTTTGGTGATAACGCGCGATCGTCTCATCACGCTGCCCCTGCAATGAGTGCACGATGCCAATGCTCGAAAGATGCAGGGCGATGAGCATCGAATCATTGAGTTGTTGGCCGATCGCCAGACCGCGTTCGACCAGCGGCAGTGCGCGATCAACCTCTTTTTCAAAGGCCAGTACGCGCCCCAACGCCGAAAGACTCCGCGCAATTTCCAGTGAGTCACCGTGCATTTCCGCGATGGCGAGGCTCGCTTCCGCTGAAGCACGCGCATTTGGCTCTTCAAATTCGTGAACCAACAGCGGACGAAGTAATGCGCCATAAATGGCGGAAGGTGCCACGCCCGCTTGCGGCGCAAAGGCTGACCGCGCCTGCATGACCAGTTCGTAGCGGGTGAACGTCCGGCGGCGCATCACCGCGAACAGGTTGAGCGCTTCGAGCATCTTCCCGATCGCTGCGCCGTCTTTGTGCGCCCCCGCCCACTGCCATGCGCCGCGCACATTTTCAAAATCGGCGTCGATCGCGTCAAGACCTTCGCGCTGACGGCCACCTGCTATATCTGGCTCATGCTGCGCCATGAAATCGGCAAAATAGGCGGCATGAGCGGCACGCGCCTCATCCGCTTGGCCCGCTTCGTTAAGACGACCTTCGGCATATTGGCGTAGCAGCTCATGAATCTCGTAGCGCCCGGAGTTCGGATCGCGTCGCAGCAGCGATTTGTTGACGAGCGTGCTCAGCGTGCGCAGCGATACGTCCGCCATCCGCGCTGCCGCCTCGCGCATGAAGCCGCCGCGAAAGACCGCCAATCGCATAAAAGCATCGCGTTCGGCTTCGTTAAGCAAGTTCCATGAATAATCAAAAACGGCACGGATACTGCGCTGGCGTTCGGGTAGATCGCGTTGTTGGCTTTCCAGAAAATCAAGACTCTGGCTAATCTCAGTGGCAATCTCTTTCAGGCTGAGCAATTCGACCCAGGCAGCCGCCAACAAGATTCCGAGCGGCAGCCCGCGTACCATGCGGCAGATGCGCGCCACATAGGTCAAATCCTCGGCCTTCAGTTCAAAACCCGGCTGTGCTCGCTGCGCGCCCTGCATAAACAACTTGACTGCGCTATAGGTGATGGCGTCGGCGGGTGTTTCCCAATCGGGGAAATCCATGCCGTCCAGCGTAAAAATCGTTTCGGCGGCCAAATTGAGTCGCTCACGCGAGGTGGCAAACAACTTGACCGTTGGCGCGCCCGCTAAAAGCTGTGTGACGAAACCTGTCCCAGCCAGCAAATGCTCAAAATTGTCCATAATGAGCAGCATCTGCTTTTCGGCCAAAAACCGGATCACCTGCTGTTCGGGTGTGCGCTCATCCGGCTGAATCTGGAGTCCGATTTCGGCGGCCAGCGTCGTAGCGATGTCTTTGGCGGCGCTGAGTGGCGCGAGTTCGATAAAGTATACGCCATCGCTAAACGTGCCCACTTGATGCGCGGCAGCTTCTAGTGACAAGCGCGTCTTGCCCATGCCGCCAGGTCCGACCAGAGTCAGCAAGCGAATTGCTGGGTTGCCGAGCGCTGCCTCGATTTGTTTTAGTTCATCCTGGCGTCCGACGAATTCGGTAGTCTGCGAGGGCAAATTATGCAGGCGATTGGCGGTGGAAAGCGGCGTCGCTGGCAGCCGTGTTGCGCTTATCGGTTCAAAGGCGGCGGGCACACGAATCGCCCCACGCACCGAGGTATCGATACCCTGTACCAGCGCATCGAGTTCTGCGCCGATCAAACGCACTGTGGAGACGCGCTGCTCTGGGTTTTTCTCCAACATGCGGTAAATCAAATCGACGAGCGCGATCGGTGTATCGGGTCGGAGCTTTTCCAGGTCGGGCGTGGGCTGGCTGAAGATAGCGACGATCAGGGCACGCATCGAATCGCCTGTGAACGGCAGTTGCCCGCTCAACATCTCGAACAGCATCACGCCCAATGCCCAAATATCGGCGCGACCATCGAGCGGCTCGCCATTCAGAACTTCCGGTGCCGCATACGCCAGCGTCCCGATGATCGCACCGCTCTGAGTCAGGTCAGATTTGCCGACATGAGCCACCCCAAAATCGCTCAATCGCGGCGTGCCATCGTCGGCGATCAAAACGTTGGCGGGTTTGAGATCGCGGTGAATAATGCGCAAATGGTGGGCACGAGCCAGCGCATCCGCCAGTTCAAGTCCGAGTCCGAGCGTGCGTTCCACGGTCAATTTACCTTGCGCGGCCAACAAATCGGCCAGCGATCCGCCGCTGAGATATTCCATCACGAGATACAGTTGATCGCCGTCCTGGAAGCTGTCGATCCATTTGACGATATTTGGGTGGTTGAGCGCGCGCAACGCTTCCCCTTCGCGCCGGAAGCGTTCCAAGACATCGGGTTCTTGCGCCAACACGTCGGCCTTGAGCTGTTTAATGGCGACAACCTGACCGGTCTGCGCATCATGGGCGCGATACACTGTGCCCATCGCACCTTGGTTGATGTATGCGCCGATTTCGTACCGATTCGCAAGCTGAGCCATTGTGTCGTCCTCGTTGCAGATTTGCCGATGCCGATCTGGGCACAACTTGATTATATGCGAATTGCGAAATATCGAACCCCGCGCTCAGTCCACGGTTCCGTCAAGTCAGCTTGAGCCGTTCGAGCACCCGTTGATAACTGGGCGACTGTGGCACAAAGACATAGCGGGTGGGGATCACGGTCGTCTGCGTACCGCCGATGCCGTGCAAATGCGCCACCGCCTTCAGCAGATGTTTGCTGTGGACGATCACCGTAACCGCGAACCAGCCGCCAGCATCACCGTTCCCGTTGCTGGGCGCGCGGGCCGCGTAGATGGGCGCGACGGTCGGGCCTTGCAGTCCACCTGTGAGCGCGTTCGCGGCTACGGCGTGCGCCACCGTTTCGGCGGATGCGCCCTGAATATTCGCCGTCAACTGGTAATATTGGCTGCCCGTCAGTACACCGTCGATCATTTCGAGGATGATGCGCGCGGTGTCGAGCACGGGCGGGCATTCGCGCAAGCGACGGGCATTTCCGATCAAGCAGGTGGTCGATTCGAGCACGATGCCATCACCGATCGGTTTGAGATGATTCTCACGCAAGGTTGTCCCGGTCGCGCTCAGATCAATGATGATGTCGGCATAGCCTAGCGTTGGTGCGGCCTCGATCGCGCCTTCTGCTTCGACCAGTGTGAAGTGATGCACGCCCGCTTGATGCAAAAATTGCCGCGCCAGAGCGGTAAATTTCGTCGCCACGCGCAGGTTACGGTGATGCTCCTCGCGGAAGTCGAGGGCAATATCGGCAATATCCGCCATCGACTCGACATCGATCCAGGATTCAGGCACGGCCAGCAGCAGTTGGCACGCACCATATTTCAGATTGTCGTGCAAGATGATCACGTCGTCATTGTCGCCCGCGATCTCGGAGACGACATCCAGGCCGCTGATGCCCATGTCAACGGTGCCATCGGCCACTTTGTAGACAATATCGGTCACGCGCTGAAAGAGCACATCCAATCCGGTCACGCTCGGAATGGTCGCCAGATATTGGCGCGGGTTGCTCTGCGAAACACTCAGATCGCACGATTTTAAGAACGCCAGCGTCGGATCGGCAAGCACGCCTTTGCTGGGCAAAGCCAGAATAGTCCGGTTGTCGGTGTTGGTCATCACGTTCTGAGCGACACCTTATTCATGCGGCTCTGATCCGCGACGGCGTGCGGCGGCAGCTTTTTGGCGAAGCGTCTCAAAATATTCCGATTCCACGATCTCGGCGACTTGCTTATCTTTCTTGACCTGATCGATCTCGATTTTGAGTTCTTCGATCTGTCGCTTGAGCGCGCCCTCACGCTGCTGGACGAGGATCGCGTTGCCAATGGCGATGGCTGCTTGCTCGCCGAACATCTCCATCAATTGACCGTCATCTTCGTTGAAAAGGCCGGTCAGCGCACGGTTATCAACATAAATCACGCCGATGATTTCGTTATTGCGACGCAGCGGCGCAGCCAGGATGCTCGATAGCGCGTTGGCAATGATACTAGCTTGTCCGGCGAAGCGTGTATCTTCCTGCGCGTTGGTGGTGACGATCGCGCGACCATCCTGGACGACCCGATCGGTAATGGATCGACTGATGGTAAAATCATCTCGATTGAGCGTTTCCTGGTCAAAATTGCGCGCGACCCGGATATTCAAAACGCCGTCTTCGAGTAGCATCAAAAAGCCACGTTCCGCGCCCGTCAACTGGATGAGCGCATCCATGACGTGTTCGAGCACGGGTTGCAGATCGAGCGACGAACTGATCAGGCGGCTGACTTGATAGACGCGCGCCAATCGCTCATTCTGAATGGCATATTTACGATCATCGATCAGGCGCGTCACTGTCGTTTGGAGCGAGGTCATCTGCTGGACAAACAACTTGGCTTCGAGTTTGCCGCTCTTGACCTGATCGAGCAGGCGCGCAATTGCCAATTGACCATTATGCAGCAGATTATCAATTTCGCGGGAATTGCGGCGCGGTATTAAATCACTCATGCCGTTAAGAATCCTCTTGTTGACGCGCTCGTAGTATGCTGATAATAACACTGAACGGCGGATGGCGAAATGCCATCTCCAAGCACAATCAACGCAATTTCAAAGTTAGGGAGAAGTGTTGAGATCACCGGATCGGCGGCATCTCACTCGAACGGATATCGTTCAGCAGTGCCGGATCGATCGTGCAATCGGCGGGGATGTTATGCGGGTGAATATCCGTCAACGGTGACTTCGGGTTGTAGCCGTTGTACACCAGCCGCGCGATCTCTGACACTTTCGGAAACTCGTCCGGCCAGATCAGCTTTTTCTGGTGCATCATCACGATCAGTACATAATCGCCGCCGGGCGTGAACACGATCCCCGCATCGCCGAGCGCATCGGGAATCCAGCCGTGTTTGTGCGCGACCTGCGTCCCATCCGGCACGCCCGCCTCGATCATCACGCCGATTTTGTCGGCGCTCAACAAGCGGATCATTTGGCGGCATTCGGTCTCGCTGATTTTCCCGCCAAATACCGCGGCCATCGATCCGGTGCCATCCAGAGCACATTGATAGATCGCCGCCAGCGCATAACCCAGATCGTTCGGGGTCGTCTGATTGAACGGATCGGGATCGGCGCTTACTTGATCGATCGACGTTTTGATCGGCACGAGCGGCGCGGGCGTGGCGCGCGGATCGGCCTCGAACGGCCCGACGATGAACGTATTTTTCAGGCCGAGTTGGTTGATCGTCTGCGTGACGACGCGCGCCCCATTGATCAC
>JBBRMW010000194.1:0-11420 GCA_038230635.1 Aggregatilineales bacterium | reverse complement strand
TCTGGGCGACGAAAAGCTCGTTGAATTTCGCCTGATAGTTGGCGATCAACGTGGGGTTGGTGATTTGCAACAGGTTATTGTTGTTGCGGAACGTATCGTTATAGGACATGTTCCACGATCCCATGAACAAAGTCGCGCCATCGATGATGATCATTTTGTTGTGCATCAGCCCGCTGGAATGGCCGCCATCGACCACCGTGATACCCGCGCCCTGCAAGGTACCCAGCGCATCGAAAGGCTGCACCCCGGCAGAATCGCTGCCCTTGAGTTGCGATACACCCTGCTGCAAATCGAGCACCACGCGCACCGTCACGCCGCGCTGTTTGGCGCTGACCAACGCATTGGCGACACTCGGCAGCGTGAAATCGAACGAGGTCACATCGATCGTTTTGCGCGCCGCGTTCAAGACAGGCACCACAATGCGATCGATGCCTGTGCCCTGCTGATCGGGCGGGTTAGGATTGGTAAAATACACCTTGAGCCATGACAAATCACCGCCCGCGACGCTGGTGGGGTTGGCTGTTCCGACTGGCGTCGCCGTCGGAACGGTCACAGCAACGGTCTTGACGGGCGTACTCCCGATACTGACCGTTACGCTAATGCCGCCCGAACACGCCGAAACGATCAGCATGAGCGCGGCCAACATGCCCATCGATCGTAGGAGCAAGTGTAGGTTCAATTTGCGTTGAGGCGCGCTGGAAGGCTCAACGGGGTAGCTTGCGGACATGAATATTATCCCTCTGCTCAGTGATTATGATGGTCGGGTTTGGCGGAGTTCTCAGGCGGCATCGGCTGTGACTTGGCTGCTGGGCGGGCTGCGGTCGCTTTTTCGGCGATCTGCGTCAGCTTTTCGAGAAGCGGGACGCCGCTCAGCCCCTTGAGCACACTCAGTGCATCCGTGATCGAAACTGCATCCGGTGCATAAGTCCGATCGAACGCAGCGGCGTAACGAGTCAATAATGTTTGCAGGGCGGCGCCCTGATCCGCAGCAGGATGCTCGACACGTTCCGTACTGATCGCCACTGCCGCACGCATGACGCCCATAATACGCTGTACGCGCTCGCCCGCCGCCTCTTGGTCGGTCATGCCTTTTATCAACTGACGCGCCCGTTCAGCGCCCCAGTTCAGCAGCCAATCCGCGTCCTCATCATTCAGGCCATCGGTTAGACTTTCGGCTTCCAGGATCATCCCCACAGCGGCTTCGACATCGATCATGAATGGTCTCTCCCATCGTCCTAGAAACGACGAAATTTCTTTTTGCACGCGCAGATTTTATGCTATGCTATTCTAGCATGAGATCGATGGAAGGGGACTACGGTGGAAAGTTCGGCGCTGCTACCAGCAATCCATGACGAACAACAGGCTTATTGGAATGGCGGCAACTATGAACTCAACATGAGCTTCGAGTCGCTGCGCGATAAGCAGTGGGAGCGCGTGATGCAAACGGTCTGGACGCATCGGCTGATCTATGGGCCGCTTACGGCGCGCTATATTCCAGGTGGGACTGTCACCAACACGGCGATCATCATCCCGCAGCCCACTGCCACCCAGGCGCAGCACGGCCAGATCGAAATTAATGCCGCCGCCTATGGCTGTAACGTCCTTGCCACCCGTTCCCTGTTCGAGTGCGTATCAGTTTTGGTTCCGCTCGGCATGTTCGCGGGTATTGCCCTGGATGGCGAAACCGCACCGCGCCGCGCGAACCCACAATTGGCAACATTAGATAGTGTGCTCTACGAAATCGCGCTGGCCGTGTATGACGTGGTGCCATTTCAGGTGGCTGCGATCGGCTGGGAGCGTGAATGTCAGATCGTCGGCGAACTGCGCAGCGACGCGGATTTGCGGGCGCAGTTTGTGGCGGAGGGCAATTTCTTCGCGCGCGAGGAGGTCTTACGGATGCTCGGCCTACGCAGCGAGTCATATACGCTTGTGCGGCCCGGGCTGTATTGGGCGTCGCTGCCGAGTTGATACGGCGCTGCGCTTTCGCAGTGACGCGCAAAAGCCAAGCATTGACAGTACCCGCGAAAGTTTGGTAGAATCGCCTCAGTGCAGCAGAAAACTGCCAATTGGCGACGTAGCTCAGCGGTAGAGCAGGGGACTCATAAGCCCTTGGTCACAAGTTCAAATCTTGTCGTCGCCACATCTATGACAACTGAGCTGAGCCGGGCAAACACTTGGTTATTCACTCGGCGTACCGTTCACGCGCACGAGCGATAAGCCATGATCCTCAATCAGCCGGAATACCACTGGATTTGCCAGTACGGGCATTTCCAGGTGCTCGTCGCCATGCAACAGCGTAAAATAATAGACATCTACCCGACGTACACCGGCGTGCCAAATCGATTCGACTGCTACCAATGGGTGTAGCATCCAACCGTTGCGCAGATGACTCAGGAGCATATCGGCTGCCGCATAGGTTTGGGAACGGGGTGACCAACTGCTCACGGTCGGATCACTGTTGGTATAGGTTGCCTTCTCGCTTTGATCGATCATTGTGTTCTCCGCTAAGCAATAAAGCTTCTAATTTTGGTCGTGTTGCTCACTTCGTATAAGTATAACTGAAAATTGTTAATAGTTAATGATATTTCGGTAAGTGATTCGATTTTTTTAGAGTTTTTTTATGACTTCGCCCGTCAATGCCTGTATATTGTGCCCAATCTGTGGTCAAATCGCGGACGCGGCAGGCCACGTCCGTTTTGTCGATGCAGGGGACGAGGTTCTCTATTTGGGTTGTGGCGTCACACCATCGCCCGATTGAAGCGCATACAAACAGGAGGCGTAGTCGTGACCCATCTCGACCCGAAAATCGACAGTGCGGTTTGGATCAGGTTTCTCGATCACCTGCCCTTTGTTGATACGCAGCGTTTTTACCAATGCCGCCAGACTGCTGGGCTTTGCGTTGCCCGTATAATCGTAAACGATCGTCAAATCGCGGTTCGTGATGCCATCCATGCCGAGGACGTTCACCGCATAGCCCTGCCATGACAGCGTATCGGCAGCCACCTGATCCAGCCCCTTGACAGCCAATGCCGCGCCAACCTCGACGGTCGGCGCTTCACCGTTCAACCGATTCAGCGGTGGTGGCAGCAAGAAATTCTGCACGGTGGTTTGCATCGCATCAGGCACAACCAGCAGACCATAACTGCCCAAGTTCGGACCGACCTTGAAATCGAGGCCTTGTTTGAGGCTCACGCGTTGAATATTGGTCAGATCGATGCCCAACGCCGTCGGCACGAAACCGAGCACATCCGCCAAACTCATATCCGTTTCGATTAACTTCTGCGCTTCCGGCCACAAATCCGTGACTTGTGCCAGCAATCCTGCGCTTTTGGCTTGATGCCAGATGGCACGCAGCACATCGATCTCACGGCGACCCCGATCGAAATCGCTGCTACTACCCCGACTACGCACATACCACAGTGACATATACGGGCTGAGGTGGTGAAAACCGATCGGCAATGTGTATAGTTCGTAGCTGTTCGGGTCGTTATAATCGAGTTCAGGCGACTTCAGCCGATGCCCCTGGATCGCGCAATCGACGCTGATGTCGAGGCCGCCCAGTTTGCCAATCAGCTTCTCGAACTGCACAAAGTCGATGTGCGCATAATAGTCGATTTTGATCCCGAAGTTGTAGAGGATCGTCTGTTCGATCAGTTTGACGCCGCCGCCCGCGCCATATTTGACCTCACCACTGTTCATCACGGTGTTGATCTTGACCATTGTGCTGTTGGGCGCATACACGAACATATCGCGTGGAATCTGCATCAGCGAAACGGTACCCGCCGTGCGATCAATCGCCACCAGCACGATTACGTCGGTGCGTGACGCTGCGCCGGGCGTAATGGTGTCACTACCGAGCAGAAGCACCACCTTCACATCATCGCTCGATGTTTTCGGCGTGGCGAGCGGAAGCGGGATCGGCGCGACCGGCGGTTGCGCGGGCGTCTCATACGTGCCCAGGATGACCATCGTGGGCGGCGGCGTGGGCGTGATGGTCGGGGTGCGTGTCTCCGTCGCTGTTTTGGTGGCGGGGGGTGTGCGCGTACTGGTGGGCAGCCGTGTATTGGTCGGAGGTGCGGTCGCGCCACCGAACGCCGAGGCGGGCGTCGAGGCCGTCGCAAGCAGCACAACCAACAGCATCGCGCAGCCAATCACGAACGAGGCGCGCAGGGCAACTCGCGGAAAAGTTTGAGAAATTTCAGAAATACGCATAACGTCTGGGAATCCATCGAAAGAACGGGCAAAACGCGCCTACATCAATCTCCCAAAAGAAGGCGCTATGTCTATTGACAGCACACAGTTTCGGGTACAAGCGGCTCGATAGCTGGAAAGCCCTCACCCTCTGCCCCCTCTCCCGCAGGTAGAGGGGGAAAACCGCGCTCGAAAGCCCCTCGCCATGAGGGAGAGGGGTTGGGGTGAGGGCTGTTTGTCACTTTCAAAACACCCACTAAGAAGGCTGATTGCAGCGCAATCAACGAGGCTACTGAAATAGTATAGCAGTCCGCGCCTCCATTTCCACACTACGATTGCCTGACGCGGAATCGCACACGACAGTGGGCGACCATACCAAGAGAGGGCGACCACGCCGCGCTGCCCCTACCAATACGCAGTTTGGGAAGATTCGATCAACAAGAACAAAATCACCAAATGGACGACGGTTCATTTCCCGCCGCCCCTTGTGCTGGTCGCCATACCAATCAAGCGTGCTTTGGTCATTCTGTTCTGACATTCCGTGTTCTGCCTCATGGTGAAACCAATTAGACACCACGCATTGAAGAACCTCACCCCCGGCCCCTCTCCGTCCTCACGGAGAGGGGAGTTGTGCGGCTTGACACACCCTCGCTGCCGTGACGGAGAGGGGGTTAGGGGGTGAGGTGAATGCGCGAACTTTATCTGGTTTTACCATCAGATCAGTAGAACAACGATCAATGCACGTCTTTTACTATCAGGCTCACGCTTCCGTTGGCGTTTGTCTTTCTCGCCATACCAGTCCGGCGTGCCTTGATCGTGAACTTCGGACATGGGCTTATTTCGTGGTTTTGCTTGCCAACAGCGACTTGGCCGCGGCCACTACCGCCGCCGAAGTGATGCCTAACTCCTGGTAAACCTGTTCGGCGGGCGCGGACGCTCCAAACCGATCGAGTGCGATGATCGTGCCCGCGCTGCCCACCCACTCGTGCCAGCCGAACGGCGAAGCGGCCTCGATCGCCACGCGCGCGATGACGGTCGGCGGCAGCACTTTGTCGCGGTAATTTTGATCTTGCTTGCGGAACAGTTCCCAACTGGGCATACTGACCACACGCGCATTGATGCCGTCTTTCAGCAGTTCGCCGTGGGCCTGCATGATCAGGCTGAGTTCCGAACCCGTCGCCATCAGAATCACGTCGGGCAGGCCGCGCTTGACATCCACCTTGATGTATGCGCCATGTGCCACACCCTCGGTCACGCCATCGGGCGCATAAGTCGGCACTTTTTGCCGGGTGAAGACCAATACCGACGGCCCCAAAAGTTCCATCGCCGCGCGCCACGCCGCCGCAGTCTCGTTCGCATCGCCTGGTCGAAACAGGGTCAGGTGCGGGATCGCACGCAAGCCCGCGAGTTGTTCGATCGGCTGATGCGTCGGGCCATCTTCGCCGAGTCCGATCGAGTCGTGCGTGAACACGAACACCGACGGGATGTTCATCAAGGCGGCCAAGCGGATCGGCGGCTTCATGTAATCGGAGAAGGTCATAAAGGTCGCGGTAAACGGTTTGATGATTCCGCCATGTGCCGCTAAACCGTTGACGATCGCGCCCATCGCATGTTCACGCACACCGAAACGGATATTGCGCCCGTTGTAGCTGGTTGGCTCGAAATCGGCTGTATCTTTGATCAGCGTTTTGGTCGATCCGGCCAGATCAGCGTCGCCGCCGATCATGAGCGGGACACGCTTGGCGATCGCGTTGAGCGCCTGACCATTGGCGTCGCGGGTCGCCACCGCCGTGCCCGCCGGGAATGTCGGCAAATCCGCGTCCCAGCCATTGGGCAACTTGCCCGCCTGCGCCAATTCCCAGTCTTTGGCGAGATCAGGATATGCCTTCGCCCAGGCGTTATAGTGCTCCGTCCAGGCCGCTTCCGACTTCGCGCCGCGCTCAATGGCTTCGCGGAAATGTTCGAGCGCCGTACCGGGCACATAGAAATTCTGGTCGGTCGGCCAGCCGAGGTTTGTCTTGGTGGCGAGCACTTCGTCCGCGCCAAGTGGCTCACCGTGCGCGCGCGGCGTACCTGCATACTTGGGGCTGCCAAAGCCGATCGTGGTGCGGACGGCGATCAGAGTGGGCTGTTCGCGCTGCGATTTGGCCGCATCCAACGCGCGATCGATCGACTCCAGGTCATTACCATCGGTCACGCGATCGGTGCGCCAGCCATAAGCCTCGAAACGCTTGAGCACATCTTCGGTGAAGGTGAGGTCGGTCGGCGTGCTGAGTTGGACGTGGTTATCGTCGTAGAGCACGACGAGACGGCTGAGCTTGAGATGTCCAGCGAGTGAGGCGGCTTCGCTGGCGACGCCCTCTTGTAGGTCGCCATCACCCGCCAATACGTAGGTGTAGTGATCGACGATCGCGTGATCGGGGCGATTGAAATAAGCCGCCAAATGCGCTTCTGCCATCGCCATGCCGACGCCATTGGCAAAGCCCTGTCCGAGCGGGCCGGTGGTCGTCTCGACGCCGGGGGTTTCGCCGCGTTCGGGATGGCCGGGCGTGTGACTGCCCCACTGCCGAAAGCTCTTGAGTTGATCGAGCGGCAAGTCGTAGCCGGTCAGGAACAGCAGCGCATACAGCAGCATCGAACCGTGTCCGGCGGACAGCACAAAGCGATCACGGTTTGCCCATGCCGGATTCTGCGGATTGAAGCGCAGATGGCGGGTCCACAGCGCGTAGGCCATCGCCGCCGCGCCGAGTGGCAATCCGGGGTGGCCGGAATTGGCTTTTTGAACCGCATCAACGGCCAGGAAGCGAATCGTGTTGATCGAGAGTTCGTCGAGTGTTTGCTCGTTGGCGAGTACATCCAGTGGCAAGTGATAGTCTCCTTATGCGAGTTGGCTTCAAACGACCATATCATTCTACGCGATTTCTGGCACAGCCTCACCTGCATAGGCGAGGATGATCTGCGAACGCGGGATTCCAAACTGTACAAGCGCATCAACGAGCGGCTTGTCATTTTGATCGCGCTCGATGATGACATGATCGACACCGAACCGCACCAGTAAACTGACGAAAGCGGTGTTTGTATCATGCACTACCGTCACGACGGATAAAATCATGTTGTCATCCGTGTGAGCCAAATAGCTGATGCTATTCAGTCCTTTGCGGGCATAGCCGCTCATCGCCTTGCGAACGGTATCGATCAAGGTATCCATTTTACAATTTCCTCCTCGTCGCTATCGAACACGATCAACGGAATTCGGGCATTTTCGAGGGCTATCTGCCCGATCTTTTCGCTGAGAATGCCTTCGTATGATTCAGCAAATTGAGCGCAGCCTCTACTTTTGTGACAGTTAGCGGATGTCGGCCTGCCGCATCCGTCCGTTTCCACGAATTTAGATGCAATCGCCCCTTCCAGCGCCTAGCGCCCCGGTTGGCGCAGCGACTCAC
This sequence comes from Aggregatilineales bacterium, assembly GCA_038230635.1. Classification (GTDB taxonomy): domain Bacteria; phylum Chloroflexota; class Anaerolineae; order Aggregatilineales; family UBA2796; genus JBBRMW01. The sequence continues at coordinate 3,786 of JBBRMW010000194.1, read as the reverse complement.
GTTCCGGTGAGCGTTCCGGGCGCGTGATCAGCCAGCGATCCCAAAGCTCCCAGCCAACCACCAGAAAAAACGCCGCTGTGTAAAACAGCATGTACATGACCAAGCTCGGCTCCATGAACACGGCCAAAATCAAGCCGATTAGGCTGTATAGGCCGAGGATCACTTCGCCCGTGATCTCTGGGCTGCCGAGCACGCGCGCGTATTGACTGCGCGTCCACTGCTTCGATTGTCCCGTCAGATGAAACTTCGGCGTGCGTTTGAACTCGCTTGGAATCCGCAGGAGCGCACTAAACGCTGCCCGCCCGTTGTTTAGCGACATGCCACTGCAAAACAACAGCAGGCTGGGGAAATAGATCAACCGCCGCCACCAACCGTCACGGCGCAGCGCCAACTGGCCGAGTGCATACAGCACCGGCGCGGTCAATGCCAGCAGGCTGAACGGCGCGACCGATAAATGCTCGAAAGCGTGCAGCAGAATCATCGGCGGCGTGATCAGCAGCAGCGTCAGGATCACCAGTTGAATGGCATACTGCATCAGTTGCAGCGTACCCATGATGCGATTGCGGATGCTCATCTGGGAGCGCAACACCGGCCCCACCATTTTGACGAGCACCTGCGTCGAACCTTTCGCCCAGCGCGCCTGCTGATGCTTATAGGCATTCATCTGCGCGGGAATCTCGCCGGGCACGACCACATCGCGCACGTAGCGAAAGTGCCAGCCCTTAAGCTGCGCGCGGTAGCTCAGATCGAAGTCTTCGGTCAGCGTATCGGTCTGCCAACCGCCGGCGCTCTCGATAGCCGTCCTCCGCCAGACGCCGCCCGTGCCATTGAAGCTCATCACGATGCCATCGCTGCTACGCGCATACTGTTCGACGCCGAAATGGCTGTCGAGTGCGAGCGCCTGGCTGCGTGTCAGGATGTTGTCGTCGTCGTTGAGGTGACCCCAGCGCGTTTGCACAAGCGCCAACTTTTCATCAACCAGGAAATAGGGCACTGTCCGCTGCAAAAAGTCCGGCGGCGGCACAAAGTCCGCATCGAAAATAGCGATCAATTCACCGTCGGTATATTGCAAGCCGTTTGCCAGTGCGCCCGCCTTATAGCCCTTGCGATCCTTGCGATGAATCAGATCGATGCACAGCCCATCGTGTTTGAGTTGGGCGATCCGACCCTGAATCAGATCGGGCGTGTCATCGATTGAATCGTCCAAGATTTGGATATGCAGTCGATCACGCGGGTAATCGAGCGCCGCCACCGCATCGACGGCACGGCGTGCCACATAGCGCTCATTGAACAGCGGAACCTGGACGGTGATTTTGGGCAGCTGATCCTCCGAGACCCGTGGCGGCAGCGGTTGAGTCGTGCGCGCGTGGCGCAGATAGACCAAAATCAGATAAAATGAACCGCCCGCATAGCATGTCACCAGTGCGATGCAGATCAGATAAACAGCTCGTAGCAGAGCAGTTGCAAGCGCCAAGTTAGCCCGCCTTTCAACGTTGCCAGTAAAAGTGCACGATTACATGATCAGAGTATCAGCGGCAGCCATTGTACACTATTTCTCAAATCAGTGAAGCACTGACCCTAGAATAAACCAACAACCCAACCCATCTCCATTTTCGGGGTAGATATTGCATAAATCCGGATCATACAACGGGCGACCATATGGGGTTCACCCGTTGAAAACATGGACTGTGTGCCGCTCGATCGGGGAGCAACCAATGACCACATCCTTATCACTCGTGAAGATGATAAGGATATGATCGCCCGTTGTGCAAATCGTTGAGGAATTATTTAGCCCGTGACAGGCACATTCGACAGCGCGCCGCTGATGATGCGCACGTAGGGCGAGTAAATCCAGCCCGTCACACTGCCACCATACGTCACTTGCAGCCAAGTGTTATCGCCAGTGCGCCCAACTACATCGACTTCCGACCCGAAAGTGAGGTTATCGATGATCTGGCTGTCGGTGCTCGGCGCGCTGCGCACCCGCACATAGGCATACGTGCGCACCCGGACACCCGTTGGGCCGGTCGGAGGTGTGCCCACATTGCCGCCGCCGACAGGCACGCTGCCCAGATTGCCCGTCACCGCGAGATAGTCTGCGCTCGACCAGCCGACGACGCCGTTCACATTGAGTTGCAGCCACGAGTTATCGGCGACGCGCCCCTGCACCGGATACGTCTGATTGGCGAGGATGCCGATGATCACGTCATAACCGACACCGGGGCCGTTGCGCACATTGAGCGCCGAGGCGTTGACGACGGTCGCGTTGACCCCCGTCGGCGACGGCGGAATGTACGTCCCACCGCCCGGAGCAAGCGGCGGATTCTGACCATTGGGCGGATCCCAGGTCAGTTGAATCTGTGCCGCGCCCGTCGCCTGGAAGTATTCGAGCCGCAGCGTATGCGAGCCTTCGGTCAGATCGACGTTTTGGCGGATCGTGCGCGCGGCCTGAATCTGCCAACTGTCGATGATCAGGTTGTTATCGATATACAGCCGCGCGCCATCGTCGGAGGTCAAATAGAACGTGTATGGGCGGCCAGGGAAGTAGACCTGCCGCGTCCAGCGCACCGAATAGTTGTCGTGGCCGATGTTGAGCGTCGGCGTGGTGGCGCTCCAGTTGAAGTTGATACCACTCGCACCATCGTCACGGCTGAAAACTGCCGCACCCTGCAAATTCGGGTTGTTGAAGTATTCGCCGTACCACGTCTGATTTTGGTAGGGTGGCGGCCCGATGGCGAGCGTATAATCGATCTTCACCGACGATGGTCCCGCCCAACTGAAATACTCGACGCGTAGGGTATGAATACCCGCCGATAGCGACACATCGATCACATAGCTCGTGGTAGGTGCGACCTGCCATTGGCTGACGACTTGCAGATCATCGATATACAGCCGGATGCCGCTGTCTGCCGTCAGCGTGAAGCGATAACTGCCCGCGCCAAACGGCAGGCTGGTCGTCCAGCGCGCGCTAAAATAATCGAACGGCACGGAAAGATCAGGCGCGCCGTAGCCCCAATCATAATTGATGGCGTTTTCGTAGCGCGTCAGAACGGGTGCGCCTTGTAGATACGGGTTGTTGTAATATTGCCCGATCCACTGGGTGGCGAAGGTGCTCAAATAGTCCCACGTCACCGATAAGCTCGCATCGCCCTGATTTTGATAATAGTCGATCTCGATCGCGTGCGCACCCGCCACCACCTGTACATTGGCATAGTAGGTGGTGGCCGCCTCGTCGCGCCACGCATCGATCACGATCTGGCCGTCGATATAGACGCGTACGCCATCATCGGCGGTCACGTTGAAGCGGTAGGTGCCGGCGTTCAGATATTGCACGCTCGTCCAACGCGCCGACCAGTGCTCGCCGCCGAGTCCGGGTCCTGGCCCGTATGGCCCCCAGTTGAAAACGACTGCCGGATCGACCCGCGTAAACACGGGTGAGCCGCTGAGCGTCTGATTGTTGAAATACGCGCCCGTCCAGTTGCTGCCAGTATCCGCGCGCGCCGTGTCGTGTACTCCAGCCAGCAGCGCGAGCGCAATCAGGGCACACAGCAGCCCTCTGATAACGCGCGTCGATCGGTGGATCATGGCTTTCCGTCCCCTTCCGGCAAATGAACGCCGTCGTGTGAATCACTGCCTACAACAGTAGCATATAATTCCTATTGTAGGCTGATTCATCAAAAAGCGCAGATCGCCGTCAGGATATTGCAGGGCGATTGGTGTCCGAATCGGAATCTCGTGTGGTCGCCCAACCCAATACAGCGACTTAGCCCCTATTTTGGTTGAGTT
>JBBRMW010000193.1:0-11540 GCA_038230635.1 Aggregatilineales bacterium | reverse complement strand
TTCGAGGGCGCGAATCCAGCGACTCAGCTTGTCGGCGACGATAAATTGCCCGGCATCGCCAATTTCTTCGCTGGCAGCGATCCGGCGCAGTGGCGCACCAACGTACCAACCTACGGTGGCGTCGTTTACAAAGATTTGTATCCGGGCATCGATTTGGGCTACACGGGACAAAATCAGCTTTTGAAAGGAACTTACAGCGTGTCACCGGGTAGCGATCCCGGTCAGATTCGCTGGCGCTATTCGGACGCATCCAAAGCGCATATCGACGCCACCACCGGTGATTTGCAGATCGATTTGGCGGGTGGTGAAACGCTCATCGAACACGCGCCGCTTGCGTGGCAATCGCACAATTCTGTACAAACTCAAGTGGCGGCTCATTATCAAATCGCCGCCGATGGAAGCGTCCAGTTCGCCCTCGGCAGCTACGATCGGGCGCTGCCATTGCAGATAGATCCCATACTTACCTATGCGACCTATATTGGCGGCGTTGATAACAATGGGTTGGCACAGGGCCTCGCCGTCGATGCGCAGGGGAATGCGTATGTGACGGGGACAACGACTGGCAATTTTCCGGTGACGCCCGGCGCGTTTCAGACCACCCCGGCAACGACGACGTTTGTGGCAAAGCTCGATCCAGCAGGCACAACGCTCCTGTATGCGACTTATCTGAGCGGTGGCGTCGGTTGGAGCATTGCCGTCGATTCGAGTGGCGATGCGTATGTCGCAGGGTATGGCGCGGCAGGTTTGCCCGTCACCGCCGATGCGTATCAGCCAACTTTTGCGTCGGGCAGCGGCTTCGTCGTGAAGCTCAATCCCACTGGCAGCGCACTGTTGTACGCGAGCTATCTAGGTAAAGGTGGTTCTAGCCCTGTTTGGGGGATCGCAACCGATGTGAATGGCAATGCCTATATCTCCGGACCATCGGGGGCAGGTTTCGTGACGACAGCGGGTGCTTTCCAGACGGTATTTGGCGGTGGAACGGGCGATGCGATCGTGGTGAAGCTCAATGCCAATAATTCGATCGCCTATGCGACCTATTTGGGCGGCAGCGCAGGAGAAGACCCCTATGCGATCGCTGTCGATGCGAACGGCAGTGCTTATGTTACAGGATTGACTACATCGAGCAATTTTCCGATCACGCCCGGTGCATTTGAGCATGGACCGTTTGGCGGAACTTTTGTCGCCAAACTGAATCCAAGCGGTAGTGCGCTCGCATACGCAACCCATCTGTTACCTTCGGGAAGTGGCTCATCTTCTCTTGACGCGCGTGGGATTGCCGTTGATGCATTCGGCAATGCCTTTGTCACGGGCAGTTCCGATGGGATTCCAAGCACAGCCGGAGCCTTTCAGACATCTTTGGGGGGTGGTGCCGACGACTCCTTCGTGATCAAACTCAACGCCGCTGGCAGCGGCCTCGTCTATGCGACCTATCTGGGCGGTAGCGCCGAAGATGACGGATACTCCATCGCCGTTGATTCCGCTGATAATGCCTATGTGACGGGCGTCACCTTTGGCCCCTTCCCCATGACTGCTGATGCTGCGCAGCATAGCTTCGGCGGCGATCGAGACATCTTTGTCACCGAGGTGAATGCGGCAGGTAGTGGCCTCATCTATTCGACCTATTTGGGCGGCTCCCTGGCAGACGCGGGTCAGGGTATCGCGCTCGATCAGGCTGGAAATATCTACGTGGCGGGTGGATCGCGCGGCAATTTCCCGACGACCAATGGCGCATTTCAACCGACCTTTGGCGGCGGCTATAGCAATGTGGTCGTACTCAAGTTCGGAAATACGACGCCACCGACACCAACCGCCACCTCCACGAGCACGTTAACCGCAATATCGAATGCGCTGCCCGACCTGACCATCACGAGCATCCGCTATGTGGGGTCAACCCCCGATTGTGCCAATAATCCACTGGATGCAATCACGGTCGCCAATATCGGGAATGCCGACGCCGGAACATTTCTGGTATCCATCAATGGTGCTACGCAATCGCTGAATGGACTGGCCGCTGGTCAATCCACCGTCTTGTATGTTAGTGCAATGCCATCGGTCACCGCAATCGCCGACTCGACCCATACCATCGCAGAAAGCAACGAAAACAACAACAGCTTATCCGCGACATTGCCCATACCGACGCAGGCGCTCCCTTGCACAGCGACATATACGCCCACATCGATGTTCCACCCCAAAGACACGATCGGCGTTTTCCGGCCAAGCACGAATACGTTCTATTTGCGCAACAGCAACACGACCGGTTATGCCAACATCATAGTCGCATTCAACCCCGTCAGCAAACCATACCCGATCGTGGGCGATTGGAATGGCGACGGCCTCGACACGATCGGCATTTATGACCGAAATACGGGTATCTTTTATCTGCGCGACATGAACACCGCTGGCATCCCCACCTATGCCTTCGCGCTGGGCAATGCGGGCGACATTCCGCTGTCGGGACGCTGGTCGTCGGCGGCGACTCATGCGGGTGCGGGCGTGTTCCGACCTTCCAATGGACTGATCTACCTCAAAAATCAGTTGATGACGGGTTTTGCCGATTTCACGATGGTGTTGGGCAGCCCTGGCGATATAGGCGTGGCGGGCGATTGGAGCGGTCAGGGTTTCGATACGCCGGGAGTCTACCGCCCCTCGAAAGCCACGTTTTACCTCTCGAACAAGACCAGTGGGACGGTTTTCGCCGACTACACGGTCGTTTTCGGCACGTCCGGCGATGTGCCGATCGCGGGCGACTGGATCGGTCAGGGGCACGACGGGATTGGCATTTTCCGCCCGACCAACGGCAACGTCTATCTGCGCAACACGCTGACGACCGGATTCGCCGACAATGCGTTCCAGTTCGGCATTGCAGGGGATATGCCCGTCGCCGGACATTGGTTGTATCAGCCGCTGGTCACTTACACGCCAACCTCGTTTATCACACCCACCGCGACTCGCGTGCCTTCGAAGACGCCGTTCCCGGTCAACACGACTGTGTACACCTCAACGGCGCTTCCGACGTTTACGCCATCGCCCACCATAACACCGTACAACCCGTGCTATGAGTGCTGATAATCGGTTGGGCAGCCGGAACATTTCGAGTTCGGCTGCCCGCTCAGATCAGGGGTCCATCACCAGCACGACCTTGCCCTGTGCGCTGTTCTGGTTCAGCATCTCATGGGCGCGCGCCGCATCTTTCAACGGCAGCCGCTCCGCCACGATCGGCTTGAGGCGACCGGCTGCGAGCAAATCGACCAGCGCGCTCAGATCGGCGCGATACCAATCTAGTCGTGCGCCCTTCAAGGTATTCACGTTGAAGCCGCTAACGGACTTGTTGATCTCCATCAGGCCGAGCGGCGCATAACGGCGCATCCGCAGCACATTCAGCGCGGCTTTGCGCAGATCGCGCCGCCCGCCCGTTGTGGCCGCTGAGAAGCCATAGCCGATCAGCTTGCCGCCCGCCCGCAAAGCCTCGAATGAGCGCGCCCATTGCAGGCCGCCGACCGCATCGAATACGGCATCCACGCCATCGCCCGTCAGCGCGTGAATGCGCGCCACAAAATCCTCGTGCTGATAATCGATCGGCGTGCCGCCCAGCCGTGTCACCAGCGGATGTTTGCCGCGCGAGGCCGTCCCGTACATCGTCAGTTCCGCCAAGCGCCCAAGCTCCAGCAGCGCCGTCCCGACGCCACCCGCCGCTCCGTGAACCAGGATGCGCTCGCCCGCTGTCAGCCGCGCGATGCGGTGCAGCATTTGATAGGCGGTCAGGTAATTGAGGACGAGGCTCACGGTTTCGGCAGGATCGAGTCCGGGCGGCACGACCACCAGTGACTCCTCCGGCACGTCGAGATAACGGCTGTAACCACCGATTTTCGTGAGCGCGACGACGGTTTGACCCGCCTTCAGCGCGCCCGCATCACTCACCACGCTGCCCACGATGTCATAACCCGGCGTGTACGGGAACGGCGGCATGTGGCCGTACAAGCCTTCGCGCATCAGCACATCGGCAAAGGCAACGCCTGCCGCTGCCACTTTCACGCGCACCATGCCAGCGGCGGGCGCGGATAGCGTCTCGTCGATCAGCTTCAAAACGTCCGGGCCGCCGCGCTTCGATATGATGACTCGTTGGTTGTTCATGATTGCTCCTCTTATTCCTATCGTCGATAGGTTAGCTAACACTGTTAACTTCACTTCAAAAAAAGAGCGCATTCTGCTTCCCCTCACCGTGATTACGGCGAGGGGGTAGGGGGCGAGGTGAATCCTCGCTCCCAGCCCCGCAGCAGATTTTCCGTCGCGGTCACGATCAAGGCGCGCGGATCGCCCGCTTCGTCGGATAATCGCCCGGCCATGATCAGCGCCGTCAAACCGTGCAGCGTGCCCCACATCAGGTACAGCTTGATCTCCAGGTCTTCGATCCGCAGATTCTGCCAAATGCCCCAGGTTGCGATCGCGCCCTTGACGATTTCGCGGGCGGCGGCCATCGCGCGCAGGGTCGTGTCCTCGGACAGATCGCAGAAGTAGACGCCATCTAGCCCATTCATGACCTGATACAGTTCCGGGCTGTCCTGCGCAAACTGGAAATAGGCCGTCGCCATCGCCAACAGTGCCGCCCTCGGATCGTTCGCCGCTCGATGTGCTTCAGCCAGCCGGACGCTGAGTCGCTCGAAACCCTCGACCATCAGCGCGACCAGCAAGCGCTCCTTGCTGTCGAAGAACTCGTAGATGATCGGCGGGCTGTATTCGACGCGCTCGGCGATCTTGCGGATCGATACCGCGCCCCAGCCTTCAGCCGCCGCCAATTCGCGCGCGGAATTCAGGATGGCCGCCCGCAGTTCTCGTTTTTCGCGTTCTCGTCTCGTTTTGACTGTCATATTTTGTACCGCCGCTATAAAATATAACACTGTTAGATGTTCTTGTCAAGGCGTAAACAAAAACGTCGCCAAAACGTCTCATGTAGAGAAACGGGCGAACCCCGCGTGGTCGCCCGCTGTTGAAGTGTGTCGCACAGCGGGTATGGATTCGCCACCGCGTGGTGTATCCTAGTTTTACAACCGAAATTATGCAGCGATAGCCGCAGTTGGTATGGGCTGGCTTCCCCCTCTCCGTGAGGACGGAGAGGGGGACTGAGGGGGTGAGGTAAATCTGTGGCATTTGATTGGACAAATAGGAGTAAAAGCTGTGATTGACCTCAATATTGTGGATGCGGATGTTCTCGACAAGCTGGCCGCCGACGTGCGCGCGCAGGCTGATGAGGGACTCGAACACCTCGGCATCGACCGCTTGATCGCGCTTTCGCCCTGGAGCCGCCGCCAGACCGAGCGTTTATTCCGCGAGCGCTTCCTGACCAGCCCCGCGCGTTTTTTCCGGGATTGTCAGTCCGATTGCGCGCTTGAACGGCTGATCGCGGGCGATGACGTGCTGACCGCCTCGACGCGCGCCGGCTTCGCCAGCCTCGGACGGCTGCACGACGCCGTGATCGCACGCTCCGGCATGACTCCGGGCGAACTGCGGCGGCGTGGCGAAGGCGTCCACATCGACTTTGGCTTCTTCGAGACGCAAATCGGAGTCGTATTGATCGCGGCAACTCGGCGCGGCTTATCATCACTGCGGCTGTGCGGTGCGAATCCGACGACCGAAACGTTGTGCGCCGAAGTGGCCGAACTGCGCGCCGATTATTCTGACGCCGATCTCGACGAGAATTCAGCGGTGCTGCAAAGCTACGCCGATCAGCTCGTCGCCTATCTCTCGGCACGCTCGCCGACCTTCTGCCCGTCGCTGGATATTCTGCAAGGCACGACTTTCCAGCGCGAAGTCTGGGCGGAGCTTCAAAAAGTCGAGCCGGGCGAAACCGTCACCTATTCCGAGATCGCGCGGCGCATCGGCCATCCATCGGCGGTACGAGCCGTCGCCAACGCCTGCGCCCACAACGAATTAGCAATCGCCATCCCGTGTCATCGCGCGGTTCGGCAAGACGGCACGCTGGCGGGTTATCGCTGGGGTGTCGAGTGGAAACAGCGGCTGTTGGCGATCGAGGCCGAGCGCGGCCAACGCTACGGGTTCGCGCCGCTCGTCGCGCTGGACGAATCGCGGGCGGAAATGGCGCTGGCCTGAGTTATGGGACGGACGCGGCAGGCCGCGCCCCTACACCAGACGGTTTGGGGCGCGCCACGACCACCACGAAATCGGCCTCCAAATCCCCGCAATCGATGAGCGTATCCTCGATCGTGAACAACATTTCCAGCACTTTGACCGAATCGGGATCAGTCGCCGTGAAGTTTTGGGCGATGTTGTGCAGCAAAAATTGCAGCAGCGTCCCACTCGTTTTGTGGATCGTCTCGATCTCGAAATACTGCGGCAGCACCGTCAAAATATCCGCCGATCGGATGGCTTCCGAGGGATCGATCAAGCGGACTTGCCAGGGTTCGGGGATTTTTGGCGTGTCCTGATAACCCGAACGGGGCGGCGCGCGGCGTCGATAACGGCGCGGAATCAAAGTCAATGCGCTTTTGATCGCTTCTTTTTGGCGCGGCGTAAAAGCGAATCGATTCGGGCCGACGTACTCGTTCACGAACAGGAAACCATCCGGCTTGAGCGCAGCGGCCACGCGCGCACAGACGGCTTCAAGCGGCTGAATATGGTGCAGCGACATGTTGAACCACGCCGCGTCATAGCGTCCCGGTGGAAATTCAAGGCGGCTGATGTCCTGCACCGCAAAGTTGATGGTCGTCTGCCCGACGGCGTGTGCGCGCGCGCGTGCCGTCTCGATCGCACCGGCGGCGATGTCGTAGGCATCACAATGCCGGAAGGCGTTATATTGCGTCAGCCCCAATTCGAGGTCGCCGGTGCCACAGCCGAGGCTCAGCATATTGGCGACGGGCAGCCGATCGGCCAAAAACGTATCAAGGCAGTAGGTGACCCAGTGGGCATCGGGCGTACCCTGGCTGCCGCTGGCGCGTGCCTGATAGTGGGCATGAACCAGCGGATTCGCCAGCCAATAGACGGCGGGCGCGAATGTGGGCGCATCATCTGCCAGCCGTGATGACCAGTAATCGGCGTTGGCTTTGCCAAAGAGATGCGGCAGACGAGCGGCCAGTTGGCGGAGCGTGTTCAGATACTTCATGGGTGCGGAAGAAACCGCCTCATCCAGGACACGCTGTCTTGGATGAGGCGGTGATGGGGCTTGCTTAACCGTCGAAGCTGGGGGCGGACTGCGTGACCGTTGGCACAGGTGGCAGTGTGCGCGGTACGGCGGTGTTTGGCACCACGAGCGGCGGAATGATGCGGCTGGCAGATGCCGCCGACCAGTGTCCGGCCAGCGGGATGTCATTGCCGAAACCATAGGCGAACGTCTTATCCGCCGCGCCGCCGCTGAGCACGTTCTTCAGCAAGAAGGTGCCGTTATAGAGGCCGACGCCATCATTGGTGAAGCTGCTCGTCCAGTATCCGGCCAGCGGCGTGAAGCCCATTGAGTTGGCCGGACCGAACCCGAAGACGTGGGTGACGGTGTTGGTCTGCGTATCGGACAGGTAGAAGAAGCCGTTGGTTGCGCGGTATACGCCCGGAGTATCCACGCCATCACCGTTCCAGTCACCCACGAGCACCCTGTCGCCGGGGATGCCGAGGATGAGCGAGTAGTCGGGGCTGCCCGTTGACAGTGTATTTCTCAGGTAGATGGTACCGTTGGAACCGCGTATCAAGCCTACCCCGTCGTGATTCTGGGCATTTGTCCAGCGGCCAGCGAGCGGCAGATCGCCCTTCATGCCGAGCACGAACTGGTAATTAACCGTCGGCATGCTGTTCGAGTTGGTCAAGAAATAGATACCGCGGTTCACGTCATAGACGCCAACGGTATCGATGCCATCACCATTCCAGTCGCCTGTAACCGGTGCGTTGACCCAGGTGCCGAGGAACGGCACGACGATCTCCGCGTTGCCAGTCGTGTTGCTGTTGTGCAGGAAGAAGGTGTTGTTGCTTGGGCGGTAGATGCCGACCGTATCGACGCGAATGGCGGGCTGCGTGCTCGTCGGCGTGGCCGTCGAAGTGTTGGTCGGCGCAGGCGTCGTCGTCGTGGTATTGGTCGGCGTGACCGAGGGCGAAGCTGTACCCGACGGCGTAAGGGTTGTCGTCGGCGTATCAGAAACAGTCGCCGTCAGGGTCGTCGTCGGCGTATCAGATACCGTCGGCGTCAAGGTCGTCGTCGGCGTAAGCGTTGTCGTCGGTGTATCGGATACGGTCGCCGTCAAGGTCGTCGTCGGCGTATCGGACACGGTAGCCGTGAGCGTCGTTGTCACCGTCACGGTTGTCGTGGGCGTATCGGTCTGGGTCAAGGTGCCCGTCGGTGTGGCCGTCGCGGTCACACTGACCGTCGCGGTCGGTGTATTGGACGCGGTATTGGTCGCCGTCGCCGTTACGGTCGTGGTGGCCGTGTTCGTCGGCGTCGAAGTGACGGTGCTGGTGACGGTCGACGTCGGTGTGGGCGTCGAGGTATTGGTGGGCGTCGAAGTTGGCGTATTGGTGGGCGTCGAGGTCGGCGTCGAAGTATTCGTGGGTGTGCTGGTCGGCGTCGGCGTGTTGGTGGGCGTCGAGGTCGGCGTGGGTGTATTGGTAGGCGTCGAAGTTGGCGTCGGCGTATTGGTCGGCGTCGAGGTTGGTGTCGAAGTATTGGTCGGTGTGGGCGTCGGTGTATTTGTCGGTGTCGAAGTTGGCGTCGGCGTCGGATTGGTACCCTGGCACGTTATCGAATAGAGCGCCGCGAACAAATTCGGATCATTCGTAAAATAGCCCAGGAACTGAGTCGTGGGCGCGATCACCGTCGGCGTGCAGGTGATCGTCAGCGTCAGGTTGCCCGCCGGGGCGATGATTTGGGGGCCACTCGGCGAAGCGCTCAAAGGCGCAGTGAGCGCGGCCAATACGGTCAAATTGAGCGCTGCCGTGCCCACATTGGTGATCACGATGGTCTTCGTGGCGGGTGCGCCGCCCACGATGCCCGACAGCACAATCGACGATTGCGGCGGCGGCTGCGAGCTGAAGATCGCGCTGGGCGCGGTTTCGTAGCTGCCGACATCGCAGGGCGCTTTGCGTGTCACGCCGCGCTGATCGAGCGTGATCACCAAACCGGTCAGGTTACAATTGCCTTTGCCGATGGCGGGGCTGCCCGCTTTGAGCGCATACGTTTGCGTCGTGCCCGGCGCATTGAGCGCGAGCGCATACAATTTTGGATCGACGCCGGATTGATCTGATGCGAGTAGGAAGCCGCCACCAATACCCCCTGCGGTGCCAATCAAATTGTTGCCCAGCGAGGTGAACGCTGAAGCTTTTATCTCTTGGTTCACGCCAGGCGTTCCGAGGCCATTTGCCGAATTGCCCGCAACGATGTTGCTGCCCAAACTGAACGTACCGCTCGACGATATGCCACCGCCAAAATTACCCGCCGAGTTGCCGGATATGGTGCTGTTGGCGACCGTGAGCGTGCCGCTGCTTTTGATCGCGCCGCCGTCATTGCCGGCAGGTGCAGTATTGCCACCGAAGGTACTGTTGCTGATGGTGGCCGTGCCTGCGTTATTAATCGCACCACCGCCGCCGCTTGACGAGTTACCGCTGAAAGTGCTGCTCGTCACGGTCAAGGTAGCGCCCGCCGCGTTCGAGATCGCACCACCGCTCGCATTGGCATTGTTGGAGAATGTGCTGCCCACGACCGTCAGCGTTCCGGCATTGACAACCGCGCTGGGTGCCGAGGCATTGCTGTTGGCGGTGATCACATCGTTGGTCAGGTTCAAAGTGCTGCCCGCGACATCGTGAATAGCACTGGCCGTTACGAAGCTGCCACCTGTCAATGTCAGGTTTGACAGAGTGACGGTGCTGGCGATCGGCATATCAAAAATGCTTGATCCGGCTGCTGCCGTGATGACCACGCTCGGCCCCGATGTGGGACCCAGGATCGTCACATTCGCGGTGATGGCGATATTACCGCCCGTGAGCGTGATGGTTGTCGCGGCTGGCAAAAACCCGATGGTGCTGCCGGGGTTCGCGTTTGCCAGCGTAACCGCCGCGCGCAGCGTACAATTTGCCGGATCGGGACATGCCCCACCCCCGTCGCCGCTGTTGGTGACGGTGATCGACAAAGCCGCCGCCGCATGGCTCGCGGGCAGCGCCATCCAACTCGCCAGGGCGAGCACCACGATCGTTGAAAAAAAAGTCAAACGTTTGCGACGTTCTGAAAAAGTATGGATCACGACGACCTCCCGGCGGGGTGGCGGCGGAAAATAACGCTCAACAGAAGCCAAAAAACCCCTAATCGCAAGTATACGCACAATTTGATTAAAAGAGCAAGACTTTATAGATATTGGTGGTTCATGTTTTTAAGGGATCAAAAATCACACCAATGAGCGTATTTTTAGCCTATTTTGAGCCTTGATTTAGGACTCGTTGAGCACCCGCCATATAAACTACTGCATGAGATCAATGAAAAACGAGGAGAGTCAAACATGGCAAAAGTAACAAACCTTCACGATCTGATGGTTGAATCGCTCAAAGACCTGTACAGTGCCGAGACGCAGCTCGTCGAAGCGCTGCCGAAGATGGAAAAGGGCGCGACCGCCAGCGGCCTCAAGAAGGCTTTCGCCACACATCTGAAGCAGACCGAAGGCCACGTTCAGCGCTTGGAGCAAATTTTCGAGACGCTGGGCAAGAGTCCGCGCGGCAAAAAGTGCAAGGCGATGGAAGGTTTGGTCGAAGAGGGCAGCGAGATTCTGAAGGAAGACATGACCCCGGCAGTGCGCGATGCGGCCCTGATTGGCGCGGCGCAAAAAGTCGAGCACTACGAAATCGCGGGTTATGGGACGATGCGCACCTTCGCGCAGCTTCTCGGCGATCAAAAGACGCTGACGCTGCTCGATCAGACGCTTAGTGAAGAGAAAGATACCGATAAGCTGCTGACGAATTTGGCCGAAACGCAGATCAACGTCAAGGCCGAAGAGGCCGTGAAGGTCGGGCGCTAGGCGAACGCGAGAGAGTCCACACAGATTCACCTCATTGAGGGTGAATGAAAAGCGGACGCGGCAGGCCGCGTCCCTACAGGAACGACGGTTTTTGTAGGGACGACGGTCTGCCGTGTCCCATATGCACCAAGTTAAGGCGAGACACCGGGCGACTCGGCATGGTCATAGGCGTGAAGCTAAGGAAATTAAACGCCCTCCAGAATTAAGCGGCGGCGTGTGGAAGGGGCTTTTTTGCGCCTGGATTGGGTAGCGAAGCAGGCCAAATCCTGATAGAAACGAGCGAGACAGGCGGGGACATCAGCCCAGTCAGCGGCGATGACGCGGATGAGAGAAGGCAGCGCTTTCTGCAAGAGTTTGAAGGCTTTGACGGGGCTGAGTTCGGCGGTGGCGGAGTCGGGGCGTGCGGGAGCGATGAGCCACTGAAAAATGAGCATACCCAGCAGATGGGCATAGAGCAGACAGGCGACGCGTTCGGGACGTTGGTAGCGGATGGTGGTCAATTTGGCGTGCGATTTCCAGAGTTTGAAGACCCACTCAATTTGCCAGCGC
>JBBRMW010000192.1:0-11572 GCA_038230635.1 Aggregatilineales bacterium | reverse complement strand
AGCAAATTCAGGTTGAGTTGGTTGAGCAGCGGCGCGGGCGATGGATAGCGCAGCACTTCATCACGCAGGGAAGTCGTGATCACGGCCATTAGCAGGGCCGCCGGGATACCTTTGCCGCTCACATCGCCGACGGCGATTCCCAGGCGACCATCGGGCAGCGGCAGATACTGATAATAGTCGCCGCTGACGTGACGAGCGGGCAATGACTGGGCGCTGATTTGAAGCTGTGGTAGCGGCGGCATTTCGGTCGGCAGCAGGCTGGTCTGGATGGCGTGCGCCGTTTCGAGTTCGTTTTCGTAGCTGCGAATCTGCAACTCGTGGGCGCGTGCATTTTCGATCGCTACGCAGGCTTGATCGGCAAACGCCTCCGCCAATTCCGCGTCCGCAGGGCCGAATCGATTCGGCTGACTGCTGTTGATGTTCAGGACGCCCACCGCCTGATCGCGCAGACGCAGTGGTACACCCATCCACGAGGCGATGGTACTGCCGCCGATCGTCGCGTTCCAGCGCGGATCATTGCGCGTATCGTTGATGGTGACGGCTTTGCCGGAGCGCACCACCTCGCGCGTGCCGCGTACTTTGCGCAGCGACACGAACTCCGACTCGATCACGTCGTCGTCGCCACGCTGCGCCGCCACACGGACTTTTTGCTCGTCGCTGGCTTCGCCATCAAGCAGCATTACCGAGGCGCTGTCGTGCGGCATTAGCGCGTCCAACTCATCCAGGATTTTGCTGAGCACAACGGGCAGATCGAGGCTAGAATTGAGCGTGCGCGACATCTCTAACAGGGTGCGGACGGTAGCGCGGCGCTGATTATCCTGGCGGCGCGTATTCGCCTCGATAAAGACATAGCGTGCAAATAAGCCGCCCATTACCACGATCAACAGGACGACCACCAGCCCGCCGAAGAATAAATTGCGCTGGGTAGTGTAGATTTCCGACTGTCCTTCAATGCTGATCCAGGCGATGGCCGCCACCAAAGATGGCGTATCGCCAGCCGTCGAGCCAAGTGCCGTGAAAATCGGCCCAACGACCATATCCCGATCGGTGGTCGGTGCGCCCGCCTGCGTCATGATGGTTTTGGCGGTTACAGATTGAGTCGTGCTCGTCGGCCATTTCAAGTCTGGCAAGCGTTGATAAACAACTTGGTTATCGGTCGGATCGAATACCCAGATTTGGGTGGTCGGGGATAAGGCCAGGGCTTCCATATTTTGCGCAAAAAACATGCTCAGATCGAGTTCGACGGCCAGCCCTTCAACCTCGCCCCCGCTGACGGTGACGGGCGCAACCAGCAAATAGGTGGGACTGCCGTTCACGGTGCGGCGCACGAACTGCACGCCGCCCACCTCGCGGATCGGTTTCATGATCCCGGCGTCGATCCGCCAGGGCAGCGCCTTGCCCGCGCTAATCGTATCGTTGAGATCGTCCGGCCAGCCATATACGGGCACACCCGATTTATCGACACGCACGATGCCCTTGATCTGTCCGACATGACGGCTCGCCAATTCCATGATTAAGACGCGCGCGATGCCGTAGCTGCCGGGCATGACCGATTGCACGGTGTTGCGTCCGGCCACGCTCAGTAGATCGTTTGCCACCGCGTTGAAAAACGACTCAGTCTGGCGGGTGAACGAAACGATGGTTTGTTCGCGCTGCACACCCAACTGCCCGGCATAGGTGTGCGACAGCATTTGCGAGGGGAACAGCGTTAGCGCGGCCACGAGGCCGATCAGCAGGAGAACGCCTACCACAATGGCCCCGGCGATGAGCAGGGTGGTGCGTTCACTGCCGCTGTCACGCTGATCGTGCCCGGCAGTCGGCGCGCGTTGCATAGATTGATGTGGGGTGCTCACCGCGTTGAATACCTCGATTGGGTCGTGCGCAGGGTGGATGATTCCGGTTCGTGAGCGCGCCATTATAGCACAGTGCTGCGCGCTCGTCTCTCAATCACCGTCTCAAACCAGGGCACGTGCAAAGTCCAGAAAATGCCTCAAAGCACCCCACCCCCGCCCCTCCCCGTCTACGGCGGAGGGGTCCACCACGCGCTCCGACGCCCCCTCGCTGCGTGCGGAGAGGGGGTTGGGGGTGAGGTTCCGCGACTTTGCACGTGCCCTGCGTCTCAAACCAATGCGATTGCAAAGTCTGCCACTCAGACTCATTTCTAACCAAGTGCAAATGATTCTATCGTGCAGGGACGGGTGACCACATCGGTAGCCATTATTCGTTGAACAGTTCGCCGACGCTGCGACCCTCATGTGCGCGCACGATCACCTCGCCGAGCAGTGGCGCGATCGTCAGCACGGTGAGATTCGGCAGCTTGGCGCGTTTATCGGCGGGGATCGGCAGCGTGTCGGTCGTCACGATCTCTTTGACGGGCAATGCCGCCAAACGCTCATACGCGGGGCCGCTGAGCACGGCATGGGTGAAACACACATACACATCGCGCGCGCCATTCTCTTTGACGGCCTGCACCGCATTGCTGATGCTGCCACCCGTATCGCACTCATCATCGACCAGGATCACAACTTTGCCCTCGACCTCCCCGATCACCGACACGACTTCGCTGGTGCCCAGGTTGCCGCGCCGCCGTTTTTCAACGAAGGCCAGCGGCATATTCATTTTCGCCGCATAGTTGCGCCCCTTCTTGGCGAAACCCAGGTCTGCCGTCACGACCACCGCGTTATCCAGGTTTTTTTCGATAAAGTAATCGCCCAGCAGATGAAACGCGCTCAGCACGTCGCCTGGAATGCTGAAAAAGCCCTGAATCTGCCCGGCGTGCAAATCGATCGTGATGTAGCGATCCGCGCCCGCCACCTGGATCATATCGGCCAGCAGGCGCGCTGTGATCGGCACACGTGGCTGATCTTTTTTGTCGCTGCGGCCATACGCAAAAAATGGGATCACCACGGTGATGCGCCCCGCCGAGTCACGCTTGAGCGTATCGAGCATGATCAGCAGTTCAAGGATATTGTCGCTGACGGGCGAGGCCATGCCCTGGATCAGGTACACATCCTGGCCGCGCACGCTGCGTTGCAAGCGCACAAAGATATTCTCGTTGCTGAACTTGTTGATATCCCGTCCGCAGAGTTCCAGGTTCAGGTATTTCGCCACCTGTGTGCCCAACTCAGGATAGCCGGACCCCGCAATCAGCTTGATTTGACCATACTGGCCGTGTGATTCGCGACGATCGCTCGGATCGTAAACGTACTTGGTGCCGGGAACTTTGATTTTATGCTGTGACATTCGGACGCGCCCCCATATCCATTTCAAAAACGGTCGCAATAAACTGGGAACTTCGTTATTTTGTTGAGCCATATCGCTGCTCGCACTTTTGGGTTAGCTCGGATTCGCTGGTATTTTCTGGGTCGTGAGCAGCGATTTTACCGCAGAAATCGGATCGATTTGGCGCGCCGTCACTTGATCGAGCAGATTCCCAAATTGCACGGGATCAATCTGTGCGAGCAGCCGTTTTAGAAGGGCTTCGCGCAGCCGATCGGCGATCTCCAGTTCGAGTCGGGCACGCTCACGGTGAGCCAACAAGCCCGATCGCACCAAGTAGGCGCGGTGTGCGGCGATCTGCTCCGCCAGTTCTGCGACGCCGGATTTATCCAGCGTAATCGTTTGAATGATCGGCGGCTGCCACGCGGTGTTTTCGTCGGGCAAGCCGGTTGATTCGGCGGACATGAGCCGCCCGTGATGCGCGGTACGCTCGACCCGATGGCCGAGATCGAGCATCGCCCGCAGCGCTTTGACCGTGCTCTCGACACCCGGTCGATCGGCTTTGTTAACGACCAGAATATCAGCGATTTCGAGAATCCCGGCTTTGATCGCTTGCACGTCGTCGCCCATGCCCGGCGCTTCCAGCACGATCGTGGTTTGGGCGGCACGCGCAATATCGACTTCGCTCTGACCCGCTCCCACGGTCTCGACCAGGATCAGGTCGAAGCCCGCCGCATCGAGCACGCGGATCGCATCCGCGGTGGTTGCGGATAATCCGCCGAGTGCGCCGCGCGTCGCCATGCTGCGTATGAACACGCCCGCATCGCCCGCCAGATCGCGCATTCGGATACGATCACCGAGGATCGCGCCGCCGCTGAAGGGGCTGGTCGGATCGACGGCGATAATGGCAACGGTCAGACCTTGCACACGGTAATGTGCGGTCAGAACGCTGACGAGGCTGCTTTTGCCCGTCCCCGGCGCACCCGTGATTCCGACGATGTGTGCGCGTCCGGTACGACCATAGAGCGCAGCCAATTCCGAATCAGCCGCACCATTTTCGACGCGCGTCAATAAGCGTGCCAATTCGCGCCGACTGAGCGCGGGAGCGGTCGCCGCGACGGTCACGCGGGCACGATCCGCTGAATATGCGCGGCGATGTCGGCGGTGTTCGTGCCCGGTCCAAATACGCCGCTGACGCCCATCTTTTTGAGCGGCTCAATGTCTTCATCGGGGATGATGCCACCGAGGATCACCTTGACGTCGGTCATATCGTTGGCGCGCATCAACTCAAAAATACGCGGCGTGAGCGCCATATGTGCGCCGCTGAGGATGCTCAGGCCAATCACATCGACATCTTCCTGGAGCGCCGCTTCGACGATCATCTCTGGCGTCTGGCGCAGTCCTGTGTAGATGACCTCCATACCGGCGTCACGCAGCGCCCGCGCAATTATTTTTGCGCCGCGATCGTGTCCATCTAAACCCGGCTTGGCAACGAGCACCCGAATTTTTTTGAGTTCAGCCATAAAATCGCCTCCGCAAATAACGTGCATCGCCCGTTTTTGTACATTTTATCACAGATTAACGATCGTTAGGAATCACAAAGTTGATCCGGGCGGAGGCAGTGGGGGTCAATCAAGGCGAATCAAGCGGCCACACCCACACATGCCGATAATGGCAATCGGTCACGGTGTGATTATCGAGCGCGTTATAAACCTCGAACGAAAAGCCGCCGCTCACACTTTGTCCCGCCGCGACCGTCTCCAACTGGCCGTTGATGTATAGCGTCAGCGTCTCGCCCAGCGCGATCAAGGTCACGCGGTTGACGGTTTTGCGCGAGAACAAGGTCGACGGCTGCCGATAATCGAGGATGCGCTGTGACCCATCCTGCTGTGTGAGGATCACGAGACCGTCGTTGCTCAAAAATACCGCGCCAGAGCCAGTATCGGTCTCGTGGAAGCTCAGCCCGCAGGCGCTGTCATTGCCCGCCGAATACCAAATCACCTGGAAATTGACGACAAAATCACGCGCCTTCTGATGCCCGCCCAGCGGCAAGAAGCTGAACCCCGGATCGCTGGTCAGCGCATAACCAAAGGGCAGATCAAATAATTCGCGCCCGCCCGCTGGAACGAGTCCTGCCGCGTGCAAGGCTGCCATCACGGCGAAAGGCGTGCCGCTCAGATCGAGCGTCGCGGGTGCGGTCACGGTGAAGGTGGCCGCTGGGGTGGCGACCTCAGTGGCGCGCGCATCCGCGGTGGCGTTATCGTCAGTGGCGAGCGTGGTTTCGGTGGCGGTGGCGGGCGTATCTGGTGTGGCAAACGTCGCGCGCCCGGCGTTGGTCTGCCCCAGCACACTGCTCGCCAGGAGCGCGATCAGCGCCGTCCCGAAAAACAATCTGTTGCTTTTCATGCCACGTCCATCAGTGCTTTTGCTGCGCGTACAGCAGGTTCAATTGCGCCCGCAGCAATACCTGATCCTGTAAGATTAATTTATACTGCGCGTTGGCGGTGGCGAGCACCGTATTCAGGTTCGGCGTCCGACGTATCTGGAAATCGGTCAGCCCATATTGCGCGCTGTCCATCATGGTGAATACGAGCGCGCTGTCGTTATTGACGCATTTGGGGATAATTTGCGCGGCCAACACGCCCCGATAGGCGGAGAGTTTGCGACTCAGTTCTTGTACGTCATTGGGCGCAACATTCGCCGAACTGTTGAGCAGGTCGATAAAGCCTTGCGCATTGGTGCTGCTGTAACCCAACCACTGGCTGAGCGCATCGGTCGTGCAACCGCTGAGATCGAAGACGCTCAGCGGCGTCAGCACCGGAGTCGCCACCGGATCGGACGCGCCCGAATTGCAGCCCACGAATGCGACGCAGGCCACGCCAATGAGCGCGATCCGAGCGATGTGTCCAATCAATGTATCGAGCACCAACCTTGTTTTGCCCAAAATGATCATGAATCCTCACCGCGCTTGATTGTTCGTCATCTGCGCAGGATTATACGCGATTTTGCGCCCGCAATTGTCGAGAGGCTGTTTGGATTGGCGCAGAACATGGGGAGGTGTTTTTGAATCAGACGGACGCGGCAGGCCGTCGTCCGCTTTTCATTCACGCATTTGAAAAGACCTAACTCCAAGCGCTGAACGGGTGGAGGGGTTTTCCGTCCCTGATCGGGCGAATTGCGCCCGCGCCGCGCACGCGCGATAATATACGCAACCGCACAACCTTCACGTAGCTGATTTCGAGGGTGCAATGATTGATCTGATCGGGCGACGCCTGGGCGAGTACGAGATTTCCGCGCTGTTGGGACAAGGTGGCATGGCCGTGGTGTATCGCGCACAGCAGCAAAACATCAAACGCGAGGTGGCCGTCAAGGTGATCCAGCCGACGATGCGCCAAAATAGCGATTTCAGCACGCGCTTCAACCGTGAAGCCCAGACGATCGCCGGATTGAGCCATCCGCATATCCTCAAAGTGTTCGACTATGGCGTGCTGCGAGGCTTTCACCTGCGCCTGATCGATCCGCAGGCTGACGCCACCAAAGATATGATCTATGTGGTGATGGAACTACTGACGGGCGGCACGCTCAACCATCTGATTCGCAGCCATGCTGAGCCACTCGATTTGCCAGTTATCCGCGATTTTTTGACGGACATCGCTTCGGCGCTCGATTATGCCCACCAAAAAGGCGTCATCCACTGCGATCTGAAGCCGGAAAACGTGCTGCTGGACGAGACCGGTAACGCGTTTTTGGCCGACTTTGGCATCGCGCAACTGCTCTCAGAGATGAGTCCGCACGATACGCCGTCGGACATCATCGCCGGAACGCCACGTTTCATGGCACCGGAACAGTGGAACGGCCTAGCCCCCAGTGCCCAAACCGACATCTATGCGCTGGGGATCATGCTTTTTCAGATGTTGACAGGGCGCACACCGTATAACGAGGACACGCCGCTGAAACTGATGATGCAGCACCTCAACGCGCCTATTCCGAGTGTGCGCGAGCTGCGGCCTGACTTGCCTGAGTCGATCGACGCGATTTTTGTGCGCGCGCTTGCCAAGAATCCGAGTGAGCGCTATCGAACCGCGGGCGAATTGGCGGCGGCATTCAGGGCGGCTACCAAACAGCGGGACTCCGCGTCGGTCATCATGGCACGCCCAAAAATCGCGGCAGCAGCCAATAGCGGAGTACCTGTGGGGGCGACGAGCGCGGCCACCGAGATGCAGCCGGAGCGTTCGGCCAACGTCGGTCGTATGCTGCCGCTGGGTTGGCTGGTCGCGGGTGTGCTGGGAGTGATCGCGCTGGTGTTAGCGATCGCGCTGATCACGGCAGGTTCGCAAACACCAACCGTGCGCCCACTGCTGGGCGCCCAAATGCCGGGTGGACTCCATGCGGCGAATTTGCCCGAAGCCGTCGAAACGCTGGCCGTTGGCACCGTCACGGCGCAAGCGATCGATGCCGCCAATTTTTACGCTCTGGGGACACTCGCGCCTGACCTGAATCGCCCAAACCTGGCGGCATCGGTGGCGGCGCGAGTCGATCAGATTAAGACGAACACGCCCAGCGCACCATGACGAGTTTGTCCGAGCGGTGAGGATTCATCGCCAAGTTTCGTGATTTTTCGATCAACCTTTGGGAGACAAAATAATGCAATATCGGCAATTGGGTCGGACAGATATGCGTGTGGCGACGATCAGCTTCGGCGCGTGGGCGATCGGCGGGACGTGGGGCGCGGTGCAGGATGACGAGTCGCTGGCGGCACTGAACAAGGCCGTCGATCTGGGCGTCAATTTCATCGATACCGCCGATGTGTATGGCGATGGTCGCAGCGAGCGGCTGGTCGCGCGCCTGAAAAAGAGTCGCCCGCATGATACGATCTATGTCGCCACCAAAGCGGGACGCCGCCTGCCCGTGCAATCCGTCGGTGGCTACAATCGTGAAAATCTGACGGCTTGGGTGGAGCGCAGCCTGCAAAATTTGGAAGTCGAGGCGCTCGATCTGCTGCAACTGCACTGCCCACCGTCCGAAGTCTACAAATCGGATGAGGTATTCGGCATCCTCGACGATCTCGTCAAGGCGGGAAAGCTGCGCTATTACGGCGTCAGCGTGGAAAAAGTCTCGGAGGCGCTCGACGCAATCAAGCACCCGAATATGCAATCGGTGCAGATCATCTTCAATATGTTCCGGCTCAAGCCCGCCGAAGAATTTTTCGCGGCGGCCAAAACCGCACAAGTCGGAATCCTGGCGCGGGTGCCGCTCGCCAGTGGATTGCTCAGCGGCAAAATGACGCGCGATACCCAGTTCGAGGCGACTGATCATCGCAACTTCAATCGCAACGGCGAATCGTTCGATAAAGGCGAGACGTTCTCCGGCGTGCCGTATGATCAAGCACTGGAAGCGGTTGAGGAGATTCGCAAGCTGCTGCCCGTCGGTATGAGCATGGCACAGTTTGCACTTCGTTGGATTTTGCAGTTCGACGCGGTGACGTGTGCAATCCCCGGCGCGAAGAATCCGCAGCAGGAAGCCGATAACGCAGCCGCCGCTGACCTGACGCCCTTGAGCGCAGAGACGCTGGTCGGGGTAAAATCGGTTTATGATCGATATATTCGGGGGCTAGTGCATACTCAGTGGTAAATCTCCCTGGAAAGATTGAGGAAGACTTTCTTGCGCAGCCACGTCCTGATGATCCTGTTCAGCAAGTACATCACTACGCCCGCGATCTTGCCTATTTGGTCATGGGAAAATATCTGGAGTCAAAGCTGACTCCAGACTCAAACCGCATTGAGAGCAATCCACATGCAAATGACGGTCCTGGGGTAACCATGAAACAGCCGGTCTCTAAGTTCCGCGACAAATGGGGTGGATATAACACCTATAAAAACCTATCCCCAGAATATGAGATTTTAGTCGCCTATGGATACTTAGAACCAGCATCAGAACTGCAAACCTATGTCCCAAATTTCAGGACTCAACCTTACGACGAACCGGATCCAACACGAACTGTCAACTTTTACAGGCTAACGGCTAAAGCATTTGAACTTCTTGAGAAGCCCGCTAAACCACCAACTATTTTTATTTCCTATCGAAGAGTAGAAAGCAGTGCATTTGCGCTTTTGATCGAAGCTCGATTGCGGTTGTTAGACATAAAAACTGTCTTTGTTGATAAACAGATAACTGCTGGTGAAGATTGGGAAGATCGACTAAGAAAGTCGATTAAGCAATGTGAGGTTTTCATCTGTTTGATCGGCCCCACCAGCTTAAATGCTTCTATGATGGTTGAACAAGAGATAGAGTGGGCATTAAACAAAGGTTGCGAGATTAGGTCGGTTTGGCATAACGGGTATTCGATCCAAAAATTAAAAGATGAAGAAAAGCCGTGTCCGCCAGTTCTAGAAAAGAGACAGGCAATCGTTGTCACCGGAGAAAGCGCACGAGAATACGAAACAGCAATAAATGAACTGTTGAATAGTCTTGATTATAAAACCTATTGAGGCGTATTGTAATGGCTGCACACACACTGGTCAATCAGGTAATCCCGTTCGGGGCGCTCGATGGGGCGGCGTATATCGCGCTCAGCACCTATCGCAAGAGCGGCGCGGCTGTCCCGACGCCCGTGTGGTTCGCCGAGGACGCGGGCAACGTGTACGTAATGACTGGATCGCACACGGGCAAATTGAAGCGGCTGCACAATAATCTGCATGTGACGGTTGCGCGATGCAGCGTCTTTGGCAAAGTGGACGGCCCCACCATCGAAGGGCGCGCTACGATTTTGACCGAGGCCGCCGCGATCGCCCAGGCGGAGTCGGCGCTGGGGCGCAAATATGGCCTGCTGCGGGTGATCTACAAAGCCGCGATTTTGCCGATCGAGTGTGCGTTTCAGCGGGTATCGACGGCGCAAACGTATCTCCTCATCGAGTCCGCCTGAGCCGATGGGAACGCAAACTCGGAAATTCAGGCGGCTGATGGCGCTGATCGGCGTGGTATTGATCGCGGTTGGGTCAACGGTGGCACACGGCGCGGATCCCACGATCACCGCCGAGGCGATCGATCACGCGAAACTGCGATCGGGGCCGGGCGTCACCTACGACGAGATCGGCGCGATCGACAAGGGGGCGGCTTATCCGGTGATCGGGCGCAGCGCACATTTTCCGTGGCTGCTGCTGAGCGTGACGGGCGGTCAGGGCTGGGTGTTCACCGATCTGGTCAAGGTGACTGGCAATATTCAGAGCGTGCCGTTCGTCAGCGATTCGACGGTGGGCAGCATGGCCTCCGCCACCCCGACGATCGTTCAAACTGCCCCAATTCAGACTGCTGCGCCCATCCTGAATCTGACGCTCACCTTGGGGGCGACGCCATCCCTAACCGCAACTGTGACTTCATCGCCGCATCTGCCAGGGGTCTACGCGACCGCGAGCGATACAGTCAATGTTCGTTATGGCCCCGGCACGGATACGCCGCGCATCGGTAAGCTCATTCCCGGCCAGCCGTATCGCGTCACGCGCCGCCATACACAGTTCAAATGGATCGAAATTGCGTATGATCCGGTGGCAGGCGGACACGGTTGGGTATTCATCGATGCGGTCAAAATCACCGGCAATTTGTATTCCTTGCCCACGACGAGCGCCATCAGTTTCGGCTATCCGACGCTTACGCCGACCCAAAATATGGTCGTCACGGCGCTGCCGCCCTGGTCGGGAACGATCACGCCCGCGCCCGTCAGCGGCAACATCAGCAGCACGTTGGATGATCTCGGCAATCGCATTTTCAGCGCGCTGCTCAGCGAAAAATTCGAGCCGGGCACCGATCGGCAGGCGTCGGCGTTTTTGATGGATTTGCGATCGGGGGCGGCGACTTCGCTCAATCCCGGCGTGGCCTACAGCGCCATGAGCCTGATCAAGATTCCGATTTTGCTGACTGTGTATCGCACGCTCGACAATCCGCCGACGCCCGAACAGGCCCAGTGGATCAGCGAGATGATGATTTGCAGCAATAACGACGCCTCTAATGCGCTGCTCAAACTGCTCGGTGAGGGCGACGTGATCAATGGGGCGCGCGTCGTCACGCAGACGATCAACCAACTCGGCCTGAAAAATACGTTCATCGTCGGGCCGTTCGAGGCCGATCCGCGCGCGACACAAGCGCCGCTTGTGCCGATCAAAACGTCGATCGATCAAGTAAGCGCCGATCCCGATCCGTTCAACCAGACCACGCCGAACGATCTGGGTTATGCGCTGGCTGCGATCTATCAATGTGCTCTGGATGGCACCGGATCGATGGCCGCGGTATTTGGCGGGAAAATCAGCGAGACCGAATGCCGCCAAATGATCCGCTTGTTGAGCGCCGACAAAATCGGCGT
>JBBRMW010000191.1:0-11603 GCA_038230635.1 Aggregatilineales bacterium | reverse complement strand
TCATCATCGTCAGCAACACACCGCACGGGTACGCGCAGTAGCGGGTCTCGTCAATCGGCAAATCGCCGCTCGACTGCCTTTTTGACAAAAAGTGAAATAACACGTGCGCTTGCACTGTCCGCTAATTCAGAATGTTATCCATTATCTACAAAACCCGTAGAGCGTCGCGGGTGAGGATACATTATAATATACGCTGAGCAACATAAAACGGGTCACGCGCATGGTCGATACGACACTTCCACAATATATCGATGAAGACGGCGAGCCGATCGCGTTGGCGCAGCGTGCCGCCGAACGTCGCCGACACTTTGCGCTGACGGTCGATATGTACGTGGTCATCACGGTAGGTGCGCTATTGGCGATCGGCCTGATGATGGTCTGGAGCACCACGTTTTTCCGCGACACCAATTCCCCGTATACGTTTTTCTTCCAGCAAGTGCGCTCATTGGTCATCGGTGGCGCGATCATGTTTGCGCTCAGCGCGCTCGATTACCGTACTTGGCGGCGGCTGGCGATCCCCCTGATGGTTCTGATCGTGGTTCTGTTGGTGGCTGTTTTGCCGCTTAATCCACTGCTCAATTCGCGGCGCACGTTGTTCACTGGCGCAGTACAGCCGAGTGAACCCGCCAAGCTGGTCGTCGTGGTCTATATGGCAGCATGGTTGTCTTCCAAGCAGAGCAAAATCCGCAATCTGACGTATGGATTACTGCCATTCGCGGTCTTGGTCGGCGTGGTGGCCGGGTTGATCATCGCTGAGCCAGACCTTTCGACGGCGGCTTTGATCCTGGTCACGTCGGCGGTGATGTTTTTCCTGGCGGGCGCGGAATGGCTGCAAATGGGCATCACGCTGATCGTGTTCATTGCGGTGGGCGCATTTGCGATCTCGCACATCAACTATGCGCAGCTTCGCCTGCAAAGCTGGCTCGACCTGATTAACGATCCGATCCATGCGCAGGCGACCCACGCCCAAAACGTGATCATCGCTTTTCTCAACGGCGGGCTGACGGGAGTCGGGCTGGGCATCGGCTACCAAAAGTTCTACAACCTCTCCGTGCCGCACAGCGATAGCATTTTCGCCGTGATCGGCGAGGAACTCGGCTTGATGGGCTGCGCGGTCGTGATCGGCTTATTCCTCATATTTATGATTCGCGGCTTTCGAGTCGCGCGCAATGCACCGGACTCGTTTGGATCGCTGTTGGCGGCGGGCGTCACGACCCTGGTCATGGTGCAGGCACTCTACAATATCGCGTCAATGGCAACCATTTTGCCCCTGGCCGGCGTACCGCTGCCCTTCATCAGCTTTGGTGGCTCATCACTGGTCACGATGATGGCGGGCGTCGGTCTGCTGCTCAGTGTTTCGCGCGGGACGGCACGGCAAGCGGCCACAACACGGAGAACTTTTGCCCAAATTCTTGATTTCGGCGGGCGGGACGGGCGGCGGCGTGTATCCAGCGCTGGCCGTCGCGGAAGCGCTGACCGCCCAAACCTCTGAGCCTACTCCCGCCGAAATGCCGCTACTGCATTATGTCGGCAGCATCGGCGGCATGGAACGCGATCTGATCAGACGCACTGGCTCGCTGTTCGACTCTTATGACGAGGTGCAGTCCGGTCCGCTGCATGGCGTGAGCATCCCACGCATGGCGATCAGCACGCTCAAACTGGCGATCGGTACGGGGCAGGCGCTCCGTCTGATCGGGCGCTATCAGCCGACGGCGCTGTTCCTGACGGGCGGTTGGGTGACGTTCCCGGTGGCGCTGGCGTGTCGTCTGCGCCGGATTCCGGTGGCGATCTTTTTGCCAGATGTCGAACCCGGCTTGGCGATCAAGGTGCTCAGCCGTTTGGCGCGCGTCGTGTACGCTACCACCGCCGACTCTGCCACCTATTTCCCGCCCGGCAAGGTGGTCGAAACGGGCTATCCCCTGCGCGCCGAAGTCCTACACGCCGATCGATCCGCCGCCATCGCGCATTTTGGTCTTGATCCAGTGCGGCAAACGCTGCTGGTATTCGGCGGCAGTCGTGGCGCACGCAGCATCAATGAGGCGTTCGGCGCGATTCTGTCGGATATTTTGACCGATGGGGTTCAGGTGCTGCATATTACGGGTGATTTAGATTGGCCGAAGGTAGCAGCGCGGCGCCAAGAATTGACAGCCGATCATGCGACCCATTATCACGCCTTCGCTTATTTGCACGAAGATATGGGCATGGCACTGGCCGCCGCCGATCTGGTAGTCAGTCGCGCCGGGGCGAGTACGTTGGGCGAGTTTCCACAATTCGGCCTGCCCGCGATTCTCGTGCCGTACCCATTTGCGTGGCGCTACCAAAAGGTCAACGCCGATTGGTTGGCGACGCGCGGCGCAGCGATTCGCATGAACGACGAGTCGATGACCGCCGACTTACTGCCGACGATCCGCGCTTTGTTCAGCGATCCCGCGCGTTTGGCAGCCATGCGCGCGACGGCGACGGCGCTGGCGCATCCCGAAGGCGCGGCGACAATCGCGGAAAAGTTGATGGGGCTGGGGGCAAAACGGCGCGGGATGCCATAATTCAACCGAACCGGGCGACCGCTTTTGCAAACGAAGGAATTTGCGCAGCTTTGGTATTAAGCTAGGGCGTGTCTTCAAACCCCTCTATCCCCCGGCCCCTTTCCCCCACGCAGGCGGGGGGGAAAGGGGAGTCAAGCTCCTCACCCTGCCTACGTGGGGGAAAAGGGAGTCAAGCCCCTCGCCCCGCCTGCGTGGGAGAGGGGTTGGGGAGAGGGGTCAGCCGCCCAAACACTTTGCAGACACACCCTAGTAATCAAAAGGTGGGCAAGATGCGCCACAGTTGAACTTCATAGACGCGCGCGCCATCCTCGTCAAACACCATTTTCAGGTACGGCAGATCGGCGAGTGGCGGGATTGAGGCGAGTTCCGGGGAGGGCGGTCGCCAGCGAAACATCGAGTCGATCGCGGCAGGATCGCTGACAATCTGCGGGACGAGCACATAACGAATGTGCCACTTCGCTAACAAGTCGCCAGTTGGGCGAGCGTACCAGAAAGGTCGCAGGGCGTCTTGACGGATGCCCGCTCGGTCGGTGCTCGTGGCATAGGGTGCGGACGAAAAATACACGGCGTCGTGCCCACTGATGACCGTCGCCCAGTCACCCTCTTTCGGATGATTCAAGATCAGGGCGTCTTTCGGCGTATGCTGGGCGATCCATTCCATTGCGCGGACATCGGCGGCGGAGGCAGAAGCGCCTTCGATGTGCAGCGGCGTGAGTCGGCTGAGTGTCACCGCCTGTCCCTTGAAAGCCAAAATGAGCACGGCCAAGGCCGCGATCACGTTCATGATCGGCAGGCTGACAGCCTTGATCCGAAGTTCCAGTTGTGCCCGTCCCGCGCGCTCGATCAGCCACAGCAACGCTGTCGCCCCCAGATAAGCATAGGGAATGATCGGGCCATGCCACGCGATACTGAACGGATTGGCGAAAGCGATGAAGGTGACGGGAAGGAGATTGTGCAATAGGCCAAGACTCGAAAAATCGATGACCAGCAGGAGCCAGCCGAGCATCAGTAAATCGACGGGACTCCGACGACGAAAGGCGATGATCGCGCCACCGAATGCCAACGCAACGATCAGGCCGCCATGATAGACGCTCATCACCAGGAGATTATCGAGGCGCGGAACGGCGGGCGATCCGAGCGCTGAACCGAGCAGCGGGGCGATCTTGCTGAGCCAGGGCGCGCTCAAAACGATTGCCAGACCGGGGATGCCGATCGCCAAAGCCAGCCATCGCAAGAGCGTCGGGCGCGGCTTCGCCAGCCAAATCGTGAGCAGCCAGGGTACGTATCCGATGCTCAAGATGATCGCCATATCGGGCTGCGAGAGGGGTACGCACGCCAACGTCACGACGGCGGCCAGGAAATCGGTGCGCTTGCTGTGATTCAGCCAGCGCACCGCGAAGGTCAAAAACGCCACCGTGAAGCACAGCGCCATCAACGCCGTATAATGCGAGTCGAGATCGGCAGTCAGCAGCCCGGTTCCCAACAATGTGCATACGGCGACCGCGATACCCGTGCGCCGCGAGCCTTCGGGATCGATCTCGCTGCCGAGATCATAGGCCAGCCACACAAATAACACCGCGAACACCGCGCCTAATGCCAATTCAATATTCTGAATGCCCGCGTGGAGTTGATGCGCCAGGTAGGCGACCAAAATGGGGAATGCGGGCGAATAGACGGTGTTGATCTCTGGGTGGAAGGGCGCAAGGGTGGTGAGTCCACCGCCGAGTTTGAGCGTGAGGCTCAGATAACCGAAGCCCTGGGCCGTGCCACCGAGCGGTACCGGCAGCGTGAGCGCGATCACGCCGAACACGATAGAGACAGTCAACAAAAATGCCAGTTCACGCGGCCCCGGCCAGCCTGTTTCCTTTTTACCCTCTGCCTCCGCCCGGAACATGCCCGCCGAAAATGTCCCGGCCAGGAATACGCCGACGATCAGGGCAAACCACAGATAATCGATGATCAGCGTATCCCAGCCGACCAGCGCCGACCAACCGACCGCGCCCACCAACACGATCGCCAAGACGAGCGCCGAGGCGAGTCCGATGCGGGGTTGGACGGTGGGCAGCGTCGGCGAAAACAGCGCGCCCGCCCCGAATACGACTGCGGCAAAGACGAAGATCACGAATATGGGCACGGGGTGAGGCTCTCCAGGCGGGCAACCGAGCGTGAAAAGGTGGATCGGGATTAGTCTAGCGGGTTATGGGGGATATTTCTAATTCCAGCGCAGGCGTAGTGAGTGAAAGTTTTGCACCAAATGGGTTTAGGTGGGCAACGGAAAAGGCGCTATAGTCTAAAGAGTGGTTAATTTGGCGGTGCAATTATCCAAAATGAGCGAAGAATTTGTGGTCAATGGCCTTCCGCTGCCCTCTTTGCTGATTGGCCTGATGCAAAGCGGAAAATGGAAGCATCCTGGTGATGAAGTGATGCTGAAAGTTATTCCTTTTCTGCTTGATCGCGTGGTCTTTCTAGAGTCCGTTCGGGGAATGCAGTCTGAATCAAGTGGAAAGCTGGCTGATATTGATAGAGAGTCGAGACTCTTTCACATGGTGCGCGGATCAAAACAGACAACGCCAGTTAAACTGCCCTGGCTGGATGTTGACAAGGCAGTTGTCATTGCTGTTTGTTGGGAGATTGGGGCAGATGTGGCTATAGCATTAGACTATCGTACAAACAGAGAAGACCCGCGCGTAGTTGCCAGTGATTGGCTCCCAAAAGAACACATCTGGCGGGAAGTCAGCCCCACTTTTTCAGAATTCATTGAGCGACTTGGGATCAAATAACGTTGGAATACACTTTTATTTTGAGACGATTTCGCATGGGTAGCCAGAAAAAGGGAATCTCGGATGAGCGGATTGCACACCCTTCAAAATGAGCAGTGGCAGATCGGGGTTTTGCCAGAGACAGGCGCGGCGCTGGCCTTCGGGCGGATTCGGCACGCGGGCGTCTGGTGCGATCTGTTCCGACCGACGCTAGAAGCCGATTATCAGAAGGTGAGCAACTGCGCGAGTTTCCCGCTCGTGCCGTATTCCAACCGCATCCGCGATCGGCGCTTTCGCTTTCATGGGCAGGATTACGAACTGCGACCGAGCAAACCGGATGGCACGGTTCAGCACGGCGTCGGGCGTGATTTGCCCTGGCAAGTGGCCGAGGAAGATGGCGTGCATCTCGTCCTGACACTGCGATCCGCCGATTTCGAGAACACCAATTTTCCGTTCCGTTTTTCGGCACGGCTGGAATATCGGATCGCGCAAGGCGTTTTTACGATCCGCACGACGCTCAAGAATGAAGACGAGTCGGCGATGCCCGGCGGTTTCGGCCACCACCCGTATTTTCAGCGGGCGTTGACGGGCGAGCAAGACACGATCGCGCTGACGATTCCGTGCAAGGCGTATTTTCCGCTCGAAAACGGTATGGCGACGGGTGCTGCGGAGCCGATCGTGCCGCGCCTCGATTTCAGTGTGCCGCGCATGTTGGGCACTGAACCGATCGACGATGTGCTGACGGGCCGCGATCCGGGCGCGCCGATTCGCTTCCAATATGCCGAGTCGGGGCGAATGATCGCTTATACCGCCGATCCGATTTTCGCCTGCATGATTCTGTTCGCGCCGCCGGGTAAGCCGTTTTTCGCGGTCGAACCCGTTACCAATACGAATGATGGCTTCAATTTGTACGCGGCGGGGGTCGCTGGCACGGGCGTGTTCGAGTTGGCGGCGGGCGAGGAAAAATCGGGATTGGTGAGCTTCGCGCTGTAAAGAAAGCTCACGCCCCAGTCCCGTTGCAGGCCCGCTAAACATCACAAAAAAGTTGCGTTGAGGTGAGGCATTTTCCCGACCTTATGGTAAAACCAATCAAACTTCGCGCATTCACCTCACCCCCCGTCCCCCTCTCCGTAATCACGGAGAGGGGGAGTCGGAAGGCAAACCTAGACATACGTGGCCTTTGATTGGTTTGACCATTAATAATGTTTCACCCTTTTCTTGCCCAATTCTTATTTGAATTTGCCAGAAACCGTGTAAGCTCTATCCATCGT
This sequence comes from Aggregatilineales bacterium, assembly GCA_038230635.1. Taxonomy (GTDB): domain Bacteria; phylum Chloroflexota; class Anaerolineae; order Aggregatilineales; family UBA2796; genus JBBRMW01. Next base: position 5,030 of record JBBRMW010000191.1, on the reverse strand, counting down.
ATAGTGTCTCTACCATTGACAGCTAGAGTCGCGTCGAACTGGAGAAACGTCTCATGATTATTCCAAGCGTGATCGAAACCACCGGGCGCGGCGAGCGTATCTACGATATCTACTCGCTGCTGCTCAAAGAGCGCATCATATTTCTGGGATCGCCGATCAATGATCAGGTTGCCAATTTGATCGTCGCCCAATTGCTGTTCCTGAACCGCGAAGACCCAGAGCGCGAAGTTCAGATGTACATCAATAGCCCCGGCGGCGTGATTTATGCCGGCATGGCGATCTATGATACAATGAAGCTGATCAGCGCACCGATCATGACGGTTGCTGTTGGTCTGACCGCCCGTTTCGGCACGATCCTGTTGACAGCTGGCACCAAAGGTCGTCGGTTCGCGCTCCCGAATGCGACCATCCACATGCACCAACCGTTGGGCGGCGCGCAGGGTCAGGCTTCTGATATGATGATCCAGGCGAAGGAAGCCGTTCGTCTGCGCGAACAACTCAACAACATCTTGATCGAGGCGACCGGCCAGACCTTAGAAGTAATCGAGCGCGACACCGATCGGGATAACTATCTGAGTGCGGCAGAAGCGGTAAAATATGGCCTCGTCGACGCGCTGATGGAACCCGCCGCCGTGAGTGCCGAGATCAGCCGGCGCTAGTTCGCCACCCGTAACGGTTAGAAGAATAAGGTACTCGAAACCATCTATGATGCCACCTGCTGGTAGTCAACGCTGCTCATTCTGCCGCCGTTCCGCCGACGAGGTTAACCGCCTGATCGCCGGCCCGGAAGGCGTGTTTATCTGCGACGAATGTATCGAACTGTGCCACGAAATTCTGGAAGACGAGTCGGCAGAAGCCGCACCCGCCGAAGAATTCAAGATCGAGCATGTGCCGTCGCCCCGTGAAATGACGGAACATCTCAATCAGTACGTGGTCGGTCAGGAACAGGCCAAGCGGGTATTGAGCGTCGCCGTCTATAACCACTACAAACGAATCAACGTGGGTGGCGTCGTCGATGGCGTCGAGATCGAAAAGAGCAACATCCTGCTGGTCGGTCCAACGGGCTGCGGCAAGACGCTGCTGGCGCAGAGTTTGGCGCGTGCCCTGGATGTGCCGTTCTGCATCGCCGATGCGACGGCGCTCACCGAGGCGGGTTACGTCGGCGAAGATGTCGAGAATATCCTGCTACGCCTGATCCAGGCCGCCGATTTCGACATCAAGCGCGCCGAAAAAGGCATCGTCTACATCGACGAGATCGACAAGACCACGCGCAAAAGCGGCGATAACCCGTCGATCACGCGCGATGTGAGCGGTGAAGGCGTTCAGCAAGCGCTGCTCAAGATTATCGAGGGTACGCTGGCGAACGTTCCGCCACAAGGTGGCCGCAAGCATCCCCATCAGGAGTTCATCCAGATCGATACGCGCAACATCCTGTTTATCTGCGGCGGTACTTTCGATGGCCTGGATGATGTGATCGCCAAACGGATCGGCGTCAAGGGCGCGCTCGGTTTTGGTACGGGTGCGCGCCAGGATACCGGCAAAGGTGCGCTGCTCAGACAGACCAACCCAGAAGACCTGATGCACTACGGCATGATCCCGGAATTGGTCGGTCGTCTGCCCGTGATCGCCAACGTTGATCCGCTCGATCACGCGGCGCTCATGAAGATCATGGTCGAGCCGCGAAACGCACTGGTCAAGCAGTTCGAGCGGCTGCTGAGTCTCGATAACGTCGAGCTGACTTTCACGACCGATGCGCTATCGAGCGCGGCTGATCTGGCGCTCAAACGTGAGACGGGCGCGCGTGGCTTGCGCACGATCCTTGAAAGCGTCCTGCTCGATGTGATGTATGAAGTGCCCGGGCAAAAGGACATTCGGCGCGTCGTAGTCGATCGGGATGCCATCGAACGCATTCAGCGACCCACGCTGGTCGATAAAAATGGCACGACCCTCCGTTGGAGCGACAGCAGCACGGCCAACCCGCTGACCAGCGCCGCCTAGAACCCCGCTCCTACGAAAATAGACTGTGGAAGACCCCTCTATCCCCAGCCCTTTCCCCCACGCAAGCGGTGGGAAAGGGAGTCAAGACGCGGCGCCGCCACATCTTCATCCCTTTGTGGCGGACTCCGCCCATGAATAGCTCCTGCGAAAATAGACTATGGAAAACCCCTCTATCCCCAGCCCTTTCCCCCACGCAAGCGGTGGGAAAGGGAGTCAAGACGCGCCGCCACATCTTCATCCCTTTGTAGTGGCGCGCAGCGGCATAAACAGCTCCTACGAAATGGGCGAGCCGGGTGGGGTCGTCCGTTTTTGCAATAACGTGACCGCGATCGTTTCGGTCACTCCTCGACCACAAACTCGAACAAAACCAGCGGAATCAGCAGAAATATCACGTCCATCGAGGCGAGTGTCGCCAGCGACGGCAACCAATCGCTCGCGGGACGCCCGTTCAGAATATCGTCGGTCGCGCGCACCGCCGATATGATCACGGGCAGCACCACCGGAATCAGCAGGATCGGCAGCGTAGTTTCGCGCCCGCTCGCGTTGACCGCGATGCTGCCCAACAGCGTCCCCGTCGCCGCAAATCCGATCGTCCCAAACAGCAGCACAACCCACAAAAGCGGCAAGAACAAGGTCGCGTTAAATAACAAACTCAACAGAATCACCGCGAGCACGGCCACGACCGCCGTAAACAGCCACGTCCCGATCAACTTGCCATAGAACAAAGTGGCGCGCGGAATCGGCGCGAGCAGCAGTGCTTCCAGGCTGCCGCCTTCGCGTTCGGCGGCCAAGCTGCGATTCAGGCCGAGCGTCCCCGCAAACACGACGATCACCCACAGGATCGAGGGCAGTGCCGCCAACTGTGCCGAGCGCTGCCCTTCCAAAGTGAAATAAAAAATCATGACGGTCAGCAGCGTAAACAGCGCCATGGCACTGATCAACTGGCGGTTGCGAAATTCGGCGCGCAAGTCTTTCCAGGCGATGGCGCTCACCGCATTGAAGAAATTTCGCATGATCCCCTCATTTAGCCTTGATGGGTGATTTCGGCATAACGCGCCGCCAAATCTGCGCCATCGAGGTTCATGCTGTCCGCCGACCACGCAATCTGGCCGCGATGGAGCAGCAGCACCCGATCGCTGAGCGCGCGCGCATGTTCGAGATCATGGGAAGTTAGCACGATCGTCCGGCCAGCCGTGTGCAGTTCACCGATCAAACCATCGAGCATGACCGCGCCGTCAACATCGAGTCCGGTGAAGGGTTCGTCGAACAGCAGCACCGCCGGATCATGCAAGATAGCGCGCGCCAAGCCGAGCCGCTGCTGCATCCCGCGACTGAACGTGCTGACTCGATCATCCGCCCGCCGCGCCAAACCGACTTGCGCCAATACCCCGTCGATCCGCGCAGGCGATGTCCCATATAAACGCGCGAAAAAGCGCAGGTTTTCGACGGCGGTCAGTTCCGCATAAATCAAGGGCGCATGACCGAGCACGCCCAATTGCGCGCGCACCGCCGCCGCCTCGCGCGGTAACGACCAGCCGCCGATCGAGATCGTGCCACTGGTGGGTCGGCTGAGCGCTGCCAATGTGCGCATCAGCGTCGTTTTGCCCGCGCCATTGGCACCAAGCAGCGCGACACATTCGCCGCGCCGGATACTCATATCGAGGCCACGCAGCACCGGACGCAGCCCAAACGATTTGACGAGTTTCTGAACTTCGATCATCGCGCAGATCGCGGCGATCGTCGGACGTATACCAGGATGCCCAGTACCAATCCGATCAAGATGATCAGGCCGCCGCCGAGTACCAGCAAAATCCCAAAGCCCGCGCCTTGATCTTGCGGGACAGCGATATGTGGCGCACCTGCCAACCGATAAATGAGCCGCCCGCCTGCCTTGAGCGGTGCTTTCAGCGCATATTGGGTAAATGGCCGATCCTTTTCGACGGTGGTATTTTGCGTCACAGTGAACTGCGGATCAGCTGCGCCAGTCGATGCGGACACGACGACACCCGCATCGGTCGGAATGAGTACCTGGAGCGCGTCCGTCGCATAGACGTAATCCCGATCGATCGGGGTGCCGAAATCATACGGCAGTTGATAGGAAAAGATGATCTCGTGGATCGCGTTCGGCAGCACGGGCTGTGTATCTTCGACGATGGGTGCATTGAGCGTGCCACCTACCACAAAGCGCGTGATGGGCGCGGTATTGAACGCGATCGCCCGTGCGCCGATTGGCAGGCTGAGACTGACCGCGATGGGTGTGCCGTCCGGTGTGGCGAGTGAGGACACATAGAACCGATCGCCCGTTGTGATCCAGTCGACCGTCTCCAAGACTTGCATCAGGCGACTCGATGGAAACGTCAACAACTGCTGCGTTTTGACGATTTTGACGGCTGCCGGGTCGTGCGAACCCAGGTACAGCACCGTCGGAAGCGTCAGAGTCGTCATATTTGCAGCGATGTTGACAGGCGCGCTGCCCTGGATGATGCCGTCATAAGTGGTGGTCACCACAGCCAGATCGCCGATTTCCGTGCTGATCGCGTCGAAGCGATAATCAGCCGTCTTGCCAGCGCTGCCAAGTGTTATTGGTGCGTTGCGGGTGAGCGCCTCGAATATATCGACCGCTCCGCCGTTCGGATCGATCGTCGCGCCGCTGCTGGGTTGGCGCGCCCGCAGCAGATGAAGTGTCACCGTTAAACCCGCCGGAAGCGCAACCCCTGCCGTGCCACTGGTTGCCGATCCCACGATCGTCACCGTGAGCGGCACAGTCGTAGGATCGGCGCGCAGGACGTGTGATTCCATTAGCCCACACAGCGCGATTATCAAGACCACGCTCCGCATGAGCCATCGCCCGTAATGACGCCATCGTCGTTGATTCGTTCCGATAATGAGATTTATCAGGACGAACCCCGTCGCGGTGCTCCGGGGACGGGCGCGAAAAAATTTCGCGTCCCTTTCGTCCTGATAAAACGCGATCGCCGAAGTAATCCGGTGGATTACCTGGCGCAGCCAAGCTGCTGCCGCCCTCCGGGTTC
>JBBRMW010000190.1:0-11688 GCA_038230635.1 Aggregatilineales bacterium | reverse complement strand
GCGCGGACGTCCCCCGCTTTTGCCGGCGGGTAGCTCATCTTTGATGAGTGTCCATTGTTTATCCGTCAAGTCACTGGGGTATTGGGTTCGTGTATTCATCTTTCCATTTTACTCCTTTCTTTCCCTTTTTAAACAGCCTCTCAGAGACTATGAACTGCGCCAATCTTCTCGCGTAATTGGTAGTGCATCAAAATCGGCATCGGCGCTGACGACAACCGCATTGAGTCGAGTTACCATTGCTGCCAGCAGCAAATCTGGATCACCCAATTGGCGACCAACACTTCGAGCGTTTGCCCAATAGCGTGCAGCCAGTTCCCAATCAACTTCGAGCAACTCAATCCAGGTTAACAAAGGGAGTATACGATGTTGTAACGTGTTGAACTTGTTAGCCGCATTTCGCCAATATATGCCACGCAAAACCTCAAAATAGACAGGTCTAGTCAAAGCTAACATATCACCCGCTAACAAACGTTCGGACGCACGCTGCCAGACGATTGGCTCTTGAAACATCAGATCGGATACTGCATTCGCATCGAGGAGATAGATCACAGCCCTTTCTCCGACGGAATGCTTTTTAACGTCATGGCTGCGCGCAATGCTTCCATCTCCTCATCAGTGGAATCGCCACGAAACTCGTTTGCAATGTCTTGAAACAGGGCAAGCCATTCTTCCATTGTTTCTGGCCGTCGAACGGCAACCGTAGGAGGTTCGTTGAGATGCTGTTTTATTTGCTCGCGCTCGTTGGGCGGAAGACTATCGATCGCATCAATCAGATCGGTTACGTTCATTGACGCACGTCCTTTCAGATGAACAATGCCAATTATAGCCGAATTACGATCCGCTCTGACCGTCGATCTTGGTCACGAAGCGCGCGGCATTTCCCGCCAGTTGATAGAACGTGACCGCGTAATGTGACGACTCGCCGGGCAGCAGGTCGGACTTTTCCACGAACTCGCTCTGACTGGCGACAACACGCTGTTCTGCGTCGTAGACCGTCACGGTTACGCGGACGGCGTGGGCGGGCTGCTTGATCTGGTTCACCACGTCACCGCTCACCACGAAATAGCCTGATCGATCATAGTTGGCGATTTCGTTGCCCTTCAGAAAGCTGTCCGGGCCAAGATAACCGCTCAGGTTATATTGTGCGCCGCGCGCTGAGGCTTGCAGTTCGTAGCGTACCGCCCCTGATGGTTTGCCATTCCGAAAACGAATCGAGAACGGCGCAGCTTCACCTGCGGCCAACACGCGCGCATCGATCACGTCGCCCTGTTCGGCGATCACGTCGCCTTTCGCATCGACCATCTGCGCCGTAACGCGGACGGCTTCCAGGCCATCGCTCGAATTGTTGGTCAATTCACCGTTAATGTTGAATGCGCCTTCGCTGTCCGTCCAACTCAACAACCCGCCAAAACTGAGCGTCCCGGACGACGTGTTGACGCCCACCCCCGGCAGTGCCTCGATGTGTGCCGCCGTCAGCGTCACCGTCGGATCGGCGCGATAGGTATTGATGATCGAGCGTAGTTGGCTCAGGCGCGTCTCATCCGCATCGGTAATGTCTGCTTCGAGCGCGCTCAGAAATGCTTTATCGGCTTGCAGAAACGTATTTAACTGACGCGGGCCAATCGGCGTTTGACGAATGCCAATCAAGCGCCACGATCCATCGCCCTGAGCATTGCGCGATAGCTCATGGTAGACCGCCGCATCGCCGTTAACCGCCGCCTGATAGGTGTTGATCGCGTTGAGCAGCGCGCCCGCATCAAGCACCTTGCCCGTGTTGACGACGTATACGGTCAGTGGCAAACCCTGGTTGCCCGGCGGCGAAAATTCTACGCGCACCGCCTCGCCGCTGCTGACGTCGCGGATCGACCAATCAGCGGGCAGCCGGATCGTAAATGCGCCGCTCGGATGGTGATAGGTGTGATAGCTGCTATCAGCGGGAATCGGCGTCGCCACCAGGATTACAGGGCTGGCCTGGCACGCAACAAGGATAAACATCAGCATCGCTAAGAGCGCCGTTGACTCTATTCCCCATCCCCCTCTCCGCAAATGTAGAAGGGGTGTCGCGCGTGCAGTGTTTTTTCTATGCCTAAATTGCATGGATCAAACGATCGTAATCTGGGACGCTTGCTGCTAATCCCACCAAAATGTCCAATAACTGCTATTGATAAGTGCTGAGGCAAGTGCATCAAGCGTTCCCATGCCCTGAGTTACTCGATCCTCACAATAGTCCATGTGCTGACGGGCAAGGGTGAGTGCAGCCTCACGTTCCTTTACCGGATTACCAACATAACAAACTAGCGTATCGGATAACATGGCAACAATTTCGGTTTGATACAGGGTATGCCAGTAATGCTGAATACTGACATGTTCATCTGGTGTCGGACAAGCATTCCAGCCGCCAAAAGGAAGATAAGCAGGTAAATCCGCGTTGACGGTTGCAGCCAAAAATCCAATGTACTGAATGGGCATTGGGTTTAAGTGCAGATGGGAAAGATTCAATTTTGTATAAGGTTTCACCTCCGTGTCCCAATCGCCCCGAATGTCATCCTCCGTGAATGAATCATCGTCAAATAATCCCTCCCACTGCTCCTGAAACCAACTAGGCGTATCACATTTACGAGCATCTTCGAGATAGGTAGTCGGCGACTCAGCATTTTCTCGACCTTGCCGATGACGAACCAAGCTTTTTTCATCACCCAGAATCACCGGGGAATACCCAAACTCGTCGCGCAGTACTCGCAGTTGTTGCCATAAAGGGACAGCGTTATCAAGGTCAACCGAGAGCGTATAGATAGGCGCGTGCTTGTTGTTTTCCGATATTATTTCATCCAGAGGAGTGAGCGTGCTGGTGTCTATTCCGTGTGAGGCCAGTTTGAGCTTTAGCTGGTCTATCATCTATGCCTCTCCGTTGAAAATACGTCTGAGCAATGCCATCTCTCCGTGAAAATGGATTAGGGGTAGGTGGTGATGTCAGCGGCGACCACGCTTTCCGCCCGATCCGCCGCCTGCCGGACGACGCGGACGCGCGGAGTCATCCTTCTTTTCGGGCGTATCCGAGCGATCTTTCCCGTGCCGATGTTCACCCGATTTCGAGCCGGGGATGGCTGGTTTGCGAGTGGTTCGTGTACCACCTGTTTTCTTGGCGGAGGGTCGTGCGGGTTTGGCCGATATAACCGGACGGCGGCGCGCGCGATGGGCGGGGCTGTGTGCCTGTTTTTGCAGAATCTCGATCTCCGATTCGGAGAGCAGCCGCCACTCGCCGGGACGCAGCTTGCCCAATGCCAGTGTCCCGATGTGCGTGCGCAGCAGCCGACTGACCGGGTTGCCGAGCAGCGACGCGATCCGTCGAATCTGCCGCTTGCGGCCTTCGCGCATGATGACCGTCAGGCGCGTCACTTCGCGGTCGCGGCTCTCCAGGCGGACATCGGCGGGCTGCGTCGGCCCATCGTCAAGCACAATCCCGCGTCGCCACTTTTCGATCTGCTCGTCGGGCAGGTAGCCCCGCACATCGACCTCGTAGGTTTTCGGATGCTCATAGCGCGGATGCGTCAGCTTTTGCGCCATGTCGCCATCATCGGTGAGCAAAACGAGCCCTTCGCTGTCGGCATCGAGCCGCCCGACCGGATACAAATGACCGGGCAGGTTGACCATATCGCGCACGACCCGCCGATGTTCCTGCGATTGGCGCGTAACCGCCGTGACGATGCCCATTGGCTTGTTGATCATTACGTAAGTCCGCTCAACGCTGATCTTGATGGGCGCGCCGTCCACGCGAATGTCGTCTTTCGCCGGATCAGCCTTGTCGCCCAACGTTGCCTTCACGCCGTTGACCGTGACGCGCCCCGCCGTGATGTACACTTCCGAATCGCGGCGCGACGCGATACCCGCCTGCGCCATCAGCTTTTGTAGACGTTCTTCCATGATGGTTAGTGTTTATCCGGCGATACATCGCGCAATTGGAAAAAGTTGAAATCTGCCACCGAATCTTTATCGACGCCCAGCGCGACAGTGCCGCCCAGGATGTCGATCTTTTCCTGCGAACTGACGAACTTCCCGTTGACGAAGAAGGCAACACGATCTTGCCACGCGATAATCAGCAGCGGCACCCATGTGGGATTCGGATTATCGGCGGTGACGGGCATGGGTACTTTCTGATAGTCCGTCTCCTGTCCCGTATTGGATATGACCGCTGCCGTGACGCTGAATTTGCCATCTGTGTCGCGCGTAATCGCCAATTTGTAGCCATCCAACGCGCCGCCACCCACCGATTTCGAGGTGCGCGCCGCCACCCAAGCCGTACCCGCCTGACTGAGGCGGACATTCACGCGCACGTAAATGTCGCTGGAGTCGTGGAAAGTCTGTTTGTCGTTGCCCAGCCCGAACAGCAGGAAACCCTTCGCGCCCGGCACATAGCGGAAGATGCGATACGATGCGCCGTCCTGGTAGGTCATTTGCAGATAGTTCGAGTAGTCTCGGCTCTTCCCGTCGTACTTCGGTTCGCCGGGAGCATTCGCGCCGCCTTCCCACCAATCTCTTTTAGCGAGCTTGTCGATGAATCGATCGTAAAACTCGGTGTACAGTTCGCGGTCGGCGCGCGCTTCGACGGCAGCGATCTTGTCGAATGCCCACTGCGCGATCTCGGTCGCCGATTTGGCCGTTTCCGCGATCAAGAAATCATCCAGGCGTACACTGTCATCTTTGCGCGCGATCAAAAAGCTCATAGTGCCGCTGGCGGGGGCGTTTTTAATCACCTGCGACCACAAATCTTTGGTCGTATAGATGGTGAGCCGATCACCCACGAACTCGAAAGTGAAGTCCTGGAAAAAGCCGTGCGCGTAGAAGTTCGGGAAATCCTGAACGACGGTGGCCTTGCCCGCATTATCGACCGTACTCAGCGTCATGTTGCCCGACTCGAAGTGGAATAGGAAATAGCCGGATGAACTTTCGCGCATCCGCAAATCGAATCCACCCTGTACGCTGCTAATCCGGCAGGCCACCAAGAAATCCGTCAGCGCGCCCGTATTGGGGCTGACCGTGCCATTCGTCTGCTCGATGTAGTGATTGCCGTTGCCGTCGTCACCAATACCCGCATCCGTCAGATTCGAGCGCGTCCAAGTGGCCGGAAAGCTCGCGCCCTCAAAGTGCTGGCTGGCCGGAGCCGGTCGCTGCACTTTGATGTTATCGAAGCGCACGCTGTAGCTGGGGCTGGGGCTGAGCGTCTGAAACATGATCTGACCGCCCGGCAGCGGCGTGTCGCCATCGCGCACCTGCATGATCAGCCGATCTTCCAGGTAAATGAATATGCGACTGTCATCCGCCCAGATCGTCCATTTGTAGAATGAGCCGCTGTGGAACGGTGCGCTGATTTGTCCGCCACGCATCGTGCGTTCGGAGGGGCGATCGATCTTGCCTGCCGCCGTTCCCCGGCTCAGTTTGAGTGTGCCCGATGACAGCTCAATGACATAGTAACCGCTGTTCGACAGTCGGAAGATCACGCGCCCGACACTCTGTGGACTGTCCAGATCGATGCTGATCGTCAAATACAAATTGCGATTGGAGGGGTCCGTCCATTCGGCAGCAGGGTTAGATTTGCCAAGCACCACAGCCGGTTTGTTTAGGCCGCCGCTGCCCACGAGCGCCGTATTGCCGCTGTCCGGGGAGAGCTTCCAGGCCGTCGGATCGAGGTCCCACTGTTTGATCGCGTCGGGGGCTTCCATATCATTGACGTATGGCAATTGTCCGGGCGGCTGCGCAGTGGGCAACACAACGGGTGGCACCGTAGCGGGCACAATGGGTGGCAACGTGGGCGCAGTTGTCGGCGGAAGGATCGGTGGCAGCGTCGGTGCGGTGACGGTGGTGGGCGTGATCGTCGGCAGCGCAGGGGTCAGGGTGATGGATGGCGTGGGTGTTGGCGTATTCGATGGGGGTGGTGTAAATGTCGGATAGGGCGTATAGGTTGGCTGCGGTCTCAATGTGGGCACTGGCGTATTGGTCGCGCTCGGCGTGAACGTATACGTATTCGTTGGTGTATTGGTCACGCTCGGCGTTTGGCTGGGCTTTGGCGTGCGAGACGCCTTTTCGGTTGGGGCAGGCGATCCGCTCGGATGGGCTGTTTCCGTGATATCTGTCGCAGGTTCCGCAGCGGTGCTGCTGACTTGCGGTGAAGGCGTGAGCGTCTCCGTAGGCGTTACAACTTTGGTCTTGTGATCATCCGTCGCGGCAACGGCTATTGCAGTCGCGGCGGTCGCGGTTTGGCCCCCTTTTGCGATTGCCGTGTCGCTGGCGCGCGCGTCTGCCGCCTGAGTCGCCGTCGAATTGGCCGCGACTTGGGCGGCGGTTGAATTCGCCGCCACCAACGTATTATTCGCGCCAACGGTCAGCGCCACTGCCGCACTCGTCGCCGTCGCATTATTATTCGAGGCACTCGTGATCACCGTCGTGGCGATCAACGCGCCGAGTCCGATCAGCGCGATCAGCATGATCACCGCACCCGCGCCGAGTGCCGCGCCGCGTACCGTGCTGACAGTTGTCGTCGGCTGAGTACCGCCCGTACCCGGGGTCGGCGCGGGGACAGCAGGCCTGCTGGCTTGTGAAGGAATGGAGGGCGAAGGCGTCGATCCGGGGGGCAACGTCGCGCCGCTCATCGTCTGATCGGCAAGTTTTTTGGCTTTTTCCGCGCGCACGGCTGCCAAGTCATCGATGGTACGCGCCGCCACAGCTTGCAACCGGACGGGCGAAGACTCCTGCGATGGGCCTAGCGCCACGGTCAGTGCGCGTGCCATGTCAGTGGACGTCGCATAGCGATCTTCTGGCTTTTTCGCCAGCGATTTCAAGATCACATCATTGACGGCGGGCGGCAGGTTCGGATTGACGGCGGTGATAGTTGGTAGCGGATCGCTGATATGTTTCAGGATCATCGCCATCGGCGTTTCGGCCTGGAAAGGCATCACGCCAGCCAGCAACTCGAATAACATCACGCCGAGCGAATAAATATCGGCGCGACCATCGATCGCCATCCCCAAGCCTTGTTCGGGAGCCATGTAATCGGGCGTGCCGATCGCCATGCCTGTACCCGTCAGCCCCGGCCCCGTCGAGGCTTCGACGATGCGTGCGATGCCGAAATCGGTCAGGAAAGCGTTGCCCTCCGCATCGACCATGATATTCGAGGGCTTGATGTCCCGGTGGACGATGCCCTGCCGATGCGCATAATCGAGCGCCGAGGCGATCTGTCCGAACAGATAGGCCACCTCGTGAACGGGCAGCCGCTCGCGTTCCAACACATCTTTGAGCGTACCTGTTGGCAGATAGCGCATGACGATGTATGGCGGATCGTTCAGGCCATTGTAATCGTACACGGGCAAAATATGCGGATGTTCCAGCTTGGCGACGAGGCGCGCCTCACGTTGGAAGCGCTCCAGTGCTTTGGCATCGGCAGCGATCGATCGATAGATGACCTTCACCGCGACAAAGCGATCCACGTTGGGCTGATAGGCGCGGTACACCGCCGCCATGCCACCGCGCCCGACTTCTTCTATGAGTTCATACGGGCCGAGTTTCGAGCCGATCATAACTGTTATGCCCTGGCCTGGGATGCGTGGAAAATAGGTTCAATCGCGCCAAATCTTAGCACGCTTTGCCGCGCTGTGCGAATGTTCGTCGATTCTGCAACCTGGTTCTCCAACCTTGACGATCTTTGTGCTCGCGTAGCACATTCGGTCACGGCTTGACTCGATGAGCGGGCGCTGCGCCGTGCCGGTGCTTTTGATCATGATAGCGTGCCAGCGCGTCTCACACCTGACAACTTCGTGACTGCTGGGCAATCCACTGATAGCCAGATACCCTACAGTAGCCAAGCTGTCTCGAAGGAATGTCAATTTGGGAAGGGCAAATAACCCTCCAGGGATTGCTAACCTCCGCCAAGTCTAGCCTTCTGGCTCAAGCCGGGAAGGCTGGACTTTCATGGTCCCGATGTGCGTAGGTCAAAATTTCGCCATCGGTGTAGCCGTCGCCGCCTGCATAAACGGCTGCACCGAATAGGTCGCCACGTCCACGCCCGCGAACGGCGCTATCTCTTTTACATTCGTCGTCGTCGCCAGATAGATGCCGACCCCGCCGCCCATAATCGCCGGATGTTCTGTCACCTCGACGGCGATCCCTCCATTGACGAAACCCACCAAGTGATCGCCATCCACGATCAGTTTGAGGTGATTCTTTTGGCCGGGCGGATTGATTAGCCCCGTCGTTGGTGTCCACTGCATCCCATCGGTGCGGCGGCGCAGTTCCGTCCATACCCCGACCTTGCGCAGCCAGATGCTCACCCGGTTTTGCGCATCGAAGGCGAACACATAATATTCGTCGTCGCTGACATAGCGGAAGATGATCCCGGCTGCCGAAGGCGGCTGTCCAGCGGCGGAAAGGGTCATATCCGATTCGATGACGGTCGAGCCGCCATATTGCGCCGAACGCGGATTGATCACAGTCGTGACCGCCGTTGCCGACAGCTTGTTTTCGATGCGCAGCACGCCATCCGCAAACGTCCGCGTAATTTTTGGATCGTCGCTGACGATCTCCCACGCCATGCGCTGACTGGTGGCGAAATCATCACGGAAAAACACAGCACTATCGGTCATAGCGTTGCCCCCCGAATGCCCGATCGTCGGCAGCACTCGCAGCGTCACGACTTCGAGAGGCGCAATGGTTGTATTGGAGCGCGCGATGAACCCCGTACCCACCAATGTCAGCGCGGCCACCACCAGTATCAACGCCCCGATCAGCGTGATCGGCGCTATCGCGGTGCGCCGTGGTGCCGGCACAATAATCGTCTCCAGCACGCGCGCGCTGCTCGCCGTCGCGCGAATCCCGCCCGTATTGAGTGGGGACGAATCCTGAATGGGCGGTGCGGGCAGCAGTGGCGCGCCATTCACGGCGGCCTTGAAATCGGTGAGCATCTGTTCCGCCGATTGGTAGCGCTGATCAGGATTTTTTGCCAGCGCGCGACCCACGACAGCAGCCAGCGCGATGGGTGCGTTGGACATATCCGGCGCGCCCAGCAATTTCAACGGCGGCACCGGATCATTAACGTGCTTCATGATGATCGCAAACGCGCTGTCGGCTTCGTAGGGTGCGCGTCCCGTCAACATCTCATACAAAATCACGCCCAGAGAATAGAGATCGCTGCGCGAGTCACCCGGCAGCCCCATCCCCTGTTCGGGCGGCATATAAATCGGTGTGCCTGTCGTCATGCCCGTTTGCGTCAGACGTGCCCCGCTGACCAGGCGTGCTAACCCAAAATCCGCCAGCACGATTGTGCCGTTCTCGTTGAACAAAATATTGCCCGGCGTCACATCGCGGTGAACCATGCCCTGCATATGAGCATAACCGAGCGCGCCGCACACGCTTTCCATGATCGTCATGATCTCTTTAGGCGTCAGACTCTCGCCCGCTGCATGGCGCGTTTCCATAACATGTCGCAAAGACTGGCCCGTGATATAGGCCATGACCATGTAATACACGGGCTGTCCGTTAATCGCGGTTTCATCGGAATCGTAGATTTGCACGATGTTCGGATGGTTAAGCGCCGCGACCAGCTTAGCCTCACGCTCGAAGCGCTGCTTGAAATCGGCCTCGTCAGCCAGATAATCGTGCAGCACCTTGACTGCTACCGAGCGTTCGAGATTGGTGTCGCGAGCTTTGTAGACCGTCGCCATGCCGCCGCGTCCCAACCGTTCTTGGATTTCGTAACGTCCCAGCCGCATTCCCAAAACATCGACCATCCGAAATGCCATCCTTGTGAATGTGAAGCAATTTCAATTATAGCGCGCTGTCGATCAACGCTGCGGGCGACCAGACGGGGTTTACTCTGACCGCCGACACTTTTGGTAACGACGAACCCGGCATGTCGCCCATCCCTTACCCCTCGCTGTGTTGCGGAGAGGGGGTAAGGTTCCTTTGAGCCAATTTTGCCAAAGCAAACTTGGCGTTAACCAATTTGTGCTACCTTTGTGATATACGACGCGCGCGCTGCGAATGGACTTACCTGTACAATTGATTTCATTGTTGTGCAGATCAGTTTGAGGAGTTTCCGCGCGTCCGATGCTTCATCTAGCCCGCGTGGTAAAAAACGGTATGATCCTTCAAAATCCCAGTTATGAGGCTGAGACAATCAAATTGATCGGCGAGCTGATCCGGGGTTTGCAGCACGAGCTTGGCAACTTGGCGACGGTACTGAGTTTGGATGTGTCGCTGTTGGAAGAAACCAGCGAAGCCCCGATCGAAGGCACGTACCTCGATGAACTGCACCACAATATTGGTGACTTGGGCCGCCTGCTCAAACGCCTCAAAGAGTTTCCGGGTCCCGATATTCACCCGACGCACGTTGATTTGCAGCAGGTGATCATCGAATCATGCAGCCATCTCGCCCAGCAGGCCGCCAATCGCCGCATGATGATCGTCTACCACATGCCAGAAACGCCGATCATGATCAATGCCGACGAAGTATCCCTGTCGCGGATGCTCGTCAACATCGTGAATAATGCGCTCGAAGCCAACCGCCAATCGGATCGGCGACTCGTGCAGATTACGCTGGACAATGACGGCGTGAATGCTCGGATTCGCGTCGCGGACGAAGGCGGCGGTTTCCGCAGCGACGCGCTTAGCGAACCCTTCTCGCCTGCCTATACCACCAAAATCACCGATGGCTTCATGCACGGCCTCGGCCTCGGCTTATTCATTGCGCACGCCGTCGCCACACTGCACGGCGGCACGATCCATCTGGCAAATCAAGAGATTGGTGGCGCATTGGTGACGATCACGTTGCCGCTCGCCAACAAATTACTCGTTCAACCAGTCTAATTTATGAATATCGTCGTCATTGGCGCAGACGCCCGATCCGTAGACCTCTTGGCATTCATCCTCAAAGGCGCGGGCTATGATGCTTCATGCACGATCAGCAGCCATTCGCCTGACCTCACTTGGACGGAGCATCTCACCGATCTGGTGATCCTCGATATGCTCGCAATCGATGAGGCACTGCTCAAGCACATTATGGCAGTACGCGGCGCGTCTTCGGCGGCGATCATGCTGCTGGCCGCCACCTCCGACGAATCCGAGATGATCCGCGCTTACGAAGCCGGCATCGATGACTTTCTGCACAAACCATTCGGCTATGGTCTATTTCTGGCGCATGTCACCGCACAGTTGCGACGGGCGCGCGTCATGCCAGCGGCGCTCGTCCTCGATTTGCAGGATACGCACCTGACGCTCGACCCGGAGCGTCACATGGTCACGTTGTCGGATGGCACGGCACGCCCGCTGACCAATCTCGAATTTCGCCTATTGTATTGTCTCGTCACCAATCGCGGCCACGTCCTGACGACCGAGACGATCATCGAAAAAGTCTGGGGGTACAGTGGCGAAGGCGATCGCAACCTGCTCAAGAGCCTGATCAGCCGCCTGCGCGCCAAAGTCGAACCCACTCCACACGATCCACATCTGATCAGTACCGTACCGGGCGTCGGCTACACCTTCAACCCTGGCACAAAAGATTAAAAATCCGGCCTTCTTTTCCTAATGGGGCCTTATGCTAGATGGGAAACGCCAGAGCTTTGATTTGGAGGGGATCGGGACTGCCGAGCAAGCGATTGAGATAGATCCATAGGGTATGGGCGGTTAACTTGGTTAACAAGCGGG
>JBBRMW010000189.1:0-11883 GCA_038230635.1 Aggregatilineales bacterium | reverse complement strand
CTTTAGCCGCTCACCCAGCCGCCGATCTGGTAAGCCGCTATAATCGAGCATGGCCTCACCGATGGTTGCTAACATTTGACCCTTTTCCTTTTTGGTTGCTGCAGTTTACGCTTATTCTTACCCCATTTTGAGATGTGGGTAACGATAAGCCGTCAACGGAGAGGGGTCCGGGGGTGAGGGCTGTTTGTCACTTTCAAAACACCCACTCAGGCGCGTCTTCAGGTAGGCGACCAAAATGAGTCGGCAGACTTTTTTACCCCGCCCCGCGCGGACGTGCGGCCCGTCGCACGGTCCGCCCCGTGTACGATGGCACGCGCCACATCGGAACGGTGCAGCGCGCCTTGTTCTCGATCCGGCTGACGAGGCGCGCATCCATTTTTTCAACTTCCTGGTAGGTCGTGATCACTGTCGGCAGATTGTAATCGAAGCGATAGATCAGGATGTCGTACAGTTTTTCGCGCGCCCAGGATGAGGTGTGGCTGTCGATCGTCAGATTATCAATCACGGCGAAGCGCGCTGTCTTGATCTCGTGTAAGCGCCGATCGAAGCTGATCGGTGAGGCGGGCGTGAATCCGCTGCGTAGGTAATCAGTCAGTTCGGCGCAGGTCACGAAGACGAGCGAATCGCCCGCCGCTTTGCGCTGATGGGCGATGGCCGCCGCGATATGCGTTTTACCACTGCCAGGTTTGCCGATCAGCACCAGCCATCCCATCGGCTGCTCGGCAAAGGCGCGCGCCACGCTGATCGCGTTCTCGAAGCGCGCCTGATCGTCTTCGGGAAAGTTTTCGCCGCGCCGAGTATCGAAGGTCTCGAAGGTCATAGCGTAATAGCGGCTCAGGTTCGTCAGATCGAGTTCGAGCGCGGTAGCGGGCGAGCGGTGATCGGCCACATCGAGCGGGATTGTCGTGGTCAGGCTTTGATCAGTCAGGCGACTGCGGATGCGTTCATCGATCAGCATGATGTCGAGGTTGGTCGTGATGACGGTCGGGAGCCGTAAGGTGTGGCGATGGTTGAGCAGTTGGTACAGTTTTTCCTTCGCCCAGGCCGTCGGACTTTCCGCGCCCAGGTCATCGATCACGAGCAGCGGTGTATTGCGCAGCCGCTCGAACACCTCATCATAGGTGGCCTCGGAAGTGGGCGCGTAGGTCATGCGCAAATGATCGAGCAGATCGGGCGTGGTGACGAGGATCGCGGGTTCGCCGTGTACTGAGACCCGGTAATTGGCAATTGCGGCGGCCAGATGCGTCTTGCCCGAGCCATACGAACCGCTCAGCAGCATCCAACCATCGGGCGACTCGGCATATTTGGCGGTCAGTTCGTAGGCGCGCACCAACGTCGCCGATTGTTCATCGGCTAAGCCGGGGCGCGTCACATTGAAGGTCTCGAACGTCTTATCGGCGAACGAATCGAGTGCGCTCATGGCACGGACGTTTTTCTCGCGCTGAATCCGCAGCCGATCGACCTGACAGCGGCACGGAAACGCCTTGCCAAAATCGGGGTGATCGACGGGCACATCGCGCGTGACCCAGCCCATATCGTCGCAGATCGCGCAGTCGGGCGCGGACGATGGCTGCGGGGACTGGTCAGTCCGGGTCCCAGAAGCGCTCGTAACCGCTGTACGCCGTTCCGCGATTTCCTTCATGATCTGCTCGAACAGATCGGCTTTCCCCGTTTTTGCGGCCATCGGCTTTTCCTTCCGTCCACCAACGTTTGAGAATACTCTCGACGTATTTCCAGTTCCGAATATTACGTTCGACGGCGATCTGCACGGCCTCGGTGATCCACTCGGCGGGATAAGTCGCGGCGGTGTCTTTCAGCGTTTCGGCCATCATGGGCGTCAGTTGCCCGATATTTTGCTCGTACAGCACAAAAATATTCGGGCGTTCGATGATCAGCGCGACAGGTTGATCGGCGGGGCCGGGACTCCAATCGCCCGCCTCCAACGCCGTGATCGCTTTGCGTCCGCGATCGGTGTTGATGAAGTACAGGTGATCGTCGCCGCTCGCCGCGCTGAGCACGACATGCAGCAGTGTGCCGCGCGCGGTCGCCCGTTCGAGCGCCTTATCGAGTTCACGGAGCGCCAAGTCGGTTGAAGCGGACAGCGCGCCGAGCAGCACCGCATCCTCGCGCATATCTTGGCCCCGCACATAGCGGACTTCGCCGTCACGCTGCTGCACTGCCCAAAAACAGTACGTTGTGACTTTGAGTTCGGCCAGATCGTCGATAATCGGCAAAAGCTCCGAGAAAAAGGCGTTGGGGATCGCGGTACTTTTGGCCGCGCCCGCCGGAAATCCGCGAAAACCTTGCATAGTTAATACCCCGATACGCTGTGCGATTCGCGTTTGAGATTGCTGAACTGCGTGATGTTCTTGTTGAAGTACAACTCGACCACGCCTGTTGGCCCCGATCGGTGCTTGCTGATCAGCAAGTCGGCCTGATTGGGGCGCTCGGAGTTCTCATTATAAAGATCATCCCGATATATAAATATAACTATGTCAGCATCCTGTTCGATTGATCCACTTTCGCGTAAGTCTGAGAGTTGTGGGCGTTTGTCGGCGCGCTGTTCCACCTGACGCGAAAGCTGGGCGGCGGAGACCAGTGGGACGTTCATCTCGCGTGCCAGTTCCTTGAGCGTGCGCGAAATGTAACTGATCTCCTGAACACGGTTGTCGTTCTTCTTGCCCTGTCCCGATTCCATCAACTGCAAATAATCGACGATGATCAGATCGAGGCCATGCTCGCGGTACAACCGCCGACACTTGGCGCGCATCTGATTGGGCGTGATGGCGGGCGTATCATCGAGATATAGCCGCAGGTTGCCCAGATTGCCGACGGCCTGCGTGAACAGATTCCACTCGCGTTCATCGAGTTCGCCTGTGCGCAGCTTTTGCGAGTTGATCCCGGTTTCGGCGGAAACGAGTCGCTGTACCAACTGCTCCGAAGACATTTCGAGTGAGAAGATCGCCACGCTCGCATTATTGCCCAGCCGCGCCGCGTTGAGCGCCATGCTGAGCATCAGGCTCGTTTTGCCGACGCCTGGACGTGCCGCCACGATGATCAGGTCGGAGCGTTGGAAGCCGCCCAACAGCTTATCCAGATCGGTGAATCCGGTGGGGATGCCGACAGGTTCGCCGCGATGCTCGTACTGCTGCTCGATTCGCCGATAATAGTCACTGATGGCGACGCGCATGGGTATCAGTTCGCGGCGCAAATTGCGCTCGGTGACGCCGAAGATCACCGACTCGGCGTGATCCATGACTTCGTTGATGTCAGCGTTCTCGGCTTGCGCGATTTGCGCAATATCGCCAGCGGCAGCCAGCAAACGACGCCGGATCGAAGCGGTTTCAACCAGATGCGCATAGGTTTCGACGTGCATCGAAGTGGGCGTATTGTTGATCAGCCGCGTGATAAACGCCGCACCGCCGATGTTTTCGAGCAGGTTGCGCGCGCGCAGCTCCTCGATCACGGTCAGATAATCGATCGCTTCGCCGCGCTCGGAGATGGCGAGCAGCGCCTCCCACACGTAGCTGTGCTTGAGCAGGAAAAAGTCGTCACCGCGCAGAAACGCCGCGATCTCCAACATCGAGTCCGGGTTGATCAGGATCGAGCCAAGCACAGCCTCTTCGCCAGCGACACTGTGCGGGGCGAGTCGTTCCGGGCGCAGTTGATCGGGTGCGGACTCTTGAGGTGAATCGGCGATACGCAGATCGAGCGGCTCGTTCTCTGCGCCGTTTGGATCGGAATCGTAGTAGTCAGTCATCGTTCATCAGGTCGCTTGGAGCGTGCTGGCGTGCCCCGCGATAAGTTGCGTCGATTCGTTGGGACGGTTGGACCAGATGCGCGTATAGCGAATGTGGGTGTCAACGGGCGCATTTTCATAAGTTCCCACCAAGTGCATCAGGACAGATACCACCGCAAAATCCGGGTGGAGTTGAATGTGCTGCTGCGACGGCTCAAGCTGCTTCAAGCGGAATATGCCCGATCGATGCAGGGCGAGGTCGTCTTCTTTGCGCACAATTTGCCCCACATGGCTGGTGAAGATCAATTCCGGTGAAATCAGTTCGTCAAGGACACCTACATCAGAATGCAGCATGGCTTGCCGGAGACGCTCCTCCACTTCAACGATTTGCGCTTGACGTTCGCTGTTCATGAAATCCCCCGTGCCGATCATTAAACAGTTGAATATCGTGCCATCCGATAGGGGCAAAAAACGGGGCCGCTTGCGCACCCCGTCGGCGGTTTCGTGATCGGCTTGTGCGACGGCAGATGGTTAGTCGCTGTCGTCGAGGTCATCCAGGTTGAGCGAGTCGATGTAATCTTTGAAGATGCTTAGGCGTTCGTCGGGCGTTTCCGACGGCGGCGTATCGTTCTCGACTTCTTCGTCGGGCGTCATTGAAGCGGCATCGAGCACGCTTTCTTCAACGAAGATGGGAACGTGGGCGCGCACCGCGAACGCGATCGCATCACTCGGACGCGAGTCGATTTCGAGCATTCGTCCGTTCTGACGAATCACCAGACGAGCAAAGAAAATATCATTGCGCAAAGTGTGAATAATCACATGGATCGGCTCGCCGCCCATGTCGGTAACGACCGCCTTCAGTAGATCGTGTGCCAGTGGGCGCGGAACTTCTTGCTCCTGCAACGTCACGGTGATGGCATCCGCCTCGCACGGCCCGATCCAGATCGGCAGATAGCGGTCGGTTTGCGCATCCTTCAGGACGATCACGCGGTGCTGCGACATGAGACTGACGCGGATGCTATCGATTGTAACTTCTACCATCAGTAAACCCTCGCCCCCAGGTTTGCGGTGGCCGCGATCGGCTGACCGCAGACTTTTTACGATTAACAATGTTCAATGCTTCAATGCGACAAGGCATGAGCGATGGACGTGCTATGCTCACATTCAGTATATCAAGTTTCGGAAGTAACGACAATTCATTTTTGGGGCGGGGTGCATTCAAGGTTGGGGGCGGGATTTGGGAATGGACAGACCCCTCTACCTCCGCCCTGCCCTTGCCTTGCAAATAGGCGAAAGAACCCCTCTATCCCCAGCCCTTTCCCCCACGCAGGCGGGGGGAAAGGGAGCAAACGCTTCTGCCAGCGTTCACAATCAGCAGGGCCGCGATACGGGTGAGGACACACAGGCGGGGCAAAGGGAGCACCCGCTGGCTGAAGGACGTGGCTATCTCAGTCAGCGGTCGGGTGTGACTCCCCTTTCCCCCCGCTTGCGTGGGGGAAAGGGGTGGGGGGATAGAGGGGTTCTATAGTCTGCCCCCAACCTTGAATGCACGCATTGGTTATCTGGTTATCAAGGTCGTTTGGCGGGAGGATTCTCGTTGGCGGGCGTCATAAGCACTTGCCAGAGCGTTTCTCCACCGCCCAGCAACCCCATCACGAGGCCGATCACGGCGGCGATCAACGGCTTGCTGCGCACCGCTGATGTGATTGTTGGGGTGGCTTCAAGCGCCCCGTTACCGCCTATCCAATCGACCAGGACAACACCGATCAGGGCGCTGAGACACCAAGTGATCGCAATGATCAAAATTTGGCCGGGACGCAACAACGGGCGAACAATGCGCAACATAAAGCCAACCCCCAAACCCCCGATAAAGCCTCCCAACGCAATCAACGTGGCCGCCAATAAGGGTTCGGACCAAAAACTGAGGGTGACTGGGATACTCGCTACCAGCCAGCCACCTAGCAGAAGGAATAAGTGAGGCATTCGCAAAGCTGGAACGCACCAGCGTAAGACCAGCCCTGTCCCTATCGCAGCGATACCCACCCAGATCGCATTGATCAAAAGCGAAGTCTCCCAAACAGCGATGCCAAGAAAGGGAAACGCGAATGAAAACAGGGCGAGTGGAAGCGCCCAACATAGCATCATCAAAGCAATCGCGTTGAACATTTTATTCGCAACTTGCTGCCCGGTTGGCGTAATGATGGGCATTCCGCCTTCGTGTGGGAGCATCTGATCAAGCGTTTCGATCAGCACGTCCACGTCGTATTTGAAGCGCGCATGGCTGATTTCCAGTGCGTTGCGACGGGTCAGGGCATGCAGTGGCTCCGGGAGATCAACTGCTGTTGGCATGGCCGCTCCTTCGACCAGCACTGGAATCACGCGGATGCCACGCGCCAATGCCGTCGTGATCTCCAACCGCACAAAATCATTCGGATTATCGAGGCGGCGCGTATTGCTCGCATCACTGATCGATAGCCAACGCTTGCCAATCACGGCGATCAGCGCATCGCAATCGCCCACCGCATCTTCGATCACCTTTACGAAATCATCGCCTGGGGCAATGGCGCTGATGTCCATGAAAAGCTGTTTTTCGCCAAAATGTTCGCTCAGATGCTCGTAAATGCGTCCGGCGAATCCGGCACTATCGTCGCGTCGATAGCTAATGAAAATACGCGGCATAGCGGGTTTCCCCTATCGATCGTGCCAAGTGTAACCATCCCATCAATGGTAGAGCACTGCGTAGCGCACGTCAAGCGAGGAAGATACGAGGGTGCATTCAGAATGAGGGGCGGGATTCGGACTGGACAGCCCCCTCTATCCCCGGCCCTTTCCCCCACGCAGGCGGGGGGAAAGGGAGCAGACGCCTGTGCGCGGCGCTCCATAGCACCCACCGTCTGACGGACGTGGCGATGTCGGTCCGGTATGACTCCCCTTTCCCCCCGCTTGCGTGGGGGAAAGGGGTGGGGGGATAGAGGGGTTCTATGATCTGCCCCCATCTCGAATGCACCTGGGGGTGAGGGCTTTCCCGCGTCTTTGCCTGAATGCGCTATAATGCGTGGGTTCGAGACGATAGATGAGGAAGTAATGGCAACCCCAATTCCATTCGATTATCACATGCACAGCACCTTTAGCTGTGATTGTCGTGCCACGATGGCGGATATGTGCGCCGAAGCGCTCCGCAAGCACATCCCAGAGATCGCATTCACCGAACACTTTGATCGCAAGCGCGAAGGGATGTGCTTCGACAAGTACGATGCCGACGCATTTTTTCGGGCGATCGAGGCGGCGCGGGCGCAGTTCGGACCGCAGGGTTTGACCATTAAAGCGGGCGTCGAAGTCGGCGAAATTCACCTGAATCGTGACGAAGTGAACGCCGTCTTGGATGCGCACCCGTATGATCTGGTGCTCGGCAGCTTGCACTGGGCGCGCGGTGAAAATATCTTCGAGCGTCCGTATTTTCTGAAACGTGACGCCCGCACCGCCGCCCGTGATTATTTCACTGAACTGGCGGAGATGGTCGATGGTGGCGGCTTCAATATCATGAGCCACATGGATGTGCTCAAACGCACGGGTTATGGCATCTATAAGAACCATTTCGACATTACCGAGTGGGAAGAGTACGTGCGTCCGGTTTTGGCGGCGTGTATCCGGCGGGGTATTGCGCCAGAAATCAACACCAGCGCGCTCCGCATGAGCGTCAACCAAACGCATCCGACCGTCGAAGCGATTCGATGGTACAAGGAGATGGGCGGCGAACTGCTCTCGATTGGCAGCGACAGCCACAGCCCAAGCCAACTGGGGACCGGCCTCGACAAGGCGATTCAAATCGCCAAAGATGCGGGTTTCACACAATTGACGCGCTTTGCCGCGCGCACGGTCGAGTCATCTGTGACGATTTAAGAACCTCACCCCCCTCCCCTCTCCGCAACCACGGAAAGGGTGGTTTGGGCGATTATTTCTTGGCACACCGCAGCGGTTTTGACACCCCCTCGCTGTGATTACGGAGAGGGGGCTGGGGGTGAGGTTAACTAGGGTGTGTCTGCAAAGTGTTTGGGCGGCTGACCCCTCTCCCCAACCCCTCTCCCACGCAGGCGGGGCGAGGGGCTCGACTTCCCTTTCCCCCCGCCTGCGTGGGGGAAAGGGGTCGGGGGATAGAGGGGTTTGCAGACACGCCCTAGTTGGATAGAATACCCTATGACGATTTGTCAGGTGCGACGACTGGGAATCATCCCCTATTTGGAAGCCTGGAAGCTGCAAAGCGATCTGGCGGCGGCGCGCGGACGCGATGAGATTCCCGATACGCTGTTGCTGCTCGAACATCCGCACACGTACACGCTCGGATCGTCCGCGCACGCTGAAAACCTGATCTGGTCGGCGGAGCAGCGGACGGCACGCGGCGTGACACTCCATCAGGTCGATCGAGGTGGTGACGTGACGTATCATGGACCGGGGCAGTTGGTGGGTTATCCGATTCTCAAATTGCCACGTGGCGTCGATGGTCTGCACACGGACGTGATCGGCTATGTGCGCGCGCTCGAACAGATGCTGATCGCGGCGTTGGCAACGTTCGAGGTACGTGCGTTTCCGGTCGAGAAGTTGACGGGCGTATGGGTCGAGCCGCTCGCCAAAATCGCCGCGATTGGCGTCAAAGTGACGACCAAAGCCGTCACGCTGCACGGTTTTGCGCTCAACGTGAACACCGATCTGAGCTATTTTGAGGGGATCATCCCCTGCGGGATCGCCGATAAACCGGTGACGAGTCTTGCCGCGCGGTTCGGTGCGCCGATCGATTTCGATGCGGTGAGCGCGCGAGTCATAACCGCATTTGGCGAGACGCTGGCACGCGAGATGGTGTTGTCATCTGAGCGCACAGTGAGCGTAGGCCGCGTATAATGGATTATCAGCAAAAACGCGCCCATACTAAACAGGAGTTGGTGAGTGCTATGTTCCGTCCTTTTTGCCTAAATCATCGGTTCGCCATAGGTCTGTTGATCGCCATGTTGCCCATCATCTTGCTCAGCGCGTGTAACCCGCCAACGGCGACCACGCCCCCGACGCCATCGCCCTTCGTCATTGTGTCGCCAACGGCAGTGCCGGTCAGCGGCAAACTGATCGATCAGACGCCGCAATCGCTGTTGAACATCGCCAACAGTGCGCCCGCACAGGTTGGCCGTTTCACGCTGGACAAGACGAAATCGTATGTGGCCGAATCTGGTATCGAGTTGGTCTACAATGCCAACACAGGTGGCACCATGTCGATCGCCATCTGGGTCACGCCCAGTGCGAATCTGGCCGAAGATCGATACAGCATCGAGACCGGACAGATTACCGCGCCGAAGTTTCCGCTCGCAGTCGGCGATGAGTCGATCGCTTCGCCGTCGAACAAGGCACGCGGCGCGCAGGCCGGTATCAACCCGACCGTGTGGGGCGAGATGCGCTTTCGCAATGTCGTGGTCGAGCTGTACCCGGATGGCGATTTGGTGCAAAAGATGTCCGATTTTCGCAGCGAAGAGGCGACGGAACTGCTCACCAAGATATTCGCAGTGCTCCCCAAATAGCGGGATCACGGTTATGGTGAGGAGACGTTTTCTATGCGCCGTATCTGGAGTGCCCTGATCGTTTTCGCGTGTCTATGTTTATCGGCGGCCAGCTTTCATGTGGATGCCGCTCCGTCCCGCGATGGTGCGCAAACCTATCGCAATGAACAATACGGCGTCACGTTCCAATATCCGGCGGGTTGGACGGTGGTCGAGCAGGCTGCTACGCAGACCTTGACCGCCGCCAGCGTCGACGATCAAAAGGCGATCACGGCGGGTACTGAGCCAAGCGGCCTGATCGTTACCATCACCTTCAGTACCTTTCGGCAGATCGGCGCGCAAACCACTGCCGACTTCCCTGATCGGTTGAAGGCGACTGGCGCGTCTGCCGATACGATCGCCCAACCCGCGCGCATTGGTGGTGCAGATGGCGTCGGCCTCGATCTCCTGGACGGCAACAGTGGCGTCGCGGGTCGCACGGCGATGTTGGCCGTCGGTGGGCGACGGATCGCGGTCGTGCGCGGCGTGGCGACCATCAAAAGCTGGGTGAATGGTGGCAGTCAAGCGCAGTACGAGGCACTGATCGGCACGCTCTCGTTTTTCCCGCCCGCCAGCGCGATCAATGAGGATCGGATCGGGCGCGCCCTGTGGACGGTGAGCGACCCCGGCTTCGGCAGTTTCGCCGATGTGGGCGCGACGGCAGACGGTACGGCGGTGCTGGCGACCGATCCACATAATGGCGTGTGGACGATCAGTGCCAATGGTACGGTGAGCGGCCTCAAAAAATATGATGGTATCGGCGAATATGGCTCAGTCGGCATGTTCCGCGATGGCACCAAGTACATCGCGGATCCGGTCAATCATGTAATTTGGCTGATCCAGCCCGATGGATCGATCAAGAAACTGCTGGGCGGCACCGTCGGCACTAATCGCGGGACGTTCGGAAAGGATTCGCCGCGCGTCTTCGCCTTTGGGTACCAGAATACGCTGAACATTCTTGATGTGACTGACAAAGGGACACGAATCCAGGTTTTCGGACGCGGCGGCGATGTGCTCACCGCGTGGGACATCGATCCGATTGAAAATGGCGCACTCGCCACCGATCCGAATGGTTATGTGTATGTGGTCGGCAGCAATCATGCCGGGATCATCAAAATCGGTGCGTCTGGCAAAGTCGTGAAAACCGATCTGGCGGCGGCGGCGCTCACGGGTCTTATAGCCCGCGCGATCGTCGTCGATCGGTTCGGGAATATTTACGTCGCCACCGATGCCGCCGGGATTTTGAAGCTGGATGCCAGCGGCGCCTTGCAAGGCATCATCGGTGAACCGTATGACGAGTCCGCGCCGCCCAAAGCGGGTCAACTAGGCAAGCCATCGGCACTCACGTTGGCGCAGGATAGCAACCTGCTGTATGTCGCCGATTCGGGAAAGTATCCGCAAATCGTCGCCTTCGCGCTCAACGGGAACGCCAGTATCAACGTCGATGCAGGCACGAAAGCGATCGGCGCGATGATCTATGGGCAATCGACCAATGGTGAGATCACACGCGAGACGTTCGTCAACATCTATTCGTTCGTCGGCAAGGCGGGCGAGATCGTGACGATCACGATGCGTGCCGCCGCTGGCAGCAACCTCGATCCTTATGTCGATCTGCTCGATTCGGGCAATGCGCTGGTGGCCGCCAACGACGACGCGCCCACGAGCGCCAAACTCGGCGCACGCGATGCGCAGATTGCGGCGTTCAAACTACGTTTCAATGGCACATACACGATCCGGGCGACGCGCTTTGGCCGCGAAACGACAGATGGCGTGGGCGCGTACACGCTGACGCTGGAAAAGAGCAACTGAAGAAGAACCTCACCCCCAACCCCTCTCCGTCCTCACGGAGAGGGGCGCTCGAACCACGTCCTGCTTGACGCGCCGATCGGTTTCAGCGGCTTGACAGCCCTCGCTGTAGTGACGGAGAGGGGGCTGGGGGTGAGGTTGATTTGCAGAGAAGGAGAAGTGCAGCGGATTGGAGTGTTTGGAAGCCCTTCCCGCTTGGCGTTCTTGCGTAGCCGACGTGAGATGAAATGATGCTACAATGCGTATAGCTTGGTGATCACCGATCTGGGAACCATCATGAACTCGTCCAATGCCATTGTTGAACCCACAATTATGCTTTCCAAACCCAGCGCTGGAACGCAACTCACCGGCGCAGGTTTGCGCGCAACGCAAATTCTGTGGCTCATCGCGGCATTCATCCTCGTCGGCATGACCGTTCTTGCTGCACCTTCCACGCTCGATGCGTATACAAAACAAGTCTGCCTGCGACAGTCGTCAGCGCTCTCGATTTTGCACCTTTCAGTGCAAGCCTGCGGCGCGGCCTATTTCGCGGTTGACCTCATTTTTGCGCTTGTATTTGGGATCGTGAGCGCAATCATTTTCTGGCGTAAACCTGGCGAACGGGTCGCGGTCTTGGGTGGCTTTGCGCTGTTATTGTTTGGCTTCAGTACGACCACGCCGCTCCTTGCTTTGAGTGACCAACCTGGTTGGCAACAAATGAGTATGTTGATTGTTGCGCTCGGCATCGCTCTTTTTGCGATCTTCTTCTTCGTGTTTCCCGAT
>JBBRMW010000188.1:0-11884 GCA_038230635.1 Aggregatilineales bacterium | reverse complement strand
GGCCCGCGTTCGGCCCAACCCCCACCTCCGTTTGGGTTGGGCGGGCGGCTGGCCGCGTCCGTCTCGAAAGGGCATCGCTGGCGCCAGGGGCCAGCGGTTCGGAACGACTCCGACCCCATCCCTGAATGCACCCCTCATCCGAGGTTTTGCGCTAAAATAGCGTGCGTTGGGAAATCGCAGGTTTCGAGATGAGGCGATTATGCGCATTGTTGGCCGACAAAAATTTCCTCCCGCTCGATCTTCCGCGCGCGCCCTGCAAAGCGGTCAGGCGACTGTGCTGCTGGCGGTCGTGATCGCGCTGTTGTTTGCGATATTCACGCTCGTATTCGAACTGGGGCGTATTCTGATCGCACGCGAGGTGGCGATCAGCGCGGGCGAACGATCGGGCGAGGCGGCGCTGTCCTACTTGGTCGATTATGCGCGTCGTCGCTCCGATTGGAATGTGGCCGTGCTCCATGCGGCGCGTAACCAACAAGTCTGGAGCACCTTTTACGACGACAATACGGGCGTCCCTAGCTGGCTGCGCGATCAGGCGATCAAGTATCTGAAGCTCAACCTCAAGGATCGCTCATTGGTGACGCAGGCCAGCATCGACGCCATCGGCAAAAACGTGGTCGAATTCCCCTACAAAGAGCCGAATTGGCCGACCGCTGCCATCGGCATCAAAATGCACGTCACGATCGGCGTACCGCTCATCTTTTTCGGCGCGATCACCGTTCCCATCGCCGTCGAAACCACCTCGATCGTCAGCGTTGATAGCCTGCTCAATATTGATGGTGATGCCAACGGTTCGTTCATCGGCGAGGGTGGCAGCGCCGAATTCGCGGGTGGCGTGGGCCGTATTTTGGGTTCAACCAATAAATGGGTCGAGCCATTCCCAGGCTTCATGAGCAGCAAGACGAACTTGGTCAACCAATGGTGGGGCTGTCCAAACACGTTTACCTCGGCCTACAATTATGCCAAAGGTCGCCACGCTGGCATGGATTTCGGCATCCCCGAAGGGACAAACCTGTTTGCCGTCACGGATGGCACGGTTTGGTTCGTCGGCTTCTACCCGAACCAGATCAAACCAGTCGGCGATCTCAGTGTGATCTTGCAAACCAACGATGGCTACTGGGTGACCTATATGCACATGAAATCTACCAGCGTCACGAAGGATCAGCACATCAAAGCCGGGGAGATGATCGGCATCAGCGATGGCGATCCCGCTTTCCACAAAGATAACCCGTCATTCACGGGCTTTTCGTCGGGCGCGCACTTGCACATTCAAGTCGCGCAGGGACGATTTTACGATTATCCGAATGATCTAGACCCCGAAGCCTTGCTGGGCCTCGGCGCAAAAGACGATCCGACCCACATTCACGCGGCGAAAGGCACGGATGGGGTCACCTGCTTCTAGTCCGACAGCCATGGAACGCGGGCGAGGACATCGGGATCGCCCGTCTTTCTTGGACGATAAACGGAGTTTTATTGGACGATTGCGTGCATTACCAGCGATATTTAGGCGACGTATCACGGGGTTTGAGCGATTCGATCTGATCATGGCCTTCGTGATCGCCGCGCTCAGCGTGCTGATCGGCATCGTCCTTTTTGGTGGCGATCGGGCGGGCGTGGGTATTACACTGCTCGATCCGGCGACAGACCTCCCGGCCAATGACGCGCTCACCATCCACACCACCACCGCCCTCAAATTCCGTTTCAGCGATCTGATGGACGACGCCAGTGTTCACCTTCACTTCGAGCCGAATTTGGATGCTGATCTGAGCTGGTCCGGTTCGATTTTGATCTTCATTCCGCGCGCTGGGTTTGCTCCGGGACACGACTACCAAGTAACGCTTGCTCCTGGCGCGCAGTCACAGGCTGGTCGCGCCGTGCAAGGGCAGGCCGCTTGGCATTTTGGTGTTGCCCCGTTGTCGATTGTGTATCTTGCGCCCGCCGTGCGTGCCAAGGCGAGCGTGCCGACCAATCTGTGGCGTGTCGATCCACCGGGCGAACCCGTTCAAATTACCTTCGCGCAGTACGGTGTCGATGATTTTGCGCCCAGCTCCGACGGTACGCGCATCGCTTTTTCGCAGCGTGATGTCGCTGGCAAGACCGATCTCTATCTGTTCACCGTCGCCACGCACGCGATCCGCCCATTGACGCAGTGCGTCGATGCGCCTTGCCGTGCCCCTGCCTGGAGTCCCGACGGCACGCGATTGGTCTATGAACGCGCCGATTCGACGCGCCCCGACAGCGATACGCGCGCGTGGCTGCTCGATCTGAGTACATTGCAAACAACGCCCCTGTTATCCGACTCCCGCTGGTTGGGCAAAGCGCCGCATTGGTCGCCCGATGGCAAGACGATCAGCTTTTACGATCGCAACGCGGGCAGCCTGACCTTAGTCGATATGGCGACGGGCACACTCTCACCTATCCAAACGTTGGAAGATAATGCCGGGGCATTCGCGCCGCGCGGGCAAACGCAAATTGTGTATCAGGAATTGATAATGACTGCTTCGGGTGCGATGCGCCGCTTATCACTCGCCGACTACAACGCGCACACGCTGCGTCCGCTCGTCTCGCCCGATGGCGCATTGACCGATGATCCGGTGACGGTCTGGAATCCCGATGGCATTCACCTCGCCGTAATGCGCCGCTATTTCGACGATCGCGCGACCAATGGCTCCCAGGTTTACGAGGTGGATACGACAACAGGCGATGCCGTACCGTTGGTGATCGATCCAGACTATGTGCATGGCTATTTATCGTGGAGTCCCGACGGCGGTCAGCTATTGATGCAGCGTTTCCCGCTCATGGAACCGAATGGACAGACGGGCATCTGGGTTTACGAAGGCAGCTCGAAACGTCTGACGAAGGTCGCCGAAAATGGCTTTTTTCCGCAGTGGCTGCCATAAACGACACCGAATCGCGCCGCGCTCTTTCTTAACATGGGCGCTCTCCTTAAAATTTACTTGACAGCGCACCTTGACAGAATATATGTTCTACAGTACATTTGATATGGTTGCTGGTTTGCGCTAGGTTATTATAGGCAATCTTACAGTTCGTGTTATTTTTCATTCCTAGCAATATCCGATAACTTGTCAGAATGAGCACACCAGATATTTTCTAATACCTAGTCATTCTGAATATGCTGGCTTTAACGCATTATGCAAACACTGTCATAATAAATAACACAAGTAATACGATATGGAGACTTCTCGATGTCCAAACTGATCTACTTTATGCCTATGTCGCTGGATGGCTTTATCGCGGGTGAAACCGAGAACATGAATTGGGCGGCACCGGACGAGGAGATATCTGCATTCATCAATGATCGGCACCGCCCCATCGGCACCTATCTCTATGGGCGCAAGAATTATGAGACGATGACGATTTGGGAAACGCCAGATGGCATTCCTGGTCGGACGCCGGCCATGATGGATTTCGGGCGGATCTGGCAAGCTGCCGATAAGATCGTCTATTCCAAATCGCTGGAGATCGTCTCTACGTCGAAGACCCGTCACGAGCGGGAATTCGAACCGCAGGCAGTTCGCGACCTAAAGGCTCAATTGCCGCACGATATTTCGGTGGCTGGTCCGAACCTAGCCACACAGGCGATTCGGGCTGGGCTTGTCGACGAGTATCAACTGCTCGTTATACCTATTATGCTTGGCGGCGGCAAGCAGGTTCTGCCCAGCAGCGTAAGGGTAAAGCTAGATCTCCTGGATGAGCGCCGTTTTGGTAATGGCTGGGTCTATCTTCGCTATTGCACGCGGGACTGATTACCAAAAGAATAACCCCTGCCCGCCTCCTAACGTGCACGGATAAGGGCAATCGACCGACCCAGTTGAGCGGTATAGTACCCTGTTTTGGGATCAATTACCGTCTCACCTTCCCATCCGACTCCCCTCTCCATCTTATGGAAAAGGGAGTTGGGGATGAAGTTCCTTTTGAGGCGGAAGTTTTTAGTTCGCAGGCAACGCCGCAGTGGTCGGCGGAGGGGGTGTACCGTGCGGCACATCATCCGCGTTGTGAATCTGATACGGCACTTTCGTCACGACAACGTGCGGAATCTCTTGCAGCATCAAGTCGAGTGTGATCTGGCTGTTCTGGTGCAGTGCTTGCTCCCAATACGAGTCCATCACGAGGTGTCCCATGATGACATTGACATAGCCTTCACCTGCCAGTTCCAGCTCGAACTCGACCTTTTCTTTGAGAGGCTTTACCAACTGACGAAACGGTGACGCGATAATCTCCAAATTGGGAATATCCGGGTTGCCGCGCCGCACATATTGCTCCCATCGCTGGAGGACTTTCTCGGTATTATCCGGGTCGATGGCAATATGAATCGCCTCCCAGGATTCCCCAAGCGATTTGGCATAATCGACCATCGCCAGCGTGCCGAGGTGGATACTATCAACCAGGAGGATCCGTTTGACTTTGCCGATACGGTGGGTGGGCCGTCTACCATTGAGTTTCAAGCGCAGCGCAACGTTCGTGTAGTGGCGATGAACACGGTAGAATACGAACACCATGCACGGGATCAAGAGCGTGACGAACCACGCCCCCTCCGCGAATTTTGTGATCACAAAGACGAACATCACCACACCCGTGACCGCCGCACCGAGGCCGCTGATCGTAATCTCGCGCTTCCAGTGCGGATTATACTCATAGACAGGCAGCATTTGGTGCTCACCCGTAATGTGCGTCGCCTTTCCCGTCGTGACAGGCATCTCTTTGATGAGCGGCGGATTTTGTTGGCGACGTCGCCAATTGTGAACGACCATACCCGATTGTGACATCGTGAAGCTCAAGAAGACGCCGATCGCATACAGTGGGATCAAAGCGGTTGTATCGGCGCGGAAGAATACGACCAGCACGGAAGCGAGCGCACCCAGGACAATGATTCCCCATTTGAAGACCAACCGCGAACCTTTGATCCCCAGTTGACGGGGCAGGAATCCGTCAGCGGCTTGCAGCGCGGCCAGACGTGGAAAATCGGCATAGCTGGTGTTGGCGGCCATCAGCAAGATCAAGCTCGTTCCCGATAGCATCAGGAAATACATCAAGCTATTATCGCCGTAAATTGCGCGCGCTACCTGAGAAATGACGGTTTCACTGGTCGAGGGTGCTGCTTGTACCTGATGTGCCAGCAGCGTCAACCCCAAAAACAACGTAATCAAGATGCCGCTCATCCAGGTCAATGTCGTGGCGGCGTTGTTGCTCTTCGGCTCTTTGAAGGCGGGAATACCATTGGATATGGCCTCGACACCCGTGAGTGCCGTACAACCGCTTGAAAAGGCACGCAGAATTAGAAAGCCGGTGAGCGCCTCTGTGCCAGGTACGATCGCGTCTTGCACATTCTTGACGGGTACCAGGTGGCCGGTCAGATATTGAAAGAGTGCGACTCCGAGCAGGAGAAAAGCCATCACCAGGAAAAAATAGGTGGGTACGGCAAAAACGCGCCCGGATTCTTTGACCCCCCGCAGATTGATGATGGTCATCACAAAGATAACCAACAACGCAATTTCAATCCGATAATCTTGGAGTCCTGGAATACCAGATGCGATCTGCGCGACACCGCTGGAAATGCTCACGGCGACTGTCAACACGTAATCGGTCAGCAATGCCGCCCCAGCTACCTGTGCGGCCAGCGGACCGAAGTTGGTCTTAGAAACAATGTATGCACCACCGCCATTCGGGTATGCGTGTATCGTCTGTCGGTAAGACAGGGTGACAATGACCAAAAGGAGCGCGATCGCGAATGCGATTGGGATTGACAGGTTGAAGCTGGCAGCACCAGCCGCAACCAGAACGACCAGAATTTCTTCGGTGGCATAGGCGGTACTGGAAAGTGCGTCAGAAGCGAAAACGGCAAGGCCGACGACATTGCTGATAGCCTGCTCACCGAGTTCTTCGGTTGCCAACGGCCTGCCAAAGATTAGTTTGCCCAGAGCAAGTTTTTGGGCGCGAGTCGAGGTAGTCACGAAATTTCTCCTGTTCAGTGGACAGATAAAAGGCTATGAATGATCACGCCTGTTTCCTAACTATCATCCTAGCCAGGAAACAGGTGACGGGGAAACCGACTCGCCGCTAGTGAGCGGGGGCTGGTGTGTGGGCGGGATCCGTGGCCGCGTGGGCAAGCTGATCGAAGTTGTGAATCTGATACGGCACTTTCGTCACCACAACATGTGGGATTTCTTGCAGCATCAGATCGAGTGTGATCTGACTGTTCTGGTGCAAAGCTTGCTCCCAGTACGAGTCCATTACCAGATGGCCCATGATGACATTAACGTAGCCATCAGTGATTTGATCGAGTACCTTTTCGATCTTTTCCTTCAGCGGAATCACGAGTTGACGGTAGGGTGACTCGATGATTTCCAAATCAGGGGTGCTGGGGTCGCCGCGCCGTATATATTGCTCCCATCGCTGCCGAACCTTTTCGGTCGTCTCTGGATTGATCGCGATATGTACCGCTTCCCAGGGTCCTGTAAGCGATTTAGCATAATCGACCATTGCGACTGTGCCCAGGTGAACGCCATCGACCAAAATGATCCGTTTAACCGGGCCGACATGGTGGGGCGGCTCTTTGCCATTGATACGCAGTTTCTTGGCAACGTTTTGATAGTGACGGTGAATGCGAAAAAACAGGAACACCATGGCTGGGATCAGCAGGGTGACAAACCAAGCACCTTCGGCAAACTTAGTGACGATGAAAACCACCAATACAATGCTTGTCACCACCGCGCCGATGGCACTGACCACGATTTCGCGCCGCCAAATCGGGTTATAGTCGTATATTGGAGCAACCTTATGTTCGCCCGTAGCGTGAGTGACTGATGCGCTCACTGGCGTTGTTGTTGGCTCTGACGGCAAAACTTGTTTGCGACGACGCCAGTTGTGGATCACCATTCCCGCCTGCGACATCGTGAAACTGAGGAAAACGCCAATCGCGTACAGTGGGATCAAGGCCGTCGTATCTGCGCGGAAAAAGACGACCAAGACGGAGGCGAGTCCACCCAGGATAATGATGCCCCATTTAAACACCAGGCGTGATCCTTTGACACCGAGCTGACGAGGCAAGAAGCCATCGGCGGCCTGGAGTGCGGCCAAGCGCGGAAAACCTGCATAGCTGGTATTGGCCGCCATCAGGAGGATCAGGCTGGTGCCCGCCAACATCAGGAAATATAGCAAGCTGTTGTTGCCAAAAACGGCGCGTGCCATCTGAGAAATGACGGTCTCGCTGACAGATGGCACCGCTTGAATCTGGTGGGCCAACAAGGTCAGGCCGACGAACAACGCCACCAAGATCGCACCCATCCAGCCCAACGTAAGCGCCGCGTTCTGGCTGCGCGGCTCCTTGAACGCCGGCACGCCATTGGAAATGGCCTCGACGCCGGTGAGCGCGGTACAACCGCTTGAGAATGCTCGCAGGACCAAGAAGGCGGTCAACGTTTCAACACCCGGCATCAGCGCATTCTGCACATTCTGGACGGGTGCGAGGTGCCCCGTTAAATACTGGAACAGCCCCAGACCGAGCAGGAAGAAGGCCATCCCCAGGAAAAAATAGCTGGGCACGGCAAAGACTCGTCCAGCTTCTTTGACCCCGCGCAAATTGACAATGGTTATCAAGAAGATCACGAGCAGCGCAATTTCGATCCGATAATCTTGCAGCGCGGGAATACCGGATGCGATCTGCTGCACACCGCTCGAAATGCTAACAGCTACCGTCAGCACATAATCGACCAACAGCGCCGCCCCAGCAACCTGAGCCGCCAATGGGCCAAAGCTCTCTTTGGAGACGATGTATGCGCCGCCGCCGTTTGGATAAGCGTGGATAGTCTGACGGTAAGATAGCGTCACGATCACCAGCAGCGCCGCAATAGCGAGTGCGATCGGGATCGACAGATTGAGGCTTAGCGTGCCGGCTGTGACCAACACGATTAAGATTTCTTCGGTAGCATAGGCGGTGCTAGACAGCGCATCGGAGGCGAAGACGGCAAGTCCGACGAGATTGCTGATGGCCTGGTCACCTGATTCTTCGGTTGCCAGCGGTCTGCCGAAAATGATTTTACCCAGACTCGGTTTCTGGGAATGGGTCGAGGCGGTCACAAAATGTCTCCTGTTCAGTGTGCGTACCGACGTGAGGCATATCGAGTACCGCCTTTACGTCGGGTAGCTTCGCGGTGTTCCATCCTGCGATCCGAACAACCGAGAAACCGCAATCACCAGCAGAGACATTTTTGGCTCGATCGGATCGACTCGTCAATGTGAAGGTTGCACAGGTGACGAGCGTTCAGGATTGTACATTTTGGCAAAGCCACAATCCTGCATTATACACCCGATTTGTTGGCTTTTGGTTACAGGTGTATCTCAAATTGCTTAAGGATGGCGTCCTAGCGCGCTGGATCGTCTTGCACCACGAACTGCACCTCGACTCCCGGCACATTGGCGCGCAGCCATGTTGGAAGCTGCTCTCGCATCACGACTGCTTCGCTGGCATAGTGCGAAGTGCCAATCAAGTTCAGATCGGCGTTGATCAGCACGTCATGGAATTCGCTCCGGCGTGCAATGTGAGTTTCGCCCGCGCCAAACGGCCACCATTCGCCTGTTATCAGCGTATCGATACCCAGTGCCGCCGCCTCGCGGAGGGTCGTCGGATCGGTCGCGCCCGCCAAGATGCCGATGTGCTGAATGGCACGTCCATTATTGCGTATCGCGCTGTAGCGGAGCACGGCCAAACCAGTCACTTCGGCGGCACGCTTCGCCAATTCGTTGAACCCAATCGGTCCGAATTTGCCATGCACGCCCGCCTGCCCGCCGAACGCCGCCGCGAAACGTTCCGGCTCGCGCACTTTGAACGCCTCAGCCAGCGCACCCGACGGGCTAATCTGCGGGTGACAGGCCAGCGGCGCATGGCATAAATAAAAGCTGACGTGATGTTCGTGAAGTTCTTCGAGTTGCGGCTCTGGAATCGGGTTGAAGGGTGCATCATTCGCCGGATATGCTGTCAGGTGATGGCTGAAGATCAGCGCACCGGGCGCACCACGCTGTACCTCGCGGGCGATGATCGTATCGAGTACGGGCTGCGCCGGAAACACGACCAGATAAATGCGATCGACGTTCGGCGTGTTGTTGAGCATCAGGCCGTTCCAGCCGCCTGCCGAAAAACCCGGCACGGCATACTGCTCGAAGATCGGCACGATGTCGGGCGAGAAGGCTGCGCGCACGGTGCTTTCGTTGAACGCACCTATTTTGAAAAAATCATCGAGTCGGGCGATCAAGTCAGCTTGGGCGATCATGGGCGTTTCCTGGCGGCATAACGCGCTTCGCTCGCCACAAATTCGATCACGCCGCTGATCGACGGATCAGGTCGCAGTCCCGCCGGGAGTGCGATCCGTTCATGCCTGACGGTATAGCCAGCGTCCGCCTCGGAACGCTCCCTGAGTTCGATTCGCCCCACCATGATTTCCCCCTCTACTTCCAGACGATCCGACACAAACACATCAGGCCGCTCAGACTGCCCAGTTGCCTTGATTTCGCCCGTCCCGCGTCGTAAATGGATAGTGAAAAGCGCTCCGCTCTCGATTGACGACTCGCCCCCATGCTCACCCACGACGCGCACCGTTACACTGTGCCCCGCCGGGGTGCGTTTCGTCAATAGGATCGATTGACTATCGGTAAGAATCGGAGTGACGACCGTATTTCGTAGTTTACCAAGCGTTTCGGCGTCCCCATACAGCGGATCAGCGCGATCGAGATAGAAGGCGTCATAGCCCATCGCATCCATCGCCACAAGCAGCGCCCGTCCCGCCGTCGCATCGCACAGTGGATCGCCGGGTAAACATGTTTCGCCCAAATCGAGCGTGAGGGTGATGCCGGGAGCGTGAGAACGCTGAGCTTGAATCAGCGTGAACAGCCGAGGCAGCGCACCCAATGCGCCGCGCAGCCCGACCGTGTACAAAATCGTGAGCAGAGGGGGCGGTTCAGCGTTCAAGCCGGGCGCTACTGCCCTTTCCACTGCGGATCGCGCTTCGCCGCAAAGGCTTCCATGCCCTCTTTTTGATCGCTGGTGGCGAACAAAAAGTTGAAGTTGCGCCGTTCATAGGCGATACCTTCAGCGAGCGCCAGTTCATCCGCTTTGTTGATCGCGTCTTTTGCCATACGTACCGCGATCGGTGCGCGGTTGGCGATGTCGCGGGCAAGCGTCAGCGCATCCTCGAAATACGTGGCAGAGACCCGATTGACCAACCCAAATTGGGCGGCTTCCTGAGCAGTCAGGTTGCGCGCATTGAGGATCATCTCCATTGCCAGCGCCTTGCCGACCGCGCGCGTCAAACGCTGCGTGCCACCCGCACCCGGAATGATGCCAATCGTGATCTCTGGTTGGCCGAACTTGGCCGTCTCGGAGGCGACGATCATGTCGCAGGCCAGCGCCAACTCGCAGCCACCACCCAAACACCAGCCCGATACCGCCGCGATGATCGGTTTTCGCAGCCCGCGAATGCGATCCCAGGCCGCGGTGGTGTCGCGCACCAACATATCGACCGCCGTCATGCCCGCCATCTCTTTAATATCCGCGCCCGCCGCAAACGCCCGATCGTCGCCCGTCACGATCAAACAGCCAATCGCCGGATCGCGGTCGAAGGCTTCGAGCGCATTCAGTAATTCCAGCATCAGCGGCGCGTTCAAGGCATTGAGCGCTTTGGGGCGGTTGAGTCGCACCACGCCGACGCCCCCTTCGACCCCTTCGGCGATTACCAGTTCATATGCCATCCGTGTAATCCTTTTTGATCAAAAATGAGCGCTGATGAGCGCCGACAATACAAAAAACAGTCCGAACATCGCGCGCGCCACGATCGCCATTTGCGTCGATTGGGTGTGCGCACGCAGCGCCGTCACGACCAAGCTCATCAAAAGCGGCTGAATCAGCGCATACCACACACCTGATCCACCCAAGAGCACATTGATCACGGTGAAAATGGCCGTCGTCAGCGCAATCGATCCCACATGGTCGAAACGCGCGGCCAGCGACGGGTACAGCAGCCCCCGAAAGATCAATTCCTCGCCGATCGGCTGCCCAAGGATCGCCGCGACCGCCGCCACAATCCAACCGAACGCTGGCGCGCTTTGATCGGCCAGGATCGCCAGCGTGGGCGGCACAACCTGATCCCCCTTGAGGTGCAGCAGGACTCCGATCAGGTCGATGCCCCAGGCCGCGCCGATACCGAGCAACAGACAGACAAATAGCGGGAGCGTGTGCGAGGTTTCGAGGTGCAGCGCGTGCGACCAATCCTGCGGGGCACGTCTTTGTACCCATTGCACGACCACTATCGCACTGAGCGCACCCGTGATCAACACACCGAGCGCCAGCCCGCTCGCCGTCGGCGTGGTCAGATCGCCACCCGTGATGCTCACCGCCAACGCCTGCGCCGCAATCCAGATCACGCCGTAAACAACGGCAAACACGATCGCGCTGGTGGTTGACCAGGGCGGAGCACTTTCGGACGCGCGGATTCTCGACAGCACAGCCTGCATCAGACGTTGTTAACCCCCATGTACATGGCAACGCAGCAATTATAGACGGTCCGTGAGGGAAAATGCACCTTCGGTTTCCCCAAGGCAACCTTTTTGGGATGGCGACTATATTATGATGCTTCGCGCTTGGCTCAACTATAGGACAAGTGCAAAGCCACCAGTTGGGCGATGAAGTCAACGGAAATTACTTTGAGATTGACGTGAAACTCATGAATGGCAACATAGCCACTCAAGAACCATTTGCTGACTTCTCGAAAGGGGCGCAAGAAATTGCGCAAGCCGGTCCACAGCCCTTCGGTCGTGTTGGTATGCACTTCACGAATGCCATCGCCATCATCATCGCGTGCCCATTCTTTGTGACCGT
>JBBRMW010000187.1:0-12000 GCA_038230635.1 Aggregatilineales bacterium | reverse complement strand
GTTCGTGGCGGCGCGCGGCGATTTGGTGGCGATCACGGTGGTGCGCACGTCCGGGAATCTGCTGGCGGCGGTCAGCGTGCAAGACGGCGATGGACTCGCCCTTATCACCGCGCAACCGTCCGATGATGGCCGCGTCGCCCTGTCCGATCTGCGGATCACACAGCCCGGCGCATACACGATTCATCTGCACAGCTTGAACGGAACGACGGGTGCGTATACGTTGGCGCTGGCGAACACGGCCACGGTGCAGCCGACGATCGCGCCGATCATCCCCGCCGCCGCTGGCGAAATTCAGTACGGGCAAACGGTTCACGGCCAGATTCTCAACCCCTATTATGCGCAATTCTGGCATTTCAAGGCGGGCGCGGGCGATGTGATCGACTTGCAAATGCACGTCACGTCGGGCGATCTGGTCTCGTATTTGTCGCTGCTATCGCCCGCCAGTGATGTGATCACATCGAACACAGGTGTCAATGGCGAGCGCGACGCGGCGATCTTTTCGCAGCAGTTGACTCTGGCCGGGACATACACGGTGATCGCGCGGCGGGTTGGTGGTGTGGGCGGCAAGAACGGACCGAGCAGCGGACAATATGATCTATCGCTGATCGTTCATACACCGACGCCCGGCGCAAACGATACGGCACTTGCAGCCGATGGCGGCGCGCTCACCGGACGGCTGACGACCGCACAGCCGATCGCCGAATATCGATTGAACAGCGGCGGCATCCTGGCGTTTCGGCTGGAACTGGGTACATTGCACCGGATCGCCCGCGCCCGAATACTCGACGCGAGCGGCGCACCCTTGATCGCCCGCGAGGGGATCAGCCCG
The DNA here is from genome assembly GCA_038230635.1 of Aggregatilineales bacterium. Classification (GTDB taxonomy): domain Bacteria; phylum Chloroflexota; class Anaerolineae; order Aggregatilineales; family UBA2796; genus JBBRMW01. The sequence goes on along the minus strand of JBBRMW010000187.1, from coordinate 11,171 downwards.
TTGGCATTCAGCGCGGTGCTGCCCGATAAAGGGCCATATTTTTTGCAAGTCTCGTCGGATAGTTATGAGACGGCGAAAAGCACCGATTTCACACTGAACGCCTACAAACTGCGCGCGCCCGCCGATCCGCTCCAACTTTCGGAGACAGAGCATGGCACGCTCGGCGCAAGCGACGATCATTGGTTTTTCGCGGCACATGCGGGCGATCTGATTCGGCTGAATGTTGCGCCAACGCGCGGCACGCTGGATACCACATTGGTCGTCAACGGGCCGGGTGATGCGCTCCTATTCGAGGGAAACATTGGGGCCGGCTTCGATCAACCCCTGACGCTGATCGCCGATGGCTTGTACCAAATCGCGGTGCGGACGGGTGGCAAAATCGCGCTGCCCGCTGATTATACGATCACGGCGAGTCCGTTTGGCGCGGCAGGACTGCCCTTCGATCGTTTCGGATCGACGGCGAGCAAAGGGACGCTCAGCTTCGATACGCCGATCACCGCCACGCTCGATGCCGATCACGAAGATGTGTACACGCTGGATGCGGCGGCGAATCAGACGCTCACGCTGTCGTTGAGTGGGCAGACGAGCGCGCAATCGTTGGGGGTTGCGGTGCGCGCGCCGGATGAGTCGCTGCTGGGGGCGCAGTACGGTCACGGCGCGATCCAACTGGCGAACCTCGTGCTGCCCCACGATGGCCGCTACCATGTGATCGTGTTCGACCCGACGGGCACGGCCAAAGACCCGTATACCTTGAAACTAGAAGATGCGGGCGGCGGCAATCTGGTCGTTGAGCAAGGCGTGAAGGGGGTGCTGCTGCCGAGCAATGCGCTGGCGGCGTGGTCGCTGGACGCGCCAGCCGGTGCGCTGATCAATATCCACCTGAGCACGCGCACGCCCGCCGCCTGGACGCCCGGTTTATACGTGATCGATCCGCGCGGCTTCGTGATCGCGCATCGGTCGGCGGGCGATCAAAAAGACGCGCTCGATGTGTTGGGCATCAGCGCGCCGATCGCGGGTCGCTATCGGCTGGCGGTGGCCGGGACGGTGGCGGCGGCGTTCGCCTCATACCAATTGACGGCCACCGTACAAGCGCCGTTCGCGGATGCGGGCAACGCGCAGCCGTCGGCAAACGCCAATCAGCCACCGCCGCGTTTTGCGCCCACGAGCACACCGTCACAAACCCCGCCGCCGATCGCCGATCTGATCGAACCGGCGCTCGCCCCGGATAAGCTGAACGCACCCGATGTTGGCGTCCTGCTCACGAATACGCTCACGCGCGGCGAGATCGCGGCGGGTGCGCTGCGCCAAGCGTGGCGGGTGGCCGGACAAACCGCGCTGACGCTCTCGATTCGGGCGGTGGCGTTGAGTGGCGAGAGCGGCCCCGATCTGGTCTTATTCGATCGCGCGGGACACATCGTGGCGCAGCAAATGCACGGCGCGACGCTCGATACCACGTTGGCCTATCACGTCCCGATCGGCAGTGATTTTGGCCTGACAGTGCGGATGGGCTTGGGCGCGGGTCGTTACACGCTGTACGCCCAATCGCAGAACCTAAAATTTGGATCGCTCATTATCCAGCCGGGGCTGCCGATCGCCTACGGCCAAAGCGTGCAAGGCGAAATGCAGGGCACGGATCAGGCGGACGCCTATTATTTTTACGGTGCGGCCAACGATGTGATCGGGGTGCAAGTGGCGCGCCAAAGCGGCACCTACGCGCCCGCGCTGCAATTGGTCACGCCGACGGGTACGGCACTCGCAGTCGATGGCAACAAGGCGGCGAACGCACTCAGTACGCTCGCCTCGGTGCGGCTGCCCGCGTCAGGCGTGTATGCCGTGCTCGTGCGGCGCGCTGATGTCTCGGCCAAAGGTAATGGTCGCTATTTGCTGTATTTGGGCGTGATCAGCGGGTCACACCTCAAAAATCGGGTGAGCGGCATTTTGACGGCAGGCGAGACGGTGACGGGTTCGCTGATCCCGAACGACAACGAGAATGTGTGGTTGATCCGGGGCGCGGCGGGCGAGCGCGTGACGTTGGCGGCGGCGGCCCTGGACCCAGGCGCGGAGCCAACACCATTGGGCATCCGATTGGAAGATACGGCGGGCGGTGCATTTGCGGCGCAAGATGTGTTTTATCCGGGTGATGTGGCGCGCCTGACCGAAATCGCGCTGCCGGCTGATGGCATTTATCGCGTGCATGTCCTCGGCGGATCGACGACGGGCGGCGGTTATCGGCTGACCTGGACGCCGGAACGCGAACGTCAGCGGGCGGGCGCGATGCGCTATGGGCAGACGGTGGGCGGCGTGTTCAGCGCGACCCACAACGCGGACACCTGGACCTTCGCGGGCAATGCGGGCGATGTGGTCGCCATCGCGCTGCAAGCTCTGCGTGGCGATCTGTTTCGGGGCGGCTTCCAGGTGATTGCGGCAAACGGCGTGGTGCTCGCGCCCGCCGCCGATCTGGGAGATGGCAACGGGGCGCGCGTCGATAACCTGCTGTTGCCATTCACGGGCAGCTACCGCATCGTGGTGGCGAATCCCGATGCCGTGTTTCACGGGATGGGCGTCTATGCGCTCAGCCTGAGCGTGCAAGATAGCAAGGCGCGCTCGGTGGGCGCGATCTTGACCAATGGCGCGCAATTCGATGGCGATCTATATGCGGATGACCCCGTCAAACCCTGGCTGTTCAGCGGACACAGCGGCGACCTGATCTCGGCAACGCTGAGCGCACGCGATCAATTTCTGAAACCGGTGCTGACCCTGCAAAACGCCTTCGGCCAGACGTTGATCACCGCAGCCGCCGATCCGAGCGGGAAAGCGGCGATCGTCAATTTCAAACTGCCGACGGATGGGGTGTTCGTGCTGTCGGTGACGGGCGCGGAAAACTCGACGGGAAGTTATCGGATCGGCCTGAACTTCGCGCAGCCGAGTCCGGCAAACCCCGACATCGATCACTATGGCGCGAACGTGATCGGGCTGGTAGCGGACGATCGCCCGCAAGATATTCACCTGTTTGCGGGCGGCAGCGGCGATCATGTGACGATCAAGGTGACGCGCGAACCCGGTTCGGCGCTCGAAACGATCCTCGAACTGCGCACGGACACGGGTGAACTGCTGGCACGCGCCGATGCACTGGGCGGCGATGTCGCACGCATCAGCGATTTTGTGCTGCCGCGCACGGCCAATTATCGATTGGTGACAACCCGTTATCGCGGGGCGGCGGGGTTGACCAGCGGGCGCTTCACGCTCAGCTTGAGTGGAACGCCCACAACGTATCCGATTCGCGGCAAGCTGCTGCCCGCTCAAAAAGGGATTGGGCGCCTGGATGATGCGAATCCGGCAGATCGGTGGACCTTTGAGGGCAAGCGCGGGCAAGTGATCAGCGTCACCAGCAAGGCGACCAGTGGCGATCTGGATACGTTCCTGACATTGGCGGCGGCAGATGGCACAGTGCTCACCACCAACGATGATTTCGATACGCCCAACGCGGCGATCTCTGGGGCGGCGTTGCCCGCTGACGGTACGTATATCGTGACGCTGGCGCGGGTGGGCACACGGAGTCAGGGCAGCGCGGGCAATTATGAACTGCGCGCCGATAATCTCTATATGTTGAAGACGGGGGGCACCCCGAACGCCGCCATCGGCTATGGTGGGCGCGTGGTGGGCACGACCGATGTGGCGCACCCCGAAACGCGCTGGACATTTGCGGCGCGCGCAGGCGATACGATTGGCGCGCGGGTGATCCATCCCACCGACGATGCACCACCCGTCGTCAGCGTGCAAGACCCCACCGGATCGATCCTGGCGGCGGGCAAATTGGGCGTCGGCCAAACGACGATCGATGGTTTCCGAATGCCTGCCGATGGCTTTTTTGATGTGGTGATTCGGCGGCCCGCTGACGCGCTGGCAACTTTCACGCCGTATACGTTGACATTGACGCTGCTCAGCAGTCCAGCGAATACACCCGCAGCCGGCGGCCTATTGGGCGCGAACAGCAGCGTGATCGGGGCGCTGACGGCGGGCGGTAGCCCGAACTTGTGGCTGTTCAGCGGCGCCGCCGGGCAAACGCTCACGCTCAGCCTGACGCCGTTGAGTGGCAGCCTTGCGCCGTCCGTAACGGTCATTGCGCCGGGCGGCGGATCGATTGCGCTGGCGACGCTCACCCCGCACGCCGGATCACTGCTGATCGATCGGATTCCGATCGTCGCCGATGGCCTGTATACGGTGGTAGTCGTGGCGGGTGCGGCGGGGCAAGTGGGCACCTATCGGCTCGATGCGCGCGCGCTCGCCGCCGACGCTGCGCCGCCGACTTTGGCCGCCGATCAGAACGCGGCAGGCGCGCTGGATGCGATTCACACGATCGATCGCTGGCAGATCGCGGGCGTGCAAGGCGGAACGATCAACGCGACCTTGCTGGCTACGGGCGGCGATCTGCAACCGCTGCTCAATCTCGTGAGTCCGGCTGGACAAATCGTGGCGAGCAGCCGTCCCGCGCGTAGTTTGTTGGGGAACGTCGCGGCGATCGAGTCGTACAAATTTCCGACGAGCGGCGCGTATCAGCTCATGGTGGCGCGTGACGGTGCAACGCTCGGCAGCTATGCGCTTTCGTACAGCGCGCGCCCGTTGGCCGCACAAACGGTGGCTGCCACGCCGCTGAGTTATGGTGCTTATCTGCACACGGCGACGGCGACAACCCAGGCCGGGCTGTGGGCATTCAGCGGGCGGGCGGGCGATGCGGTCAACGTGATCGCGTTGGTGGGCGCATCGGGCAGCGTGCCCGCGATCACCCTGAGCGAGGCGGGCGGGCGGGCCTTGATCCACGCCGATCCAGCCGATGGCGAAACGAACATTCAAGGATTTGTGCTGCCCGCTGACGGTCGTTATGTGATCGGCTTGGACGCAGACGTGGCGACGCCGTATACACTGGCCTTGCAGCGGCGGCAAGATGTGCAGCCCAGCACGCCGAGCGGGCGCATCCTCGTCACCGGAATCAGCCAGCAAAATGGAATCCTCGACAAGAATCCCTTCGACTATTGGCAGTTTTCGGGCAAGGCCGATCGCGCGATTTCGATCACGGCGAATCCGCTGGCAGGTACCCTGCGAATGGATGTGACGCTTTATGGACCGAACGGATATTTGGCGAGCGTGACTGCCGACTCTAAAGCTGGGGCGTTGACACTCGGCCCGCTGCGGCTGCCCACCGACGGGGCTTATCAGGTGGTGGTGGGGCGCTGGTTGGGCGCGGCGGGTAAGACGACGGGGCGCTATAGCTTGACACTGGCAGATGTGCCCTCGGCCAATGTTCCACCAACCAACGCCGTGACCCCGATCGCTGCGACCGCCGCACCGATCGCAAAAGTGGACGCGGATGCGACGGCACGCGCGCAGCCCGCCATGACGCTGCAAAGCCAAATTGTGCCGGGTCAAAGTGCGAACGGCACGATCGCTGTTGGGCAGTTCGGCCAAGAATGGGACTTTACGGCGGCTGCCAGTCCCACGATCGCTGTCAGTGCGCAGGCGACCACGGCGGGTCTCCGGCTGCGCGCGTTATTTGTGCGTCCGACGGGCGAACTGGTGGGCGTCGCTGAGTCGGATGGGAGCGGCGCGCTCAATCTGGAGGCGAAACTGCCGGGTGCAGGGCGGTATGCACTGCTGATCATGCCGGATAGTGCGGGGCAAACGGGGAGCTATCGATTCGCGCTGGGCTATGCGCTTGCGCCAACGGGCGGCGGAAGATTGCTTGATGCGATCCCGCTGACGGGGTTGATCACGAACGAAGATTTCACCGATAGCTGGCGCTTCGACGGCAAAGCGGGCGCGATGCTGACGATTCAAGCCGTCCGCACCGGTGGTGATCTAGACTTCGCACTGACGGTGATCGCGCCGGATAATTCGGCGATCCCGCTGAACGGCGATTCGGCGACGCTGCCCCGCGATGGTACCTATACGCTGCTCGTCTCGCGGCGGAACGGGGTGCTCGGCGCGACGACGGGATCGTATCAGGTGACGGTGAAACTCAGTGAAGTTCACGCACTCACGTCACTCCCCATCGCGTCCTCGTAGGCACCGCGAGGGGGGATTCAATTAACCCAGTTAAGGAAAATACAGATGATTGAACAAGCGTTTGCAGAGCATTTTGCGGCAGAATGGATCGAGGCGTGGAATAGTCACGACTTGGATCGCATTCTTGCCCACTATAGCGACGATTTTGAGTTTGCCAGCCCTTTTATTATTCAAGTGGTTGGTGAACCATCGGGAATGCTCAAGGGGAAAGCCAATGTCGGGGCTTATTGGAGCAAAGGGCTGCAAATCCTCCCCGATCTGAAATTTGAGTTAATCGCTGTTTTTGCAGGGATCAATAGTATCGTGCTGCATTATAAAAATGAGCGCGGAAAGTACAACGCCGAAACCTTTGAGTTTGGATTGGATAAGCTGGTACACAAATCGGCGGCGAATAATGCCGTTATCATGAATCACGCCGAATCAAAACGGGACGCCTGAGCATCCCGTTTCGAGCATTTATTGCATTGTGCGCTGGGGGGGACTTGAACCCCCACGCCCGAAGGCATTAGGCCCTCAACCTAACGCGTCTGCCATTCCGCCACCAGCGCCTATAAGCCGAAATTATACACGAGACAGGGCGGCTGTCAATGGCGAGCGCGAGGTTAGGCGGCTTCGTCTTCGTCATCGGCGATGGTTTCCAATTTGCCCGTTTGCTCCTGCAAGGCCAGCGCGTCGATAAACGGGTCGAGATCGCCATCCAGCACGCCGGGTAGATTGTAGATCGTCAGGCCGATGCGGTGATCGGTCACGCGATTCTGCGGATAGTTGTAGGTGCGAATCTTCTCGCTGCGTTCGCCCGTACCGACCTGACTGCGGCGCGTCGAATCTTGCTCCGACTGCTGGCGATCGATCTCCAACTCATAGAGGCGCGCGCGCAGAACGGTCATCGCTGTTTCGAGATTTTGTCCCCGGCTGCGCTCATTCTGGCACGTCACGACCAGCCCCGTCGGTAAATGCGTGACGCGGATCGCCGTTTCGTTCTTTTGGACATTCTGGCCGCCCGCACCGCTCGAACGGTACGAGTCGATCGTGATGTCTTTGGCGTTAATCTGAACATCGACGTCATCGACTTGCGCCAAAACCGCGACCGTGATCGTCGAGGTGTGGATGCGACCCTGCGATTCGGTGGCAGGCACGCGCTGCACACGGTGGACGCCGCTCTCGAACTTGAGCCGCGAAAAAGCGCCTCGTCCCTTCAGCTCGAACACGACTTCCTTATAACCGCCGATCCCGGATTCGCTTTGCGAGACGATCTCCGGCTTCCAGCGGCGCGCTTCAGCATAGCGCAGATACATTCGCAGCAGATCGGCAGCGAACAAGCCTGCCTCGTCGCCACCCGCGCCCGCCCTAATCTCGACGATTACGTTTTTGTCGTCGCGTTTGTCCTTAGGGAGCAACTGCTGAGTGAGCGCCTCTTCCAATTCGATTCGGCGCGCCGCCAGCGAATCGACTTCCAATTGCGCCATTTCGCGCATCTCGGCGTCAGATTCCGATTGCAGCATCGTCTGCGCTTCGCCCAGTTCTGCGGCGACGCGCTGATAGGCATGATAATTCTCGACAATCGGCTCGATCTGCGATCGTTCCTGCGCAAATTCAGTCACTTTGCTGTAATCGCCGCCAAGCAACACCGGATCACTGAGCAGCCGATCGAGTTCCTGATAGCGCGACTCGACTTCGGCGAGCTTATTCAACATTCCAAACATGCCAACGAACCCTCAAGCTAGAGCATATCACCCAACTGTACCGCACAATGGGCGCGGCGGGTGTAAGAAAATCATTGATCCCGCGCCGGCTCTTAGGGTGAAACCCATCTAACACCACACATTCACCTCACCCCCCGGCCCCCTCTCCGTAAACACGGAGAGGGGGAGTCGGAAGGCAAACCTAGACATACGTGGCCTTTGTTTGGTTTGTCCATTAGGGTGAAACCCATCTAACACCACGCATTAAAGAACCTCACCCCCCAGCCCCCTCTCCGTAACCACAGCGAGGGGGTGTCAAGCCACACATGCTCCGCCAAAGATAGAGACAGCGTTGAGTCAGGCACCCCTCTCCGTGAGGACGGAGAGGGACTGGGGGTGAGGTAAATCTGCGAACTTTATTTAGCTTCACTATGAGCGTCGTCGCTCGTCCATCATTTTTGCGGTTTCCTGGTCGAGCGGTGAAGCGCTGCCCGCCAGATGAATGATCACGCTTTCCATGTCAGCTTCCGAGCGATTCTGGCTCAATTTGAACTTGGCCTCGATACGGTTGATTTTGAGTTCAAAAACGACGATGGCTTGCCGCATCTTCCGGTAGTAATCGTCAGGCAGATCCATCAACCATTCGGGGTCGCGCCCATGTTCGTGATTCGCCACCAACTCGCGCAGCATCGCGCGTACCACCGTTTCGTCCTCGATCACCGTCGGCACGCCATACACATGGACTGCGGTGTAGTTCCACGTTGGCACACTGGGCTGTTCCGCATACCAAGTGGGGGAAACGTAGGCGTGCGGACCTTGGAATATGACCAGACTCTCGCCGCCCTCAAAATGCTTCCACTGCGCATTTGCCCGCGCCAGATGTGCCCGCAGCACACCACGCTCGGCATCCAGCATGAACGGGATCGATGTCGCGCTGAGTTGGCCTTGTTGGTGGGTGACGAGGGTGGCAAAGTTGTGATCGCGGATGAACGGATAGATCGTCGCGGTATCCGTGACAGCAAAAGATTTTGGAATGTACACGATGTTCCCACATTTATTTCAAGTGCTCAAGGTTTGTAGCGGAATCGCTGGATAAAAAAAAGCGGACACGTTATCGGTGTCCGCCATTTTGATGAGTCAGTCAGCGGGCGAATCAGCCAGTCGGGATGATCAACGTTTGGCCGATGTAGATCAAGCCCAGATTGGTGATGCCGTTGGCCTGCGCCAGCGCGATCACGCGGACATGGAAGCGCATCGCAATGTTGTACAGGGTGTCGCCATCAACGACCATGTACGTCCCATTACCCGTTTGCGGCAGCGCTCCAGGTGCGGCCACGACGACCGAACCGGGTACGGGGGTACCGTTACAGTTGGGGATGCGCAGAATTTGGCCGGGTACGACCAAATCGGGATTGACCAAGCGATTGTAGGCGGCGAGCCGTTCGGCGCTCATGCCGAAGCGCAGCGCGATGCGGAACAGCCGATCGCCTTCGACCACAAAGTATTGGCAGTTGCCGGATACCGGTCCCGCTGCGCCAGAGCCAGCTTCACCGGGCGTACCTTGCGGCGTGCCACTCACGAAAAACGGGACCGTCGTGGGCACGCCAGTGGGCTGCGCAATCGGCGATTGTCCGACATCCGGCGCGGCATACGTACCGAATGAGGTGGCAATGGCGGTCAGTTGCGCCGCCGCCCCCTGCGTCGCCGTCCCAACGATGTAGGTGGCGGCGGCGTTGAGCACTTCCTGCGTTTGCGTCCCCACCAAGTCGAAGGCGGGTGCAGCGGTCGGCGCAACGGCGACGATGGCCGGCGTAATGATGATCGGCTCGGTCGGCGTGACACTGGGCAGCGGCGTAAAAGTTGGATAAGGCGTGTACGTCGGCGGCGGCGTATAGGTCGGCGGCAGGGTATACGTCGGCGCGAGTCCAATGGCCGTCACCGGAACATCCGAGACGGGCGGAAGCGTCGAGAACAGCGGAGTCACGCCGGGGACATCGGTCGCCGCCACCGCCAACTGTGTCGGCCCGGCAAAGACGAGCGTAGCGACCGCGTTGGTGGCCGTGTTAATGGTAATCGGGTTGGTTACAATGGCCGTTGGCGAAATTGCAGTGGGAGGCAGTACGTCGGTGGGTATGGTGGTGCTTACTTGAACAGAAATAACCGATCCGCCGGGTGGCGTGACGGTTGCATCCAGCGTGGCTCCGACGGTTTGGAAACACCCCGACACCACGACAGCGAATATGGCGAGACTGACGACCAGTCCCCACGATTTGAGTTGGATGCGTTGTATAAGCAACCTTGCCTCCTGACAGGGTAGGGGTGCGCAATAGCGAATCAAACGAATTGATCTGCCATTCAGTTTAGCATCACAGCGGGCAGATAGCAAGCGAAAATTGCGCGGCGTCAAAAAATTCCAGGATTGACGCCTCGCCGATCCTTTCATATAATATGAAATGCAGGCCGGAGTGGCGGAATGGCAGACGCGAACGACTCAAACTCGTTTGGGAAACCGTGTGGGTTCAAGTCCCACCTCCGGTACATGAACAATTTGGATGAGATAACGTGTGACGTCCACGTTACCGTTAGAATAGAATGACAATCCGCGTTACGGTTAGAAAAAGTTCGCAAAGGCTTTTTTGTTGTAAACTATCGCACCAAAATGATGCCTTGGCGCCTTTTTGAAGGCGTTATTGGGCTACAGAGTGCTGCTCAGCAGTAATTTCGGCCAATCGTGCGCGCACTTTCTTGTGACCCTTCAATGTGGCAAGGGTTACCTCGATCTCATCAGCGATCATGCGTTGGGTCACACGCTCGTTCGAAGCGCTCAGCAGCTGATAGACCCGATTCACTTCCGCCAGCAATTCATCTGTTGTCCATCGCTCGCGCCGCTGCCACTTATGTGCTAAGGCAAGTTTGAATAAATCCCGCAGGTGAACCTGCAAAGCGCCACAATAATTCCAATAACGAATGAAAGGGTTACTTTCCCCGTGATTTTCAATAGCGCTTATTGATTGGGACCAGAACCCCAAACTTTCTTCGATTTGATATTGGCTTTTGTGTTGGCTCTTTCGTATGCGGGAGAGCTCTTGCCCGATATATTTGGGGACTAAGGGATCATCTTCGTAGCCTTGAGGAGTTAGAAGGTACTCTAAATCTAAAAATACATCTAAAGTGATTTGTTGGTGCTCAGGCAGCATTTGAGTCGTTTCTGCTGTCGATAAATCCTTCCCACATTTTGGGCAACGCGTGCCGGCATATATCTCGTTCAGAGGCAGTGTCTGTTGGCAATGAGGACAGCACTCTGCAAAGGTGCAGTTGTGTTTAGCTGGACTTTATCGATATAGTAACCGAGAAAAACAGGGCAGGATAAGCTGATGATGTTCCAATCATGACAAAGGAAATCGAATGCCTATCCTGCCCGTGGAGATT
>JBBRMW010000186.1:0-12039 GCA_038230635.1 Aggregatilineales bacterium | reverse complement strand
TCTTGGCGCGGCCGCGCTGGCCCCGCGCGCGCTTCGTCCCGCTACTACAGGAATCCCGACCCTCGTCTCAACTTTGTTGGGTTTCGGTTGGTGTGTGCTGCCCCTGTTCCGTAACTCTGGTCTCTGGCCCTCTGACCTCTGGGAGTGAGCGCAGCGAGCGGCTCTGAATCCCCGGGTCTCTGGGTGCGAACGGAGTGAGCGCGGGGTTTGGGGCGTAGCCCCAACGGTAACGGCGCATAGCGCCGCGAAAATGTTTGCGGTAAAATAAATCGTACTGAGGGAAACCTCGGTCAGGCAACCCGTAGGCAGTCGCGGGTGCTGCGCGGCGGCTCTTGGAACAACAACGATGACAACGCGCGCGCGACGTACCGCAACAACAGGAATCCCGACAATCGTAACAACAATGTTGGGTTTCGGTTGGTGTGTGCTGCCCACGCTCCTCTGCCCCTTCACTGGCCTGGGCGCGACGCAAGTTGAACAGGCGGCTTGCCACGGTGGGTAACTATGGTGGTCGGTTCCAGCAATGCCGGGCGGTTACGGCTTCCCGGACGAGGCGAAGGTGAGGAACAGCGTGGGATTGTCTGGTCTGCACGCGGGCTGTTCGCAGCACAGCGGCATCGAGGGCACCGCTGGCGTCAGGCATACATCCAAACCGGGGCACGACCTGGAGTCAATCCCGCCGTGCCCGCCCTCACCTCCTGTTGTCGCACATCAACCTTTCATTTGGTTGTGCGGGTTTGTTTCAGCCAGCCGCCGAGCAATCGCCCAATCTCAGCGACCATCGCACTGACATGTTGGTACTGCCCATTGCTGAGCCAGCCCCAGCGGTGTGCCAGACGCAGATATAAGCGGAGCTTGTCCAGGTGGGCATCGGCCAGTTCCAAGCGTTCGAGCCGCATTTTACCGGAACGCGCGTTCGCCTCGAATAAGGTCTCCTGAAAGTCCAGAGCCGCATCGAGCAATCGTTCGGTGACCACGAAACGCTGCGTTCGCGGAAAATTATCGGCTTGTGGCAGCAGCCAGGTGAGCAGATCGAATGTGCGAGTCAGAATGACCAAACGGTCTTTATCGGTTGGTTCGGGCACAGAGTCCTCATTGTGGGCACGGATCACGGCATGGAACAATCTCTGGCGCGCCTACGATAAGGCAGCGCGCGGGAAACGCGGTTTATGGCCGGCTGCTGCCTTCGATCATCGCGTGGCAGACCATCTGATCGATTTACGATCCGAACTCGTAAGCGAGCGTTACACACCCGGCGGTTACACCCATTTCTACATCCACGAACCGAAGCGCCGCAAGATCAGTGCCGCACCCTTCCGCGATCGGGTTGTGCATCACGCACTGTGCAACCTGATCGAGCCGATCTTCGATCGTCGTTTTCACCCACACAGTTACGCCAACCGACGCGGCAAGGGTACGCACGCGGCAGTCGATCAGGTACAAGATTTCGCCCGGCGTTATCGTTACGTGCTGCGCGCGGACGTGGTGAAGCACTTCCCATCGCTCGATCATGCGGTATTGCGGTCGGAACTCGCCAAGTACATTCATGATGAACAGGCCTTCTGGTTAATCGATCAAATTCTGCACAGCGGAGCCGGGATTCTAGCCGAAGAATACGCGATGGTCTACTTCCCAGGAGATGATTTATTCGCGGTGGGACGCCCTCGAGGGCTGCCGATTGGCAATCTCACCAGCCAGTTCTGGTCGAACTGCTACATGAACCCATTCGATTGGTTCGTGACACGCGAATTAGGTTGCTCTGCTTTTGTGCGCTATGTGGATGATTTTGCCCTATTTTCGGATAACAAGCGCCAATTAAGCGACTGGAAAGGCCGAATCATTGGGCGGTTGGCTGGTCTGCGCCTGACTATCCATGACCAAGAGGCGCAAGTGTTGGAATGTCGAGCCGGAATTCCGTGGCTGGGTTTTATCGTCTATCCGGATCATCGTCTGCTCAAACGGCGGAACGTCGTCAATGCGCGTCAGCGGCTCATGGAGCGGCTCGATGACTATTTCGCCTGGCGCATCAGCTTTGCCGAACTAGATGCCAGCGTGCAGGGTTGGATCAACCATGTGCGCTATGCGGATACATGGGGGTTGCGCGGTCATTTGTTTGCGACGCTGCCTCCGATTAAACGCGGCCCCGGACGCTGATTCTCACATTTTTTCGGGGCGCTACGCGCCCATTACGGTTGGGGCTGCGCCCCAACCCCCGCGCTCACTCCGTTCGCGCCCAGAGACCCAGAGATTCAGAGCCGCTCGCTGCGCTCACTCCCAGAGGCCAGAGTGCCAGAAGCCAGAGCTACCGAACAGGGGCAGCACACACCAACCGAAACCCAACATGGCGGCTACGATAGTCGGGATCCCTGCCGTTGCGGGACGGCGCGCGCGCGTCGTCATCGCTGACGTGCCAAGAGCCGCCGCGCAGCACCCGCGACTTAATATTACTTATATCATTACTTTGGTGGCTGCTATACTCTGTGAGTGTCCATTCCCACACGTTGCCGGATAAATCCAAGATACCATATGGCGACGCCCCCTGCGGAAAAATGCCGACTGCGCTCGTTTGACCAATCCCTGTCTCATACGTATTGCCCTTCGCCGAGTCGAAGTCTGGCCCATAGGGATACGCCCGCCCATCCCTGCCGCGTGCCGCCTTTTCCCATTCCGCCTCTGTCGGCAGCCGCACCTCGTAGCCCGCCTTCGCGCTTAACCAGCGACAGAACGCCATCGCCTCCCACCATGACACACCCTCACGCGGGTGATTCCAGTATTTGGACGCCTGATCCCCCACTCCGGCCTGCTGTTGCTTCAGACCGTCCGCGTGCAAGCCGTCCCACCAAACAGAGTTGGCATAACCGTCTGGTGCGTCGACGAATGCCTGGAATTGGCGGTACGTCACCGGATATTTTGCCATGTAAAACTTCGGCAGTGGCTCATGTTTAGCATTTTGATAAGTCCACTCGCCGTCGTCCGGTATTTCGCACCAGACTACATCAGGCAAACCATCCGAGCGCAATCCCACGCCTGGGCGCGGGTCGCCTATTTCATTCAATGCAAAGCCAATCCGTAGGCGCATCGGCGGTAAGGTTTTTACATCCGCTAAGGTTTTCTCCAATACTTCAGTAGCGCGTTCTGCGAATGGGATCAATGCGCGAGCTGCAAGTTTGCGCACTTCTGCGTTTTCATCGGCGACGAGCTGTATCAAGGGTGCGATCGTGCGTTCTGAATTTAGCCGTGCCAATGCCTCCACGGCCCCACGTCTATCCGCGACACGCGTCGACTCTACCAGCGCAATTGATTTCGCCTCGATAACCTTGCGCGTTGCTTCTTCTACCCCTTTGCCATCCTGAGTACACCACCATGCCAGCCACGGATTCACTTCCGCGATCGCCCGCGCCAGCGCATTCGGATCATTCGTTAAACCTGCCAGTTGGATAAAGGTCTCAAACCACCACGGGTTGCTGGCTTGGTTCAGGATGCCACGTCCGGTCAAGAGACGACCAAAGCCGCCGGACTGTACCTTCCGAGTTGCTTCGGACTGGATCGCACGCGCCGTAAAATGTTCCTGGACGGTCTGGTGCGGCGCAAATCGCACGATCTGGTCACCCGTCAGCAGTCCGTTGATCCGTAAGGCCGTCAAAATGGCGAGGTCACCCAGTGCCACTTCTGATTCCACCATCGGCAGCGCGATCACCTGCCTGGTGTGCATGGTGAGTGCCAGCTTTTCCAACGCTTGAAGACGGGTTCTCTCCGGGATACTTGTCCCGAGCTTGCGATCATCATCGCGGCGTAGCATTCGGGCCACGAAGTTGCTGTACAGCGCGCCCCGGTTGCCCGGAATGTTCCGAGAGCCTAGCCAAGCTTCCTTGGTCAGCCATAACAGGAGCGGATTCGATGCCAACGTGCGCATCTTTTCATCCAGCCGACTCCAGAGTTCGTCCGAGTCAAGATGAGCACGCAAATAATTACGCGCCTGTTCAGGACGAATCGGCTGCACCAGATAGCTTTCACGAATGACGCTGGCCGTACTATCCTGTCGCAGCGAGCGCCAGCTATCATCTTGCACACGGCTCGTCACCACGAGTCGGGTATGGGGGGCAGGAAATTCCCTCGACAGCCGGGTGATCTCGCTGAGCAAGTCGTCGCGGTGGGTCGGCGCGACTTCATTCAAGCCATCGAGCAAAAAGTAGATCGTAAACGGAATATCCCTCAGAAAACGTTTGACATCCTCCACTGCTTCGTGCGTAATCTCGCCTGGTTCGAGGAGCGCCAGCCGCACCCAATCCAGCAACGGGCCGCCATGATAGTCTCGAAGCGCGATAAAGATCGGCAATATGGGCGGATCCGCGCTTGCCAACTCCCAGGCCAGACGTTCCAGTGCGACGGTCTTGCCCATACCTGGTTCGCCGAGCACGAGCAGGCGTTCGGCTTTCCAGAGCCGCTCCAACAGCCGTTCCGGGACGCCTTTGATGGTACCATCTTCATAAGGGCTGGCATCGATGGGTAGCAGCTTGGCAGGACTCTGAATATAGTGATCCAGCCCCCAAGGACGTTTTGCCAATTGCGCAATCAGACGTTGACAATGACCCGGCACTCCAGCTTGGGGACGGGGCAGCACGGTAGGCAGCAGCATCTGCTGGAAGCCCTGATCATAGCCTAGTGTAAAATCGATATATTGGATGGATTCCAGCTTCAGGTTCGCATAACCAGTTTTGGCACGTTCATCCTGCAACGGGCGAACCAGTAACGGAACGACTTTCTTGTTAAACTGACGTGCTCCATCGAGTTCGATGCCGACCCATTCCGAGTTTACCGAGTCGGGCGAAAGGATGAGGAGAAAAACGGCTGATGCACTGATGCCATCGCTAATCGCTTGCCGCCAGACGTCGCCGCCGCGAATACCTTCAAAATCGATCCAGACGGTGTGACCGCGCTTGCGCAGATCATCAGCGAGCCGATCGACCAACGCGCGATCCGCATGTGAATATGAGATAAAGATGTGGTCGCTCGAGCGTGGCTGATTTGAGGGATCAGGCAACGCTTCTGGTTGAGATCGTCGCTTGACTGAGTTCTGGTCAATCCTCATGGATTCGGGATCAATGCTTTCACGTACCACAAAATTGGGTATGGCATCATTCGGTAAGCCATCCCATTTGTTTAATTCGATACGGTTTTTGCCGAAGCTTACAGCATTGGCAAGCGGAAGTCCTTCTCGAAGTGCAATATAAAAGCCCTCCGCGAACTTGGTTGCCGCCCCACTGTCAATTTGCTGAGTCATGCCGACCACGGCATCAACTTCCTGGCGCAGTTGATCGACTTGCCCCAATGTCCAGCACGCGTTCAAGACCAGGATGCGCAGCGGAATCGCGTCGCGCAGGGTATGGAGCACACGACCAAGCACATCGAGCGGGAGTAAATGTGCGTCACCAGTCGAAGTCTGTGTCACGAGGCCGCTGCCCTGATAACCGCCATGCCCGGAAAAATGCAGGATATGCGGCTTCTCAGCCAAAAGCGTTTCTTGCAACAGTTCGGCAGTCACGCCGTCGCGCGAGATGACCTTGAAGCGCGGATCGTGTTGGAGTACCTCGTATACCAACCGGAATTCGGCGCTGGTGTTCAGTTTCTGAGTATTTTGGGGGTTGGCAGAAAGAAAAAGAATCTTGATCGGCTCAGCGTTTTCCATTGCGGGCTATCCTTGCGCAAGGCTCCGGTTAGTATGCTGCTAAGTATACACGCGGTCGCAAGGCGGCGAAACCAAAATTGCACCAATATATGAGGGGCCATTGAAGAGATGCGGTGAAGTCAACTACACCCAGTATTGGCGGATCATCTGCCCGATCATCTCTGGCTCGAAGGGTTTGGCGATGAAGTCATTGCAGCCAGCTTCCAATGCGCTGTGACGGGTGTTGGTGATGACGTCGCCAGTCACGGCAATGATGGGTGTTTGGATATTCTCAGATCGTAAGCGTCGCACAAGTGCCAAGCCGTTGGTGTCGGGCAGATTGATATCCAGTAAAATCAAATCGAGTGCTGCCTGTGCCAGTCGATAGCCTTGCGCACCATCGGCGGCCACTACGAGTTCGCAGCCCAGGCTGGCCGCGACACGGCGCAACATCCGCTGATGGATCGCACTGTCTTCAATATAGAGAATTTTCACCCAGACACTCCTCAAGGTGGGGAGGAAGTCAATAGCCGACGCAGTAGGTTTTCAAGGTCACTCGGTTCAATCGGCTTCGCTAGATAGGCATTGCAACCAGCCTCGAAGCACGCCTGCCTTTCCGTGTTCATCCCGTAGCCCGTCATGGCGACAATGGGTACAGTGGGCAGCCGCTCCCGGATCGCCCGAATGATTTGGACACCATCCATATCCGGCAACCCCAAATCGCACAAGATCACATCAAAGGGTTGCCCTAACTGGTTGATGGCCCCTGCGCCAGTTCCGACCGCGGTTAACTCGCCGCCGATATTCCGTACCACCCGCCCCACCAGCCGGACGGATACAGAATTGTCTTCAATATACAACACTTTCATGGTATTGGGTTGCCTTAGTTTTGTTCTTTGATAAGCGGGATTTCCCATTTGAAGCCGAAACCGTAGACTGTCTTCAAGGGAGTCTCGTTGGCTGGCAGATCGGGTCGCACCAGTTTACGTTTCAAGTTCAAGATGTGGGATTTCAAGCGGGTGCGAGCCTGGCTGGGATCGAGGTGTTCGCCGCGGCTCAATGCATAGAGTTCGGCATAGTTCAAAACACGACCCGGGTGCGCGAGCAACTGGCTGAGCAAGGAGAATTCAACCGGTGTCAGCTGAAGCTCCGCGCCATACCAGATCGCCCGGCGTGCGGCCAAATCGAGTTCCAATGCACCCACTTGATAGGCTGGCTGTGCCGCTATCTGCTCGCCTTTACGACGGAGCACCACCTCGTCCAATTTGCTGATGAGGATATTGGGTGGGATCGGGCGGGTGATGAAGTCGTCCACACCGCCCCGTAACGCTTCAATGACCAGTTCCCTATCGGCAAATAAGCTCATCATCACGATGGCAGCATGAGGAAAGAGCAAACGCGCGCGCTTGACCAGACTTACGCCAAATGGTCCGCCGGGCAAGACGTGGTCGATGAGCAGTGCGTCCAACATCGGATAGGTCTGCAAATAGTTCCAGGCGGATACGACGTCCTGGAAGGCGATGACCTCGTGGCGGTGCTGATGAAAGATCCGGGTCAGCGCATCACGCCAATCGAGATCGTCTTCGACAATAAGGATATTCATGGCTTACCTCACACAACTAGCCTTTCGGCAGCTTACGGGATAGTTCATGCAGCCGCGCCCGGAGATGTTTTCCCGGACGGCATTTCAACGTGCAATACGTATCCGCAATGGGGCTAATGAGCGGTTCGTCGGTGGTAGCCCGATGTCGGGTCAGCAAGCGAGTCCGGGTCTGGGTTTCCAAAACGAGAAAGTTGGCGATTTCGATACGCCCGCCGGAACCCAATTCTGCCATCATTATAGCAACCAACGACTCAACTGCCTCAGTGACTTGCGCATTGCTCAAGCGCGTCTGCTGACCGATGCGCCGAATGAGCCGCTGTTTGTTCAGACTTTGCCGTTGCGTTTTGACTTTCATCAGCCTACCTCAATTCGCCTTTCTGCGTACCGTTCCTTCAACGACTCGATGCGGCTTGTCTTGACACCCGTTGCGATGATGGCATCCAATTTCCCTTTGAGTGGCTCAACGTTGCTCGTTTCATGCATTTCAGATAACGCTTCGGATTCTTCATCCCTGGCTCGTTCTGCTGTCCGGTTCAAAGTAACGCCCCGCTCGAGGCGGAGTGGCGACGCGTGGAGCGGTTTGGCAAGTCGTTCGCGCCAATCTTCCCGTTCGTAGAGGCGCGTCAACTGCGCCTTGAGGATCACCTGGGCGGCATAGTTACCCTGCACGAAACGCGAGTAGATGTGGCAAGTGCCATCTTCGGGATTCACGATTTCATCCGTGGTGAGTAAGGCGCGCTGACGCAGATTGGCCTTCTTGGGATCGGGATTAGCATCGACGGTTGCCATCCCGGATGCCTTGCTGTAGAAGTCGGCGGTGTCATGGTCACCGCCCCCGTACACGATCTGTGTCGCCAATCCAGTGAACAGCGCCTTGGTGCCCTCTTCTCCGTAAATCAAATGGAACTGTCCTTTCGTCTGCGCAGCTATCAAGATGCTGATACGGCGTTTGCGCACGAGGTTGACATCCGCTACCAGACTTTCCAGGCGACCGAGAATCGGGAATTCATCGAGGATAATGCCGACGGGGACCGGCAGGGGGCCACCGGCGCGCTCGCCAATCGCATCCAGATCACGCATCAGCTTGCGCAGCGCTGCACCCAGGTAGGGTGCGTATACCTCACGCATCGCACCTGGACAGGTCAGTACCACGACCGTTGGCTGGGCGACAATGAGATCCGCTCCAAAATCAGAAACACTGGTATTCGCGCGTACTTGAGCGGATGCCCAGCCCGTCAGTGCGGTGCCCAGTGTGGCAATGGTGTTCGACGCGACTTTGCCATCGGCACCCACGCTGGCAATGAAAGCACTGGCCGCTAGCGCGGCATCGTCTTTCTTGGCAGCCAGTTTCTTCGCCAACGATTTGAGATCATCCAAGGATGCCTTGATCTGCCCCAAGTTATCGAAGCGGATGAGACACGCCGAGAGGAGGTCGGTCGCGGCATCTGTCCAGAACTTGTTATCACCTTGCGCGGCTGGAATAAGTACCCGTGCAATGGCACTGGCTGCCGGAATGCTTGTGATGTCTTGCGCTAGATTGAAACGTGGCCCTTCCTGGCTGGTGGGATCGTGGACGACGACCAGGTGGCGGGTGCAACGTGCAAATTCCAGCACGTAGCGTGTCAACTCGCCTTGTGGATCGGCCACGATGAGGCTGTGTCCAGCGAGCATCCGGTCGGCGATGACAGGCAACACCACGCCTTGTGACTTGCCGCTGCCGGGCGCGCCAATGGTCAGGATACCCCGCGCCGCATCTTCGCCGCTCAGACAAAAGCGCCCCCAACCCAGATCGAGGCGGCTATGCTTGTCACCCCAGAATGCGCCGAGAAAAGTGATACCCTCCGGATCATTCCGCCGAAAGCGCAGATACTCGCGGCGGGTGCAAAAGTGCGCCGAACCCATCTCACCCCGTGGGTTATCCGGACGCCGCCAACGATCCAGTCGCTCACGGAGCCAACCCCCGTTGCGCACGCCTTGCCATAAACCTGCATTGATGAAAAGCAGCAAGCAGACCATCCCGAAGCCACTGATGAGCAAGCGCGGTTGGTTGACGCTGCCCGTGCCACCCGCGATGACGGATATGATACCTGACATCGCTGCGCTCCGATTACCTGACCGCGTAACTGCCCAGCCACCCACCAGAGCCACATACAAGGCGCTCACACCGAGGTTGGGTAATAGCAAACACAACAAGCGCCAGCCGGAGCGCGCTCGATCTGACGGCGTTCCTTCGGCACGTTGTTGGATACCCACCCCAAGTGTCCACGCCACCAGCAGGGGTAGCGCTACCGATAGGCACATTAACGGGAGCACGAGAGGCGTGAGAAGTGCTCGCCCGCTGGTAAATAGCCAGTAGAACATTGTGGGTTAGGACTCCGCTGCCATCTTTGGTGGCGGCTCCAACAGCGACTTGGTCAAAGGTGTAAGCACTGGCACCGTGGAAGTCACCTGCTCCACTTGCTTGCGTTTCATCTCCCGTTCCATTTGCGGCAGCGTGGCGTTGATGGTGGCATAGTGCAGCAAGGCACTCACGTTGGTGTGGCAAAACTGCGCCACGCGCTTGAGCCGTTCATAGTCGTCGGTGCTGAAACGCAAGTTGACCGTTGTCTCCCGTTTCTGGGCATCGATCGGTGGTGGTAGGATATCTCCTTTAGCCATGATTCTCGTTCCTTTCTCGATTGTGTCTGAAATAAAGGCGGGTTATCGACGCCAGGAAAGCGGTGAAGATGACCACTGCCAGATAGATAGCGGTTCCTTTGGACAGCCCCAGGCTGCTCAAAAGCAGGATGAGGCCATCCATCATCAAGATAAGCACCGAAGCGCCGATGAGGGTAGGCAGGTTCGATCTGAGTCGCTCTTTCATGCCCACCTCACACATCCAGGTCTGAGCGCCGCCGCCCGAACCACTGATCCAGTTCTGACTCGCCCTCGGCCAGCGTGGGAATCGCGGGTAGGTCAATGATTTCTGGCTCAAGTGGCGGCGGTGCCAGTTCAGGTCGCAATTCGCGCCATTCCGGGCCGACCAAGCGATCCAGTTCCACACTGAAACACTCCGTCGCTATCTCTTGGAGTAGCGCGATGTGCCCCTTGTTGGCGCGGTTGTAAAATGGTTCACGTGTACCCACGAAACTGGGTACCGTCCCTGGCAAGACGATATGTGAGTGCAACTGTTGCAAGCGCTCGCCGGTCTTTTCATCGGGCTTGGTGAGTCGGTCATGGACGACGTAGCTGTAGGCTGGCACATCGACATCGCGCGCCTCATAGTAGGCTTCGACGATGTGCTCCGTGAGTGACCGTATCAATGCCCCTCGCTCCGTTTCTGGTACCAATGCCATCAAGTCAGGTGCGGGTGAGATAACCCACGTCCAGGCGAGCACCTTGTCACTGCCGAGCGTGTCGCAACTTTTCATGATGTCGCGGAAGTGCCGCCCTAAGCCGTGATCTTGCCAGCGTTCGAGACCTTCCGCTTGCGGGATGTGACCGTTGCGGTCGTTGCGATACTGGTAATATTTTAATTTGGCGGTCAGCTCCTTGTAGCCATTCGAGCGACCACCCCGTCGGCCAGCCCGCGAGGTGTAAGCCAGGTCAGGCACGATGAGTGCTTTGGTCATAACTCACTTGATTTTCCCGTCTCAAGGCCACTTTGTATCTGGGCAGCAAGGCTGTTTTCATCGCGACGCGCTTCGAGGATGGCTTTCTGAATGAGTTGTTCTGCCGTGATCTCCCGGCGTGTCAAACCGCTGATGAGGTGCGCCAGTGCAAAGGCGACGAGCTGGGTGAGCAGGTGCAAGTGGAAGTGAGTCGTTTGAGCTTGGTGCTTGGCTTGTTCTGTGAGACGCGCTTCGAGTTGGTCAATCCGCTCCTGAAACGAACGTTGAAAATGACGACGACTACCCAATACCTCGACTTGGTTCTCGATGTACAGCCGCAGCGCCTCGCGGATGAGGGTATTCTCGTTGCAGTCGCGCCCTCGTTGGCGCGCCAATTGACCCAAGTAATTCCACATCTCTGGGGCGAGATAGACCGTGTGTTGAACGGTGAGCGTGCGATCCCGTGCCATTGTTGCCTCGTCTGCCATCCTGCCGATCTGAAAAGCAGTATGCCGCAGCGAGTCTGATGTGGGTAGGGGGTATGCGGCATTACGACCGGAAAATTGACGAGTTCTGGACAAGTTCTGCGCTAGTGATTTACGAAGCGATTGGAAAGCCGAGCGGGGGTTTTATCTATCAGCACAGTTCCAGGCCAGTGCTGAACGCTTCTGGACAAAGCAGGCAGCGGGGTCATTGATAGCATAGCGATTGGTAGTGCCGAGCACGGAGGCGGCGTCGCGTTGAGCGCACAACGGACGCGCAGCGGAGCAAGGCGCAGCCGACGCTCCGTACGGTGTGCGCTGGCGCGCACCGTCTTCCCCCTGAGCGCCAGCGAAGGGGGCGAGCTTTAGCTCGCTACGCTTCGCGCGTCCGCCTCACAGGGGCAACACTGTGGACGCGCGCAGTCGTAGACCCTGTGGCGTCGCCACAGGGGATGGTCGCCGACGCAGGCGACCATTCGGCGGCTTTGCCGCCGCTGAACGCACCAATACCGAGCCAACCCCACGAGCCGGGTCAATCTTTCGATCAAAAAAAACGGCTACCGAATCCAGACAATCTACATCAATGGGCAACTTCGGACTCGTATCGGCAAGCGCATAATAAGGGGTCGAGTCGGATCCCACATTCACACTGTTTATTGGAGGCATATTCCTTTCATTTTCAGAGAAACCTGCGCAACG
>JBBRMW010000185.1:0-12125 GCA_038230635.1 Aggregatilineales bacterium | reverse complement strand
GTAGCCATCGGCCACTTTACCGAACACGCGCACCGTCGCTTGTGCGCCCAACGCGAACTGCTCACGTACCTCAAAGTACAGCGCTTTATGCAAATTAAAAGCGCCAAACTGCTGTTCCTGCCAAGCGTATTCGCTCGCCGTATTGCAAGCAGCATTGCAGCGTTCAAGCGTTTCCTTGAGTGCGATGTGTTGCGCCTTATCCGGCAGCAGTTGCACTTGAGCCGTCAGTTTCATAGTCCGTAGTGTACCACGAGCCTCTATCTAACTAAAGGAGAACGCGCATTCCTCCCCCGTTTTCAAACGGGGGTCTCCTGCGCCTACCTAATGAAAATCCACGATGCTCGATACGCACAATAAACGCCACGCACGAAATAATCTCAACCCATAATAGCGTGCCGCGCGTTTTCGTGCTATTGCCATTCGGCAGGAAAGTGAGGGCTTCCTGTTTATGCAAAACTTCGGCTTGAAATATGCCGCGCTTCAATAAGACTGCCGCGCAAAACCTTTCACACGCGATCCTCATAAGGCGCATCTGACAGGGCTTGTTTTTTTAACCTCCACAACGCTGAACCGTAACAAGGGATCGATCGGCTGAGCTAAACAATTTCTAAAAAAGGCACTTTCGGCGTGGTGAAAGCAGCATAAAATGAAAAAGGCACTACAATTACATACAGGCGCTTTCTCGTCCGAAGCCGAGGGGCGCGCAGCATCCTTCGATATTTCGTGACTCTATCATTCAGCAGAGGTTGCAAGACAGCATTATGATCAATCGCAGCAGACTTTACGTGGGCGATCTGGCGTCCACCGTGACTGAGACCGATCTCCTCGATTTGTTTGTCAATGCCGGCGAAGTCGAGGCACTGACCGTCATCACTGACCCTGCAACCGGCAAACCGCGCGGCTTTGCGTTTGTCGAAATGCGGACGCCAGAGGGTGCCGCCGAAGCCATCAAACTTTTCAACGGTCATCCGTTTCATGGGCGGATGCTGCTGGTTTATTCCGTGCCACCGCGCAGCACCAAACGGGGCGAGTCGCGGGCACAGTTTCATTAGCGCGATCGTCGTTCACGGAGCATAATCAGCACCATTCTCTGCGCATGTGCGCAACCCATTGAACCGTGCCTAAAAAGAGGGGTGCTGTGTGAACAGGTTTCTGACGGGTTTCGGGCGTCGTTTGCTGGCTATCACCCAGGCACAACCATCCCCAGACGCCACACCGGATCCCTCCGATGCACCGATCCCCGCTATCGGCGATGTGCGCCAGTTCGATCGCGGTACCACGACGGGCGATGGTGGAATCTTCGGCGAGTGGGAAATTGACGCAAACGGCCTCCCCAGTTTTCGCTACGAACTCGATCAACATGCCGATATGCGAGCGCGCTTTCCGAATTCGCTGAGCCTCGATCGGCGCGAACATTGGTATCCGATCGGCAACGATCGTGTGACCGGGCTGGCCTATAACGAGGGCTACGTCCAGTTATATGTGGGCGACCGCGGCGGGGCGTTCCTCAATCGCTTCGATGATGGCTCTAGCCCCGATGATTGGATCGACGGCCTCACCTTTTTGCCGGAGCCGATCCGCACGTTGTTGAAGCGGATCGACTTGTCGGTGCGCCTCTGGCGACAAGATCGCCTTCTCGCACATTGGCGCACAGCACATCCGACCGAGAGCGATCGGTTCAAACTGGCCGAGGCGATCCAGGATCACATGGCGGCCCAGTTGCAAACGCGGACGCGCCGCGCCGCGACCAATCTGCATTACGCGGGCGGATTTGGCTATGTTGCGGATGGTGAGCAGGTCTGGTCAACGGCCTATCGCTATCGGCCAAAAGGCGCACTGACGCGGCGCATCTTCGGCCTCGGCTATTTTGAAACGGAGATGACCCACCGTGACATCCGCGTGATTCGCCGCACCTACGCGCCCTATGGCGATGTATCCGCGCTGCTCAGCGATATCACAATCCGCAACTTGTCTGATCAGCCGCGCACGATCCGCCATTTTGAATATTGGGATGTCAATACATATCAACTCAAAACGTCGTGGTTTCAAACCGGCCTACCTTCACTCGCCAGCATCGACTCACGCGAAGACCTGAACGATTCGTTCGTGCAGGCCGTGACGTTGGAAGCCGATGGACGAACGCTGCGCTCGCGTATGACCGCGATTGCCGACGATGTGCCCGCGCCGGATGCGCCTTCGGCAGTCGACTGGTATCCTGCCGACACATTTCTGATCGACTTGTCGGATCGACCAGAGCCGCCCGCCGCATTTTATACCGATTCGGCGGCATTTTTCGGCGAAGGTGATTCGATGCGTCCGGGCGCGGCGGTTGAACACAGCGAGTCAATCTGGCGTGAACCGGGATCGGCAGGCAGTCAGCCGTTTTGCATGGTGCAACGCCGCGATCTGACGCTCGCGCCGGGCGAGATCGTCCAACTGCGCTACGCTTACGGTACAGTGCGCCCCGACGAGTCGCTGGATTTCATCGAGCCATACCGGCGCAGCCACCTGGATACGACGCTCGATAGCTGGCGCGACCGCCTCGCCTATTTCTCGACGGGCGATCTGCCAGCGTTGCAGCGCGAAATGGCGTGGCACAGCTATTGCCTGGAAGTGGCGAGCGTCTATAATGCCTATCACAAGACGCACGTAATCACGCAGGGATCGGCCTATCTGTATCTGCATGGCATTGACGGCGTGCCACGCGATCAGGCGTTGTTTTCGATGCCGATGACGTATTTACGCCCCGATCTGGCGCGTGAAACGCTGATGCTGGTGATGGCGATCACGCTGACGCCTGAATATGGCATGTCGTATGGGTTCGGCGGCTATGGGCAGGTCAATAACGTCGTCATTCACAAGTTTCCGAGCGACATCGATCTGTTCTTTTTGATGGCACTCAGCGAGTATCTGGCGGCGACGGGCGACTCGGATTTCCTCGCGGTGGAGGTGCCATTTTACGCGAGCGATGGCGTGCAGCCCGCCGGAATCAGCGTGCTCGATCATGCACGCGCCGCCTTCGATCATCTGATGCACACGGTCAATGTGGGACCAAACAAGTTGATCCGGGTGGGTGATGGCGATTGGAACGACGGGATCGTGTTCGATAATGCCAGTTCGCGGCTGTTTGTGGGCGTCAACTTCGAGCAGTCGGTCGAGCACGGCGAATCAGTTCCAAATACGCAAATGGCTCTGCATGTGCTGCCGCTGGCAGCCGCCGTGCTCGCGCCGTATGCGCCCGATCTGGCCGAGCGGATGAAGGCGGGTGTGCGCGATTTTGGCAGTGCGGTCGAAAAACAGTGGGTGGGACGCTGGTACACGCGCGCGATCTTGCGAAGCATTACGAATACGCCGGTCGTGATCGGCAAATATGCGATCGACCTGGAGTCCCAAGTTTGGGCGCTGATCAGCGGCGCGGCGGCGAAACACGGGCACGAGGCGACGCTGATCGAGGCGATCGATACGCTTCTGGAAAGGTATTCGCCAACGGGCGCGCCGTACCTAGAGCGGGGCATGATTTCCGCCGCGATCGCGCAGTTGTTGACGTGGGGTTATAGCGAATCGCGCCCCGATCTGGCGTGGCGGGCACTCAACAAGCTGACCTTTGCAACGCGCGCGCAAACCTTCCCGGAAACGTGGTTCGGCATCTGGACGGCACCCGACTCGATGTTTGGCGTCGAAGGCAGCGCGATCGGCGCTACGTGGGCGAGTGCAATCACGCCGATGACCGATTTCCCGGCGATGAACAGCAATCCACACGCGATGGCCTTGCTCTCGCTGATTCGGCTGTGCGGGATCGCGCCGACGGGTGATGGTCTACGGATCGCGCCGCGCATTCCGAAGCAGCATTTTGTGCTCGATCTGCCGCTGGTTCGGTTGGATGTGAATCCGACGCAGATCGACGGCGAATATCGGGCGGTCGTCAACGGATCGCGCGTGTTGACCGTCCGCACCCCGGATGGCACGCAAATCAGCGAGGCGACGGTAAGTGGCGTGCCGATCGCGTTTGCGCCGGATGCGCGCGAGGTTCGGCTGCCGCTGACGTTCGCGGCCAAAGATCGCGTCGCGTTCCGCGTCACCTGGACGATCCCGCCCTCACCCGACACGCCGCCACCCCCAACGCCGATTCCGCAGGTGCGATTGTAAATGGGTGATCGGATGCACTGATTGAGACACGGGACACAGGATCAGTAAAGTGTAAGTAGTGAAACTACTAACCTAAAGCAAGCGGAAATTGCAGAGGCTAAAATTACTCTCTATCTTCTCAATCCAGAGCATCCAGTCGGTAGGTCAAAAGCAGCCTTTTTTATGGCATTTGGTTTTACTGCGAACGAATGGGAAACCATGCGAGATGCTCTGCTTGACCATGCCGCACAATATAATGTTTTTGAAATTGCATCCATGACCGAAGGGACGCATTACATTATTGAAGGTGCTTTGCAATGTCCAGATGGACGAACCCCCCATGTTCGGGTGGTCTGGCGGATAGACAAGGGTATGATTGTTCCACGACTCATTTCGGCCTATCCAGGAGACGCATTATGATCGAGGAATTTGCGGTGGTGGCATTGACCGTTGACTTGCCAGATTACGGACTCCGATCAGGGGATACGGGAGCAGTGGTGGATGTGGTACAGAGCGGGAAAGCCTATGTCGTCGAATTTGTGACAATATTTGGCAAGACGGTTGCCGTCGTTGAAGTTGAGACGACTCAGATTCGGCGTGTCGTTCCAGATGAAATTGCGAACGCGCGCCAAGTCAGCATTTCGCGTTAGTCGCGGCAACGGTGCGCAAGTCATTATCATTTTACGATCTCATTAGCGGATCGCCTTTTCCACGCTCAGGCGCGCCAAGCCTGACCAGCCATCTTTGCGGTACAAATCCAAAATGTCGCGCTCATCTTCGGCGAGTGTGCTATCACCCAACTGGCCGCGCGCGTTACTGCTCAAACCGAGCAAATAATCGCTACTGACACGCAGTTGTTCAGCGAGAATTTTCAAGCTGTCGCCCGTGATATCGTTCAGACCGTTTTCGTAACGGTAGACCATGTTTTCCGCCAAACCACAGGCGCGGGCGAGATCACGCTGTGTGATTCCTAGTTTTTCGCGCTCTTCGCGGAGTCTATCGCCTCGCAACAATTCATCCTCAGAGTTTCCAATGATTTGCTTGACATGCAAACACAATGTTGTTATAGTAAACACACATGTCCACTGTGGACATATAACATTACAACGGCGGTGTCGCCTGGACAGTTTCACCGCCGCCAACTCAGAAAGGACGTACCCTTCTCATGCATATTGTACCGCAATCTCCCTATCTTTGGCATTCCCCATTTTTGGCGCTTCCTGCGCCCAAGATCGCAGGGCTGCTCATGCCACCGAAGCCGCCCGTGCTCAGCTATTCGAGCGCCGCGCTGAATAGTCTCTCGCTCGCCCAACAAGCCAAATTGCAGGATGCTATGACCGCGCTGCTCGACTCCGCCGTCGCCGCGCTCGGATCGCCCACCAGCGGTTTCGATGCGCAGGCCGTCAGTCGCACGTTCTGGGATCGTTTGGGTGTCCCGTTCGGACGCTTCGATGTGGCGCGGCTGGCGGCGACGTTCGCTGGCTGGCAGACCAAAGAGGAGATGGACGCCGAACTCGATGCCGTTGCCGAACGCGGGTTGTCCGAACTGCGTGAGCGGATGGCCGACTCGGGGGCGCGGGCGCAAGCACGCTATGGCACGCGCCGCAAAGACGGTGACGCATGAAGCGCCGAGTGGTCACGCCCGCCGAGTCGCAGCATTTGAAGGGGATAATAGAGGCGGCATTGGCGCGCGTTTACGAGGCCGCGGATTATCTCGAACAGCAGGTCGATGAGCACACCGACGGTCCTGCCACCATTCGCGCCTGTGCGCACGACATCGAAGATCGGCTCGATCAGGTCAGCCGCGAAGTGGACAGCGCTTTCCGCGCACTCGAAAATTTGCTGGATCAATTAGCAATCGCCCAGCAGCAGCGCGCGAACGCGATCCAACAGCGTGACCAAGTGCGGGCCGCGTTCGAACAGGCTATTGCGGAGGCATATCGGTTAGGGGGTTGGGCGCGCGCGGAGTCCGACGGCGATAATCTGCCCGGTTATGCGGCTGCGGTGAATACGGAAGGTGAAGGAAAGCCGGATATTCCGCTGCTGGCGCTGTTGAATGCGCTGGCTGGGTCGTGGCCGGGGATGATTATCGGGATCGAGCGGTGAGATCAGCGGAAAAGGGTTCAATGCACAGATTTATCTCACCCCCTCAGTCCCCCTCTCCGTCCTCACGGAGAGGGGGAAGCCAGCCCATACCCACTGCGGCTATCGCTGCATCATTTCGGTTGTAGAACGAGGTGGCCGCCACTTTGCGCGCTACCGAGTACCCACATAGTGCCACATCGATTTGAAGCCGCCCCAACCAAAGCGATGCAGCACCACGCTCGTGGCATCGGATTCGCGGCTCGCAGCGATCATATAGCGGCCATCTGAGGTGTTCAGACTGAAATCGGGGAGGCTGTTGAAACAATTCGACAGCACCACATAGCGCATCGTCACTGATCCATAGATCAGATTCACGCCGAACGGACATAACAGCCCTACGCGACCGTATTCCGTGCTGACGTTGACCGTGTGCGGCGCGCCGAGTGTGCCGACGAGATCGCCGGCAGGGAAACCAACTGCGAGTTCCAGTGATTGCACGACGCCATCCGTGAGCACGATCTGGTTTAACGAGTCGGCTTTATCGAAACGTCGCAAGTCAAAGTCGGGACTCCAGCGCCACTGAATGATGCTGCTCAGCATATAAAGGCTATCCTGATCGACGTAGGGAAGCTCGCGCAGGATCGCCAGTGCCTCGGCACTATTGGTGCGTCCGGGTTGGATGCCCCGCCAACAGGTATCGATGCAGCCGTCTTGCGTCAGAAATGTCGATAGCGGTGATGGACGCAAATGTCCTGTCACAATCATCAGCACGAGCAGGCCACTGAGCACGCCGATCGACCGCGCGAGTGTGCGCAATAATGAGCGCAGCAGCCAGCCGATCGACATGGTCATGGCTAATTACTTTAGCCCATGCCCGCCAGCCGGAAGCCGAAGGTGCTGCCGACGCCGGGCGCGCTGTCGATTTCCAATTGACTGCCCATCATTCTGAGGAAGCCCATCGCAATCGGCACCCCCAGCCCATAGCCTTTTTGCAGCGTGACCAGTGGGTGATCAGCGCGATAGAACAATTCGCCGAGACGCGCCACTTCTTCAGGCTTGAGGCCGATCCCGTTATCGCTGACAGTGACATGCAGCACGTTGTTATCGAGCCGCTCCGCCCTAACGGTAATCTGACCACCACCTTTGGTCGCCATATTCGCTTCGATGTCCGACCGATCGGCATCGGAGAGTGCGCTCAGATCGAGGTTGCCGCCCGGCGTATATTGAATCGCATTGCGCACCAGGTTCAGCAGCACCTTCGCCAATTGTTTGCTGTCGAGGGTGAGGATCGGCAGCCCTTGTGGCACGTCCCAGGTCACGGTGTGCCCGGTTTCGACCACGAGCGACTCCGCGCCTTTTTGCACTTCCATGACGATCTGGCCGAAGGTCGTCATTTTGTTATCGAGCCGCAAGCGCCCGCTGTTCAGCTTGCTGATGTCGCTGATGTCGGCGACCAAGCCTTCCATGCGGATCACGTTGGAGCGGATGGTCGTGATGAACTGCGTCTGCATCTCGTTGAGCGGCCCGATCATGCCGGGCTTGGCGAGCATATCCGCGTAACCGCGAATGCTGGTCATCGGCTTACGAATCTCGTGAACCATCATCGACGAAAAGGAGGTACTGTCGGCGACGACACGATCGAGTTCGGCGCGCACTTGATCGGCGTCGCTGCCCGCGCCACGTTCGATCGCGTCGATCAGCACGCTATCGAGGCGCGCCAACTGTGCCTTGAGCGCCGCTGGATCGATCGGAGTCGCGTCCGCTGCCGCTTGCAACTGCGTTACCAGTTCGCGTGCTGCGCCTAAAGGATTCGTGGATGCTTGATCGGTCATTTTGATTTCCCCTGGGGTACGAGCAACCATTCCCGCTCACCACCGACTCGCTCGGTGTATTCTCGGACGGCCAGCGCCATCGCCTCGATACTATTCCAAAACGAACTAATTTGCGACTGATAACAGCCAATTGCGGCGATCTTGGCTGCCAGCGCCGCTTCATCGATCGGATGCAGAACAGGCGCGAACTGCAAACCGGGGAGTTGTCCGCCCGTGCGATCGAGGGCGGTCTGCACCAGCGCGCTATGTCCTGCGCCGTTCTGGGCACTGTACGGATATTCTTCGTACAACGATCGGTCAGGGCGGAAGCAGGTCGTGCGCACAATATCGTGATCGACATGATTGCCGACGCCCAACGGCACATGCACTTGATCGCCCGCTCGGAGCGGCAAGCGCTGCGTCGCATCGGTGAACAACTGGCCGATCATCCAATCATCGGCGATGAAATGGACGTTGCCAAAGATGGCGTCCCGATCGGGATACAACGGCGCGCCGGATTCGGGATTGAGCCGATAGATACAGTCCGGCCACTCCCAGGTGATCAGTTCCGCGCCCAATGCGTCGGCGGCGTTATGATCTTCGGCACGACGGCGAGCGCTGGCTTCCGCGCCGAGTGCGAGTCCCCAGCGCGCCCATAGCTCTTCGACAAAGGGCGTCGCCGCAAAGTCCGACGGTGGATCGCCGGCCATGACCGTGACGATCACGACATGCTCACCGTGCGCGGCCAGCATTGCGATCTGACCGCCACAACTCAGGGCGGCGTCATCAGGATGCGGCGAAATAAACCAATGCGTCGTATAAGCCATAAGCTCGGTCAATCCATCGCTGGCAGCGTGAAGGCGAAAGTGCTGCCCTTGCCTGGCGTACTCTGAATCTGAAGTTCGCCCTGCATCAATTCGATCAGGTTGCGTGTGATCGCAAAGCCGAGTCCGGTGCCCGCTTGACCAAGCGTATTTTCGGCGCGCCAGAATTTCGTACCGAGGTTGGCAAGCTGCTGCGGCGTCATGCCGATCCCACTATCGGTCACGCTGATTGTCACTTTATCGCCGCCATGCCGCGTCGCCACTCGGATCGCGCCGCCGTCGGGCGTGTACTTGTAGGCGTTGCTGATCAGGTTGATCAAAATCTGTGTCAGGCGCTCGTAATCGGCGTGAACGGCGGGCAGATTGGGCGCGATTTCGATGGTCAGTTGATGGTTGCGACGCTCAATCTCGGTGATCGTGCCCTCGACAGCACGATCGATCGCCATTTTCACGTCGGCAGCGCCCGGTTCGATGCGCAGATTACCGGACTCGATGCGGCTAATGTCGTTCAGATCGTCCACCAGCAGTTTCATGCGCCCGACGGCATTTTTGATGGTGGCGACGAACTGCGTCTGCTTTTCGTTGATAGGTCCGGCGAGAGTCATCAGATCGGCGTAACCGTTGATGCTGGTCATAGGCACTTTCAGTTCGTGAGCGACGAGGCTCACAAACTCCGATTTGGCGTTGTTGGCGGCGCGCACGGCCTCATACAGCCGCCCATTCTCGATGGCGATCGAGGCGCGATCGGCAATACGTCCGACCAACGACTGCGCGTCCTCGGGGAAAGCATCGACGCTCTCACTGATCAACGTGATCACGCCCATGACCTGATTTTCGCGGCGCATCGGCACGCAGAACAAGGTCTGATTGGTACCGCCGAAGGCAGGTTGTAAAACGGGCTGCTGACCTTCAATGACGCGCTGGACGATGTTATAGGCGGGTGAACGCGAGTCGATCGTCGTACCCTGCATCAGGATGTCGCGTTCACCCGTATGCGCGACGACCTGCATCAAGCCGCTATCGGCGTTCAACAGGCTCAGGCTGCCGCTTTGGGCATGACAACCGCGCATCGTCCATTCGAGGGTTAGCACGCTCGTTTTGGCGATTTCGAGCGTTTCGTTAAGTTGGCGATCGATCCAGCCGAGCAAGGTCAATTCTTCGACGCGGGCGTTCAGCGCTTTATCGGTTGCGCCGAATAAGCGGGCATTGTCGATGGCGACGGCGGCCTGCCCGGCGAAAGCATCGAGCACCGCCAAATCTTGCTCGTTGAAAACGCCCGTGCGCATCCGATTATCGACGTACACAACGCCAATAATCTGGCCGCGCGCACGCAATGGAGTCGCCATGATGCTACGCAGGGAGTGGGTCATGACCGACTGCGTGCCCGTGAAACGTGGGTCTTCCTGAGCATTGTTGGTCACGACAGGCGCGCCTGTATCGACCACGCGCCGCGTGATGGTGCGACTGACGGCGAACGAATCGCTGCTGAGCGTCTCCTGATCGAAGTTGCGGGCGACGCGCACATCGAGATCGCCATCATCGTCGAGCAGCATCAAAAAGCCGCGTTCCGCGCCCGACAGTTGAATGATCGCATCCATCACCTGATCGAGCACGGTTTGTAAATCGAGCGACGATCCGATCACGCGGCTGACCTCGTACAGCGCGGCCAGTCGTTCCTGTTGGCCGCTGGCCTTGCGATCGACCATCAATTCTTCGGCCAGCTTATCGAGCGATTCCAGGCGCGCGTCGATATACGGTTGATCGATGCGCCCACCCGCGATCTGGCTGCGCAGCAAAGCGATCGTGGAGCGTGTGCCGGCCAGTGCGTCATCGAGCGCGCGACCGCTGCGACGCGGTTCACCTTCAGTCATGATTTGTTCCCCGTCAGATTTCGATAATAAAGGCAGAGATCGGTGAGCGGGCAGTGTTCGCAGGCCGGGTTACTGGCATGGCAAAGTTCGCGCCCGTGTCGTATCAAATTCAGATGAGCTTCGTAATATTGATCATTTGGGACGATCGCTTCCAGGATGTCGTGCGCCTGATCGGGCGTCGTCTTTGCGCCGATCAAGCCGAGTCGCTGCGTCACGCGATGGACGTGTCGATCGACCGGGAAAGCCGGACGATTGAAGGCAAAGCACAGGATGATGGCCGCCGTTTTCGGTCCGACACCGTGCATATTGGTCAGGTACGTTTTGGCCTCGACCAACGGCAGATCGGCCAAAAAGTCGAGCGTGATCGTGCCCCGCTGCTCGGTGATGGTGCGCAGCGCGCCCTGGATACGCGGCCCCTTCTGACCGGACAGGCCAGCAGGCCGGATCGCATCGATTACTCGTTCGCGTGGCGCATCACGGACGGCTTCCCAGGTGGGCAGTGCCTCTCGCAAGCGCTTGAACCCCAGGTCGCGGTTCCAATCAGTGGTGCTCTGGCTGAGGATCGTATTGACCAATTCATCGACGGGCGGCAGCGTCGGCTGCCACGTCAGATGGCCGTAGCGGGCGACCAGACGCTCCGCCACCTTACGATATTTGGTCCGCAACGCCCGTAGATCGCTCATAGGTGCTAATTGTACCGACTCCCGCCGCTGCCGCAACCGACTTTGCTATAGATAGGTCAGACGCGCGCGTTTGGGTTTAATCTCGCGGACATCGGCGGGCTTCAATCCCAGTTCCCGGATCAGCGTTTCGCGCATCGTGCGGAGTTCCGGCGTATCGCCCCAACTACGCCATTTGACGCCCCAATGAAACATTGCATCGACGACGGCGGCCAGTTGTTGACCCTGCTCGGTCAGGTGGTATTCGGCACGCGGTGGTTTTTCGCTGTACAGCGTTTTGGCAACGAGGTCTTCTTCGACCAGCCTGTTGAGCCGCTCCGCCAGCAGATTCGTTGAAATGCCCTGGAGCGATTCGAGCAAATCCTGATAGCGGGTGTGACCCTGCAAGAGATCGCGGATGATCAGCAGCGTCCAACGATCACCGATGACATCCAGCGTTTTGGCGATCGGATCGTCAAGGCCATAGCTTTTGCGATCGAGCGCGGTCTTGTCTTTTTTCGTATCTTTCGAGTCGTCTCGGATATTCGTAACCATGCAAAACACCATTGTTCAATTGTCTGACTAGACGCTGCAACACGCCTCGATTTTACCGCAATTGGGTTTGTTTCGGATAAATTCGCAGGAGGCGGGGTGCATTCAGGGATGGGGGCGGAGTCGTTCCGAAGCGCTCGCCCCTGGCGCCAGCGCTGCCCTTTCGAGACGGACGCGGCAAGCCGTCGTCCCTACACC
>JBBRMW010000184.1:0-12203 GCA_038230635.1 Aggregatilineales bacterium | reverse complement strand
TGCCGAACCTGTTGGGTGCGGGTCGCTACTATTTCGCCAATCATACGGCGGCCTTTGCGTTCGGCTATTGGGGCTACAACTCGACGGGCGTCAGCGGACTCGCGTTTGCCAACACGATCGCCATCAGTGTCGAAGTGTTCACGCTGCTGATCATTTTACGGCGACGCTGGGCGAGCATCGGCGAAGGACTGCTGTTCGAGACGATCGGCAAAACCGCCCTGGCGAGTCTGGCGATGGCCGCCGCGATCGTGATCGTGGGCACGCTGCTTAATGGGCATGGCTCAGCGATCGTGCGGGTAACGATCCAACTGGCGATTGGCGCGATCGTGTTCTTGGGCGCGGCATTCGTGGTGCGGCTGCGCGAATTGGGGGAGTTGTCGCGGCTGGTGGCGCGGCGCGGATAGGACCAGAACCTCATCCACTGCCCCTCTCCGTCACCACAGTGAGGGGGCGTCAAACCAGACCGCATCCGCCACAGATCGAGACCAAGTCGAGTCCTGCACCTCTCTCCGTGAGGACGGAGAGGGGCGGGGGGTGAGGTGAATTTGTGGGTAATGTATCGCCATTTTATGGCGAGGGATTATAGGTGAGGTTCTTACGGATGAACGTTCACCAAGTACGCCGATAGTGCTTTGGCATTGGACACCGAGATCGTGATCTGGCCGTTGGAAACCGTCGCTGTGCCCGATGACCGCACGCCCGGCTGTGACTCATAACCAGTCGTGTAGTTCGTCTCGTATATCTCGTACTTGACCGTGCCCGACGACAAGCCCGTTACGACGACATTGATCGTGTTCACATCGGAGTCGCCACCAGAGCCGCCGAAGATCACTTTGACCGTGTTCGTGCCACTTTTGCTGCCAATCGCTTGCAGCGCGCCCGTCGAACTGGGCAGCGCAACATTCACCGTGTTACCCGACATGTGCCCGTACCACTGATACAGCCAGTACGCGCCCGTCTCGCGCCCATTGCCTGCGCCCTCGTCGGTCAGCAGATCATCGAGTTTGTTGCCGCCCGTCCAAAAAGCCATGCCGCCCCAAACTTTGGTGTTTTCAAAGCGCGCGCGGTACTGGATCAGCTTGCCCGGACGCGGAATATCCTTGCCGGATCGCCCATATTCGTTGATGTACACCTCTTTCGTGCCGATTCCGTACTTGGACTCGATGCTTCGGTAGCTGTTGTAATTGTTGTAGTATTGCGAAAAGAAGTCGTCGCCCAACTCATGCCAAGTGATCACATCCGGCAGGCAGTTGTTGGCTTTGCAAAACGAGATGAACGCATCATAAGCGCTGGCGCTGTAGTGCTCGAAACTGGGGCCGATGATCTTGGCAGCGGAGCCGTCGCGCGATTTGATCTCGTTATATGCCTTTTTCCAATCGTTCAAAAACTGGGTGAGTTTGCTGCCCGAACTCCCATACCAAATCCAATCCGGTTCATTGAACGGGTCATAGCGCACGAACGAGCGATTCGCGTCCTTTTTTACGCTGTCGATCACCTTATCGAGGACGTTCTTGATGTAGCTGTCGATGCCGTTATTCGGGTACGGCCACTGTGCATAGTAGTCCTGCACGTAGATGTCGATCCCCTTCATGCCGACTCGCTTGGCCTGCACCGCCACGTTTAGCGCGTCGCCATAGGCATGTTGTGCGCCCCAGGGCGCTTTTTGTCCCGAATAGCCAGGATGACCCAAGTTGGTGATCTTCGAATCGGGGATGTAATTGTTCTCACCCAGGCCGTACAACCAACCGATGCCACCGTACTTGATTCCGCCGGTGCTCGACCCCGAATTGACAGTGATCGAATAAGTGGCCGCCTGAGCTTGTTTTAGAAACACACTCGATGCGACCAGGACGAGTGCGAGGACAATAAACAATCTGCGTGCGAATGCTTGCGAACCATTTCTTTTACCTCCGTGACGAAAAACGAACTATTTCCTGCTATGGGAGCGCTACCGTTCCCAGAATAGGTGATGGGAGTCGGAACAACATGTTGAGTTTGTCGCCTAAAAAACACGATCCGTGTTAACGCTAACAAATTTCGCGGACGGAGTCAATAGAACTTGTGTTTTGTATTTGCGGTTGCGACAAACACTTTCCGTTGGGTGCATTCAAGGATGGGGGCGGGATTTGGGAGTGGACAGACCCATGTACCTCGGCCCCTGCCCTTGCCTTGCCAATAGGCGAAAGAACCCCTCTATCCCCAGCCCTTTCCCCACGCAGGCGGGGGGAAAGGGAGCAGACGCTTCTGCAAGTGTTCACAATCAGCAGGGCAGCGATAAGGGTGAGGACACGCAGCCGGGGCAAAGGGAGCACCCGCTGGCTGAAGGACGTGGCTATCTCGGTCAGCGGTCAGGTGTGACTCCCCTTTCCCCCCGCTTGCGTGGGGGAAAGGGGTGGGGGGATAGAGGGGTTCTATAGTCTGCCCCCAACCTTGAATGCACTCCTTCCGTTCCTTATGGGTAACAATTCCATGTGACGGCGCGTTCTAAAATCAAATCTAAACAAAATGGGGTTTCTACAATGAACGTTTTCGAGTCGGTACAAACCGTGTTAGCTGTGCGTGATTTTCAGGATAAACCAATTGAAGCGGCACTGGTCGATGAGATCGTCGAAGCTGGACGCCTGACCGCCAGTGGTAGTAACGGCCAACCCTGGCATTTCGTCGTCGTCGAGGATCGTGAGGCGCTGCGGCGGCTCGGCGAACTGGCGAAGACCGGTCCCTATATTGCGAAGGCGTCCGTGGCGATCGTGGTGGTCGTGAACGCGGGCGACATTGGCATTTCGGATGGCAGCCGCGCGATCCAATCGATGATCCTGACCGCATGGTCACACGGCATCGGCTCGAATTGGGTGGGGTTTTCCGGGCGGCTGGCAGAGATCAACGGCTTCCTCGACATCCCAGCCGATCAGAATGTGCTGGCGGTCCTACCGTTTGGTTATCCGGTCAAGGCAATTGGGCAGGGGCTGAAGAAGCGCAAGCCGCTCGCCGAAGTTGCCTTTCGCGGCAAATTCGGTCAGCCCTACCGTTAAACGCGCCATTCGGAGAATTCGGACGGACGCGGCAGGCCATCGTCCCTACGAAAACCGCCGTGCCTATAGGGACGACGGCCTGCCGCGTCCGCTAACTGGCTACGGCGCGGGGGTGATGATCTTGCGCTTTTTCAGCAGCAATTTTGGTCGCCGCTTACGATTTGAACGATCGGATGACCAGGGCGCATAAGGTGCCATCGTCATTCCGGCCAGCGCGATCAGCACCGTATCGTAGTTGACACGCCAGCCCGAATATTCCTTCCAGGCTTTATCACGATCCGCTTTGAGCGGAATATTCACGCTTGCCAGTTCGTTGCACAGGTCGTCGAATTCCTCGCGCAAGACACTGATCGGATCATCGGGATTTGGCGTCGCATTGTGATCGATACCGAAAAAATCGGCAATTTGACGCAGCGCCAGGAATCCCGCCCGGATCGTGAGGGCGGCTTGATAGTCATCGGGCAAATCCAGCAGTGCCAAAGACAGCGCGGCGCTATCCAAGATCGCGCCCGCCGAGGTGATCCACGAACGTCCCGGCTGCTGCGATCGAAAGAAAGCCAGTGCGGCCAAAGAACTGTGCGATTCCTCCAACTGCGCGAACCAGACTTCCCATTCGCCCCAGAGTTCGTGCAGATCGGCCATGCCCCGAATCCGGTTATAGCGCTCGAACAGCGTAATCGGCGAAGGCGGCAGCCCGGCGCGCACTTCGAGCAGCGTCACAAGCTGTTCGCGGGCAGAAAAAGCGGCGTACATGGTTGGCAGATAGGCGATCAAAACGGCATTGATCAGGACGCCCGTCGTCGCCTCGATAAACACGAGGGTCGAGACGAACAGGCCGCTCACTGGCGCAAAACCCACCGTCGTCAGCGACGATTCGCTCAGGAAGATCGCATCGCTTACTCGTCCGTCGGTGAGCGCCCAATAGACGGCGGAATAGCCCACGCCGACGACGATCATCCAGGCGACGGGCAGCGTGATCAAGGCGATCGGCGCATACATTGCCATGATCGAATCGCGCTGCTCATAGGTGGTGGAGCGCCGCATCCGCAGATCGAACAGCCTGCGCACCCCTAAAAACACGGCGCGCACAATTTGATCGGGCGCACTGCGCGGCAGTATGAACGTCCGAATCGCGGAGAGCAGTGCTGAGATGATCAGGTAAACGCCAATGACGAACGCGCCGATTCGCAGCGCGATCAGCCCCATATCTGCGATAAAACTCATGTCGCCCCCCCTTCCTTAAAGAACCTCACCCCCCGCCCCTCTCCGTCCTCACGGAGAGGGGAGATCTCCGGCTTGACGCCCCCTCTCCGTGATTACGGAGAGGGGGTTGGGGGGTGAGGTATCCCATTTTGCAATCGCTTTTGCAGCCAACTCGCCAACGTGCGCATTCCGGTCGCGCTGACCTTGTGCCCCGTCTCCGACTCCTCGTAGGTGAGCGCCGCGCCCGCAACACCCAGTCGATCGCGGGCGGCGCGTGCCCAGGCGATCGGGACGCGCTCATCTTGTGTGCCATGCAGCATCAGGACAGGCAAGCCGCCCAATGGTGCGATGGTGAGCGTGGTCAGGTTAGCGATGAACCCACACAGGGCCGCGACGCCCGCGATCGGGTGCGGTGGCGATGCACGGAGCGTGTAGGCGAAGCTCATCACCGTACCTTGACTGAAGCCGAGCAAAACCACCCGTTCGGGATCGATCGGATAGGTGCGCAGCGCGCCATCGATAAAGCGTTCGAGCGATTCTAGACCCGCACTGAATGACAGCGGCGATGCCTGATACCAACTGAAGCCGCCGGGAGTCGGCACAGGCGCGCGCGGCGACAGGATCAACCAATCAGGCGCGGCGCTCCGGGCGAAGATCCAAGTCACATCCTCATTACCGTCCAGCCCATGAATCATGATCAAGGTCGGATGCGGACCGGGGC
Source organism: Aggregatilineales bacterium (assembly GCA_038230635.1). Taxonomy (GTDB): domain Bacteria; phylum Chloroflexota; class Anaerolineae; order Aggregatilineales; family UBA2796; genus JBBRMW01. Next base: position 7,250 of record JBBRMW010000184.1, on the reverse strand, counting down.
CGGGCGGGATGCGCACGCGATGCACCAAACCGAGCGTTTTGAGCGCTTCACCCGTTGTGACGTGCTGCACGCTCGCCATTGGATCGTTAGCCATGAATGTTCCTTACCGCAATTTGAAGGTCTAAGACGTTTCTTACGCGGACAAGGATACACGAAAGGCGCGGCGTGGCGCAAAGGTTCAGGGCAGAATTTGGAATCCCGGCTTCGAGGGGTGATCTTGAACGCGGGCATTATTGGGTACGGGCACGAGCATCACCAATGTGATCAGGTCGCCCACTGCCGCGAGGATCATGGCAATCGCATAGACGGTCAAGGTCGGATCATGTGCCAACAAGCCGATAATCAGTGGTAGGACGCCGAGGATTAAACCAGGTAGCGCGACACCCAGGCGATAACCAGCGGCGCTCAACGGTACTTTGCAATGCGCGTAGGGCAGCAGCTTGCGGACTAGGAAGCCGAACTTCACTTCGCCGATTTTCGCGCCACCGAGCAGATAACCGACACCGTGCAGCATCTCGTGGATGATCACGCTCGGAATCAGCGCAACGAGGATGATCACCGCATTGAAGCCACTCAACGCGATCTCGTGCCAGACCAGCCAATACGGGATCAAAGTCAGAAGCCCGATCGGAAACATCAATATGAGTCCGATCGTATTGACGAGTCCGGGTGAGATGGTTTTGTTGATCGGCTCAGATTGCGGACTCAATGTGGGACTATCCTCATATCCGGTTCTGGTGTTACCCAAATAAACAGTCGACGCGATTCTCGCCCTGCCATTGCGCCGTAATCACATCACCTTGCGTAATACGGGTGGATTCTCGCCCGTCCCATACCGACAAATCCCATGAAGACGAGTGTTGTGTACAAAACGCCAAATATCCACCCCTACTCCAAAATGGGATTGCCCCTTCGGCTGTAAAAAGTGTGCTATTATCCGCCGCTCGAACGTAAATCAATTGCTGTTCTGAAAAAAATGTTGCGAACGCCCACCGCCCGTCCGCACTCCATGTTTGGCTGCTGTTGTGCATATCTGGGTTTTGGCTGATATTTGCAATTGTTTGCCCATTCCATAGATAAATTTGAGCATGTTTATCCTGGGGGCCAGCAGCAGTAAAGGCCAATAATCCCTGTGATGTCCATACCGGGAGGCTATAGTAATTGACTAGCTCGGGTGCGACATCAGTAAATGTATCTATATTTGGTGCTCCATTTTTGACTGAACGGTCATCCGACACAAAAATATGAAATTTACCGTCTCGATCCGACAGGAATGCCAACCGTCCATCGCCGCTCCAAGTGGCCGCATCGTCCTCACTCGTCGGATTTTGGCTGAGGTTGATAGTTTTGTGTCCGTCCCATAGATAAATTTCACTGGGATCGCGACTAGATGGATAGCCCTCATCGTGGACGGTAAAAGCCAATTGTCCGTCGGAACTCCACGCTTCCGAATAATATTTTTTGGTGGTCGCTAAACCAACGGGTGTAATGTTGGTAGACGTTTTACCATCCCACACATAAATCAATGCGGTTTTGTCCGCATGGGCTGTGTTAAATGCTAAATAACGCCCATCGGGACTCCAAGATGCCGTGTAAATCACGGCAGCAGATGGTAAATCAACAGGCGTAATGTTGGTTGACGCTTTGCCGTCCCAAATGTAAATCAACGCAGTATCGTTGGTGGGATAGGATGCAAATGCCAAATAGCGTCCATCGGGACTCCAGGCTAACGGAATATTCTCTGCATTGGCGTCTTGGCTAATATTGACAGGTGCATTGTGCGGTGAATTGGTATCCAATACGTAAAGTTGGGCACGGCTGCCGTTCTTTGATGAGAACGCCAATCGCCCATCTGCACCAAAGCTGAATAAAGTATAATCCGTGTCCGTGTGAATGGGTTCACCGATGCGGGTCGTTGGATCATATACCAATAAGTCGGTTTTTCCGTCAGGTTTTTGGGTCGTATACGCCAGTTTCTCGGCCTGTGCGAAAGACGGTTTCTGCTTCCAATCGCTGCCGTCAATCCAGCAATCATTCCCGATAACAATAATTGGCAAGATCAGCACCGCCAAGAACGGGCGAATGGGTTTCGATAGCCAATGATAGACAGCAACCCGCATTATTTCAGCCCCCGCGCTTTTTGCGTTCAGCGACCAGACGCGACGCCAGTGTATTGGCCGTCGTGCCGGGTTTGGCGGCGGGTAATACGGGCGCGGGCTTTTCCTTCGGTGGTTCGGGCGTCAGACTGGCGCTCGCGGGCTGATCGGGTGCGCTTGCCATTGTCGGGACGTTCCCGTTGCTAGCGGGTGTCGCGGCGGCGGCACGTTCTTTGGCGTCCATCAGACGTGACAGGCGCGGCGACGACGCTGCGCCCACTGTGCCGAACGCGGGCGTCAGCCGTCGCACGCCGAGTCGCGCGCGCAGCCACGCCTCCGCCCGGCGCAAATCATCGGCGGTCAGGCTCAGGCGGCGCAGCGCAATATCGAGCGGCAGCAGCAGGATCGCCAACAGCAGCAGGATCGGCCAAACGGGTGTGGCGGCGGTCTCGCGGCTCAAGTCATGCGCGAACACTTTTTCGGGATGCGCAACCAGCGTCTCACCCGCCGTCAGCCGCCCCAAGTCGTCGAGCAAGCCGAAATTGGTGGCGTGCAACCGATATTCGGGCGAATAGCTGAGCACCCAACCCGTCGTTTGCGCGGCGGCGGACGCCGGATCGTTTGGATTGCTGCCGCCGACGCGGATAAAATAGCTGCCTTCCTGATGCGGATCGATCGGGATTTCGTAACGCCCCGGCGCGACCTGCTGCAAAGCGATCGCTTGCGCGCCGAGTTTCGGATCGACCACCGACGCCTGCAAATTCAGGCTGTTCAGGTACGCGCCGTTGATGTCGCGCGCATCGACGACCAGCACCGATTGATCGCCGCGCTGTTCGACGTGCGATTCGAGCTTGTTGCCACTGCCTTCGCCGACCGTGTAATGCACGACCTGACTCCAGAAGCGCCCAAACTGATCCCAACTCGTCCAGTTTTTCGCCCAGCGCGCCGTCGCATCGGAGGTGAAGGCCACCGCGCGCCCCAAACCGTACTGCCACGAGGCGAGCAGCGGATCGTCGTAACCGGGTACACTGAGCGAAACGATGGCCGTATCTTTGGCGGTCGTCGCCACATAACCGAGCAGCGAGGGCAGCGCCGTGATCCCGGTCAGCATCGGCGTATCGGCGGTTTGCTTGGCATTGAATTCGCTCTCGACGATGTACGAGCGCGTCGCCAGCACCGTCTCGGCGGTGAAAATCTGCGGGATCGTCTGCAGATCGACGAGGTTGTAATAGATGCCCTTGCCCGCCTTCGCAATATCGGCCATGAATGGCGGCACGCCGCTGCCGATGCCGATCGTGCTGACGGTGACGCCATAATCCTTGTTCAGTTTGGCGACCATATCGACAATGCCCGTCGGATCAGCGCCGCCATCGGTCAGCAAAATCACATGCTTGAGCGTGGACGGATCGGCGGGCAGGGCTTCCGCGAAGACCTTGACCGCCGCGAAAATATCGGTGCCGCCGCCCGGACGCAGGCTGCCGATCTGGTTGTTCATCGCGTCGCGGTTGGTCACGTTTTGGATCGGCACGAGCCATTCCGGGTTGCTATCGAACGAGAGCACGCCCGCCCGGTCTTGCGGATACAGGAACGCGATCGAGCGGCGAGCGGCTTCCTTCGCCAGTTCTAAATTCGTGACGCCACTTGGCCCGACTTCTTCCATGCTGCCCGATCGATCGATCACGTAGACCATTGTCAGTTTGGGGATGCGCTTTTCGTCCTTGATGCGCATCTCGACCGGGAGCGTCTCTTCGAGCGGCGTCTGGAAATAGCCGCCGACACCGTAACTATCGGGGCCGCCGATCACCACCAAACCGCCGCCGAGATCGCGCACATAGGTTTGCAAGAGCTTCATACGCTGCATCGTGAGCGCCGTCGTCGCCGAGACATTCGCCAGGATCACCGATTTATAGCTCGCTAATGCCGCCAGCCCCGTCGGCAGATCGCCCGGCGCAACGATATCCACTTGCACGCCGGAATTTTGCAAGGCAGGCAGCAATGCAGCCGTTTCTTCGGGCTTCGGGCTGACCAGCAAGACGCGCGGCGGGCCGGTCACTTCAGTGAAGCCAGATAACTCGTTGTTCTGATAAAACGTATCGGGCGTGATCGGATCGACGCGCACGCGGAAATCATCGAAGCCCTGATTTTTGACAGTCAGCGTGAACACAAAGTTATTCGCGCCCGCCTTGAGCTGGACCACCTTTTGCGCGACGACCGCACCGCCCGCCAGCAGCGTCAAGGTAGCGCTGGCATCTCCACCACTCTGCACCGTGACGCCCACATCGAATTGTTCGCCCGTATTGACTTTGCTGGGCAGTCGCACATTGGTCACGGCCATATCTTGCCCGCTGCGCTGCGGCAGTGGCACGGTATCAATCTGCACGTTGGTGGCAGCCGCCAACTGCGCCGCTTCGAGGGCACTGCCGCGCGTCTCGTCGCCATCGCTCAGCAGCACGACACGTTTGGCCGCGTCGCCGGGGAACATCGCCAACGCCAGCCGGATCGCGCCCGCGACGTTGGTGTTCAGGCTGATGGGCGCGGAGGTGATCGCCGCCAAATCTTTGGCATTCGACAGCGGACGCTCGACCAGCGCGTTTTGGCCGAACACAATCACGCCCGCCCGATCGTCGGGACTCATGTGGCTGAGTGCGTCGCGGATATACGTTTGCGCCTGATCGCGCGCGGCGGGGCTGATGCTGTCCGAGTTATCCAACAAAAAGACGACGGCCAGCCGATCCGCCGCCTGCACCCGCTGCAACCCAGCCAGCGCCAAGATCAAGCAGCTTACGATGATCAGCCGCACAAGCACGCTGGCGAGATCGCGCCGTCGCCGATAGGCCAAACGCGGGCGTCCGATCCAGGCCAGGACCGGGAGCACAACCAACAAGACCAGCGCGATTGGGGTTGAAAAGCTCATACCAATACATCCGTTTCTATCGTGCCCCAATAGTATCACAAGCGGGGCAGGGCGGGATATGAAGAGTCACGTGAGCAAAAAATTGTATTGACTGGTACTTGCGCGGATTGGATTTGATCGGACAGCACCAGGGCAGCGCCTGACTACTTTACAGCCTCGGCTCGATGCGCATTGAGTGGCGCGGTTTCTTCATATGACTTGGACAATCCAAAACAGCAGGCTAAACTCCATCTACTCGATGGCGGCTAATAGAGGAAACTGGTAAAAATAATCGTTGCGGGTTCCTGGTAAGCATCAGCGCTTTGAACTGCTTTTGCCCTATTTACGCCATGCAACTTCCACCCTCCATCAAGGGTTAAGGACATGGGGTCAATTCGGTATGGATGAATCAGTAACCTTATGAAAGAAAATAAGACGTGCCAGTACGGATTATCAATTACCAGAGAGAAAGAGGCGGGTTATGACTGAGTTTCTGAAAAAAGAGATTGAAGAGTTATTTATTAACCTTAAATTAACAAACGAGGTGTTCCGTCAAGTTGATCCAGAAAAGGCTAAGAAGGTTATCGATCAGATCAAAGATCGCTTCGTGGGAAATATAACTAAAGGATGGTGGTGGGAGCATTTTAAGTTTAGAGGAGAAAGGATTAGATTTATAAATAGCGATGGATATAAAGCTCTCTCTTCCCTTGTTCCCGTCACTGAGACATTGCTTTGGCTAATTGCTGATGGACCAGGATCCGAGCGCATTGTTTATGAAGGTACCATAAATGCTTTTATAGAAATAATCAAAGAAGCAGCATATCTTCAGGAATATTATATCGTTCCGCAAGATGAAGGCTGGTTAATTTGTTATAATCATCATGATTATTTGATCACACTTGGAGAACCCGTCGAATCAAGAGTGCGTTCGTTAAATCAATAAAGCGCGATCGCCAACGCCGCCAATTTATTACCCACCTGCTTGCTCAACGTCGGCAGTGTTTCGGACGGCCAAAGAACGAGCAAATTTGAGACCTGCATCAATCCCCAGGTTTTGTAATCTTTGCTCAGGCTCACGCGGAAGGCATCTTTTCTAGCTTGATCGCGGACGGCGGAGCTGATGCTGTCCGAGTTATCGAACAAAAAGACGACGGTCAGCCGATCCGCCGCCTGCACGCGACCCAAACCCGCCAACGCCAAGATCAACAAGCTTACGATGATCAGCCGCACAAGCACGCTGGCGAGATCGCGCCGTCGCCGATAGGCCAAACGCGGGCGTCCGATCCAGGCCAGGACGGGCAGCACGACCAACAAAACCAGGGCGATCGGGGTTGAAAAGCTCATATGGCGAATACCAATAATCCACATTCCATCGCCCTAATAGTATCACATGCGGGGTGCGGCAGGCGAGGCGAGTCCGTTGGCGCACACGGCAGGCCGCATCCCTACGCCGATCGCGCCCCATTCGCCGCCAACAACCGCTCGGCGTCCGACTCGGATCGCACCCCGCCCGCCGAGCCGCGAACTTCGTGCCCGGCTCCGACTCGTTGACTAGGCACGATGCGGTGCCATTTTGTTAAACAACTGGAACGCCCCATCTGAGATGATTAACCCAAACTGGTAGTAAGATGTTTATGGTGACGGATACGATAATCGTATAACCACCGCACCTTATCCCTATTGCGGAGCACCATCGATGAACACACAACGATCCCCCCAATTTTTGTTAGCACTATTCGTGTTGGTCGGCGTCTTCTTCAGCATCCAAGCCATTTCGGTTTACGCGCATGTTGCGGTGGATCCAGTCGATTTTTCCTCCGACACCCTCTGCCCGACAAGTAAACAATCAGACAACCCCTACCCGACTTCCGTTTCGTTGACCCTGACCGCCTACGCAACGGCACATTATCACGCGACAGAAACGCCGCGTCCAACGTATAGCCCACTCACCCTGACGGCCTACGCGACCACCTACCACCACGCAACAGCCACGCCTTGCCAGACCTACAACCCATTGACCCTGACGGCCTACGCGACCACCTATCATCACGCGACGGAAACACCCCGTCCGACCTACAACCCATTGACCCTGACGGCCTACGCGACCACCTATCATCACGCGACGGAAACACCCCGTCCGACCTACAATCCGTTGACCCTGACGGCCTACGCGACCACCTATCATCACGCGACGGAAACACCCCGTCCGACCTACAGCCCGTTGACCCTGACGGCCTACGCGACCACCTACCATCACGCGA